>NZ_CAXAPT010000012.1:0-216462 GCF_963970475.1 Pseudomonas sp. EA_5y_Pfl2_R50 | reverse complement strand
TGCTGGTATCGCCATCGGCGTCGGTGAGGGTGTAGGTGAACGTTTCCGTGCCGTTGCCGCCGCCGTGCAAGGCTTTGAAATCGGCGTCGCTGGTGTTCAGCGTGTAGGTGTAAGTGCCGTTGGCGTTAAGCACCAGCGTGCCGTAAGTGCCGGTGAACGTACCGGCAGTGATCGGCCCGGCATCAGGGCCGGTCGGCACGCGGTCGGCGCCCTGCACGTCGTTGGTCAGGACGTTGCCGGTCAGGGTCAGCAGGCTTTCCGAGGCGGTGCCGTTGCTGTCGTTCACCGCTCTGGGCACGTCGTCGGTGATATTGACGTCGACGGTCCCGGTCGCGGTGTCGCCGTTGGTGTCACTGGCAATCACGGTGAACTGTTCACCGAGGCTGTTCGTGCCGTCACCCGCCGCATGGGTTTCGTTACCGTTGAGCGTGTAGCTGTAGCTGACCACACCGGTCGTCGGGTTGTAGCCAGTGATGGTCAGCGTATTGCCCAGTTGCGTGGTGATCGACTGCGGGAACCCGACGGCGACGCCGGCATTGATCAGATTGATACCGCCGATACTCAGGCTGGTCAGGCCGTCCGGCGCGGACACCGTGAAGGTGCCGCTCTGGGTCAGCGCGCCGTTGTTGCTGGCAGAACCGCTCGACAGGTTGGCCTCGTTGACCGTCAGCTCACCGCCCTGAACGTCAAGGCCCGTGAGGGTGACCGGATTGTTCACGGGTGGCGGTACCACCACGGGCGGAACCGTGCCATCGCCGTTGTCGATCACGGCGTTACGGCGCTCTTCGGGAAACTCGGGGATGCCGTTGAACCCGGCGGTGGGGAAACCGATGATCGGATCAACCCGGCCGCCGACTTCCGTCAGCAACACGAAACTATGGCCGCCGCCCGCCTCGCCAGGCGCACCGCCCGGTGCATTCGGGCCGGCGGCGGTGGCTTCAGCGGTCTTGCTCGGGTCATCGCCGGCGGCGATGGCTTTCTGGATTTGCTCGACGTCGGTCAGTTGCGCTTCGCTGGGGGTCAACGCTTCGGGCGCGTTCACATGGGCGGCTTGAGCGGCCAGTAACTGCCCGGTCATGGTCAGGCTGCTGTCGCGGCCGAGGGTCAGCTCCTGGCCGTTTTGCAGATGAACGGCAACGGCGCCCTCGGCCCCGGTGATCAGTTGATCGCCGGCAAACAGGCGATCCCCCTCAACCAAGGCGCGACGGCTGCCGTCAGCGCCCTGCGCAAACACCTGACCGATGACTTTAGTGACGATACCAATGAGCGTTGCCATGTGAATTCCTCCGCTGCCGACCACCGTCGGCACAGGTTCGCGAAGCAGCCCATGGCTCAATCGGGTTGTCGGGGCAACGCTCGCACCCTCGACAGTTCGTTTCGCAGGAGCCGGCCTGAGCGGAAAACTTCAGTGCTTTCAAGCACTTTCCAGCCCTGATCAATGCAGCCTTCCCACTCACGCTACGTAACGGCGGTGAATCACCCGAGTGACAAAAAAATGTCGCTCATTTGCCGCTACGCGTCCCTCCCCTTCAGCAGTACTTCGCCGTATGTCGCAAAGTGAATGGAACTTTCCTCAAGCCTTCCTGTGCTCCCTAAAGCGCATAAAACAAAGGCTTTCATGCTGAACAATGTGCTGGTTTTTACAAAGCTCATAAGTTTTTTTCGGAATAACCCTTATGAAAATTTTTTCTTAGCTACGCTCTAGGATGTTCTTAGCTCTGTTGTTACAAGAGTGAAACGCTTAGACCTAAAAATATCGTCAAATAATTGGCGACAGTAACACACCATCAGGACTCAGGGAGATGCACCCATGCGCGTTCTAACCCCCCTCTGCAGCGCGGTTTTGCTGGCCATGGCTTGCACTTCTCAAGCCCAGGCCATGAACCTCACCGAGGCCATTCAAAGCACCATCGCCACCCATCCCGAACTGGCCTCGCGCGTGGACGCGCGCCTGTCGGCTGATGAACAGGTCAAAGTCGCCAAGGGCGGCTTCTATCCGTCCGTCGATCTGAACGCCGCCTACGGCCGTGGCTACAGCGACAACACCAACACCCGGGCCTTCGGTAATCACAACACCGAAATCCTCAACTACACCCAGTCCGAGCTGCGGCTGCGGCAAATGCTGTTCGACGGTTTCAACACCGCCAACGAGGTCGAGCGCACCAAAGGCGTGTCCAATTCGCGCGCTTACTACGCGCAAGGCACCGCACAGGATCTGGCCCTGCGCACCATCGAGGTCTATCTCGAAGTGCTCAAGCGTCGCGAACTGGTGACCCTGGCACGCAACAACCTGCAAGCGCACTTGCGGGTCAACGATCAGATCGGCCTGCGCACCGAGCGCGGCGTCGGCAGCACGGCTGACTCGGATCAATCGGTCGCCCGTAAAGCACTGGCGCAGAACAACCTCGACACCGCCGAAGTCGATCTGTCTGACGCCGAAGCCAACTTCTACAGCGTCGTCGGACGCATGCCCGACGAGCTCGAAACCCCGGCTTCGACCCGTGGCGAAATGCCGACCGAGTTGCGCGAAGCCCAGCAGAGCATGGTCGACAACAACCCCTATCTGAAATCCGCCCAGGCTGACGTGCAATCGGCCGAGAGCCAGTACGAAGTCGCCAAATCGCCGTTCTACCCACGTTTCGATGCCGAAGCGGCCGTCGGCGCGAACAACAACGTGCAGGGCGACGAGGGCCACGACAACGAATGGCGCGTGGGTGTGGTGATGAACTACAACCTGTTCCGCGGTGGCAGCGACAAGGCCCGACTGGCCGCCAATGCCCACGACATCAATCAGGCGATGGACATCCGCAACAACGCCCTGCGCCAACTCAACGAGAACATTCGCCTGGCCTGGAACGCCATGGAAAACGCGAAGAAGCAGACCCCGACCGCCCGCGAATACGCTGAGACCACCAAGCGTGTGCGCGCCGCGTATCAGGACCAATTCGGCCTCGGCCAACGCACCCTGCTCGACTTGCTCGACAGTGAAAACGAGCTCTACAACGCCAATCGCCGCTACACCGAAATCCGCTACACCGAGGAATATTCGATGTACCGCGTGCTGGCGAACATGGGCCAGTTGCTGAGCAAACAACGGGTGGTGCTGCCCGCCGATGCGATTGCCGCGACCGAAGTCAAAAACGAAGCGCGCTTGCCTGAACTCAAGTAAACGGTGCAGGGGCTGACTTTGTCCTGACCTTTCCTACGCTCAGCGTGGGAATGCAGGCCGTGAGGCTCCGGGTCACCGGACGCGGAGCGTCCCCTGGAGTCATTTGCGCGCAGAGCGCGGGAACGATCATTGAAGCGGCAACAGAGGCGATCAATATGACCAGCATGGAACCCGGCAACATCGGGATTGATCCGCGGCTGAGCTTCGATGATCCGTTACTCGACGGTCTGTTGATCCTCTGCAAACTCCATGGTGCGACGGTCAGCCGTGCCAGCCTGAGTGCCGGGCTGCCGCTCGACAAACAACGCCTGAGTCTCGATCTGCTGCCTCGCGCCGCCGCTCGGGCCGGGTTGCAGGCGCGTATTCTGCGCCGCGAACTGAAAGATATTTCACCCCTCAATCTGCCAGTCTTATTGCTGCTCAACGACGGTCGCACCGCCGTGCTGCGACGCTTCGGTGACGACGGCAAAGCGCTGATCCTGCCCAGCGAAGCCGAGGGCGGCGAGCAATGGGTCAGCCGCGAAGAACTCACCGAACACTACAGCGGCCAGGCTCTGTTCGCCCGTCCGCGCCACGAACTCGAAGACCTGCGCTCACCGCTGGTACCGCGTGTGCACGCCTGGTTTCGCGACACCCTGAAGCTGTCGAAATGGCTTTATAGCGATGCCATTCTCGCCAGTTTTCTGATCAATCTTTTAGGCCTGATGGTGCCGCTGTTCGTCATGCAAACGTATGACCGTGTCGTGCCGAATCAGGCCACGTCGACCCTGTGGGTGCTGTCGATCGGCCTGCTGATCGGCACTGGTTTCGAACTGGTGTTGCGGGTGGTGCGCGCGCACTTGCTCGACACCGCCGGGAAGAAAACCGACGTGATCCTTTCCGCGACTTTGTTCGAGCGCATCACCGGCATGGCGATGAAAGCCAGGCCGGCGACCATCGGCGGTTTCGCCCAGAGCATTCACGACTTCCAGGGCCTGCGCGAATTCCTCACGGCGGTGACCCTGACCAGCCTGATCGACCTGCCCTTCGTCGTGCTGATGCTGGTGGTGATCGGCCTGCTCGGCGGCTGGCTGGTCGTGATTCCGCTGCTGGCGTTTCCGGTCACCATCGTCTTCGCCATGATCATTCAAGTGCGCCTGCGCGACACCGTGCAGAAAAGCCTGAGCCTCGGCGCCGAACGCCAGGCCGTGCTGATCGAAACCCTCGGCGGCCTGGAAACCCTCAAGGCCTGCAGCGCCGAAAGCGAACGCCAGCACAAGTGGGAAACCACCCACGGCGCCCTCACCCGCCTCGACAGTCACGCACGCAATCTGTCGGCGCTGGCCACCAACGGCACCTTGTTCATCCAGCAATTTTCGGGGATGGCGACAATTGTCGCCGGGGTCTACAGCATCATCGCCGGCAACCTCAGCGTCGGTGCGCTGGTCGCCAGTTACATGCTCGGCAGCCGTGTGCTCGCGCCGCTCGGGCAAATTGCCGGGCTGATCACCCGCTATCAACAAGCACAACTGACCATGAAAAGCACCGATGCCCTCATGGCCTTGCCGCAGGAACGCGACGGCAAACAGCGGCCGCTGGAACGCACGCAACTGCAAGGTGCGCTGGACGTCAGTGGCGTGACTTTCCACTACAACGGCCAGAACAGCCCGGCCCTGAGCAACGTCACGTTCAGCCTCAAACCCGGTGAGCGGGTCGGCATCATCGGCCGCAGCGGTTCGGGCAAAAGTACTCTGGCGCGATTGGTCATGGGCTTCTATGAACCCGAAGAAGGCCAGTTGCTGCTCGACGGCCTAGACCTGCGCCAACTCGATGTCGCCGACCTGCGCCAACAGATCGGCTATGTCGCTCACGACCTGCCGCTGCTGGCCGGCAGTCTGCGCGACAACCTCACGCTCGGCGCGCGCTACATCAGTGATTCGCGGATGCTCGAAGTCGCCGAACTGACCGGCGTCACCGAACTCGCCCGCCAGCATCCACAAGGTTTCGACCGGCCCGTCGGCGAGCGCGGGCAACTGCTCTCGGGCGGGCAACGTCAGGCCGTTTTGCTGGCGCGTTCGCTATTGCTTGATCCGCCGATCATGCTGCTCGACGAACCCACCAGCGCCATGGACAACAGCAGTGAAGACTTGCTGCGGCAGAAACTGCATGGCTGGGTGCAAGGCAAAACCTTACTGCTGGTGACCCACCGCACTTCGATGCTGAGCCTGGTGGACCGGTTGCTGGTGCTGGACAACGGCCGGGTCGTCGCCGACGGTCCGAAAGAAGCGGTCATCGATGCACTGCGCAAGGGCCGTGTCGGCTCGGCGGCGGTCTAGGAGTTGCCCCATGTCTGCTTCCTCCGATAGCAAATCGCGTGGCTACTTCGACAGCTTCGGCAAAAGCGCCGAAGCCGAGTTCATGCCGGAAACCGCCGGTGCGTCCTTGCAGGACTCACCGCGCTGGTCGCGGATCACCGTGTGGCTGACGGCAGCGTTGCTGATCACTGCAGTGGTCTGGGCCAGGTTCGCCGTGCTCGAAGAAGTGACCATGGGCGAAGGCAAGGCGATTCCGTCGAGCAAAGTGCAGGTGATCCAGAACCTTGAGGGCGGGATCGTCACCGAGATTTTTGTCCGCGAAGGCCAGATGGTGAACAAGGGCGACACCCTGTTGCGTCTGGATGACACGCGCTTTCGTTCGAACAAGGGCGAGAGCGAGGCTGACCGCTATGCGCTGACGGCGCAGGTCGAACGGCTATCGGCAGAGGCCGATGGCCGGCCGTTAAAGCTTTCCGATGAAGTGATCGCCAAGGCGCCGCAAGTCGCCGAAGACGAGCGCTCGCTGTATGAACAACGCCAGCGCCGCCTGGCCAGCGAACAACGCACGCTGAGCGAACAGTTGCGCCAGAAAACGCAGGAACTCGCCGAGTTTCGCTCCAAGCAGGGCCAGTTCAGTTCCAGCCTGGCGCTGTTGCAGCAAGAGATGAACATGTCCGAACCGCTGGTGAAAACCGGTGCGGTTTCGCCGGTTGAAATCCTGCGTTTGAAACGCAGTGCGGTGGAAATCCGAGGTTCGTTGAACGCGACAACACTGGCAATCCCTCGCGCCGAATCGGCCATTGCCGAGATTCGCAGCAAGATCGACGAGTCGGAGCAAACCTTCCGTTCCGAGGCGGCCAAGGAGCTCAACGAGAAGCGCACCGACCTGTCGAAAATCACGGCCACCAGCATTGCCATCGACGACCGCGTCACCCGCACCACCGTGACGTCGCCGGTGCACGGGGTGATCAAGCAATTGAAGGTCAACACCATTGGCGGCGTGGTGCAACCGGGCAGCGACATGGTCGAAATCGTCCCGCTGGAAGACAACCTGCTGATCGAAGCCAAGGTGCGGCCGCAGGATGTGGCGTTCCTGCATCCGGGGCAGAAAGCGATGGTCAAGTTCAGCGCCTACGACTACACGATCTACGGCGGGCTGAGTGCCAGGCTTGAGTTGATCGGTGCGGACACGATTACCGATGACAAGGGCAACAGCTTCTACCTGATCCAGGTGCGCACCGATAAAAACCATCTGGGCGGGGATCTGAAACCGCTGCTGATCATTCCGGGGATGGTAGCCACGGTGGACATTATTACCGGGGAGAAAAGTGTCCTGGATTACTTGCTCAAACCCGTGCTCAAAGCGCGGACCGAGGCGATGCGCGAGCGCTAGAGATATCCGGATTTTGTGGTGAATTGACTGGCCCCATCGCTGGCAAGCCAGCTCCCACAGTGTCCGTGTCGGCTACAAAATCTGTGAATACCTCAGAACCTGTGGGAGCGGGCTTGCTCGCGAAGACGCCCGCACAAACACCCATCATTTCGAATGATTACGCTGAAAGGTCTCCTCCCCCATCGCCGCAATCTGCCCCTCGATCAACGCCTCGAACGGCTTGAGCAACGGCTCGAATGACGCCGACGGCTCCAGCGTCTGCAACGCCTGCACAATCGCCTCAATCGTCGACAACGCCCCCGGCCCCGGTGCCTTGCGCAAGCGATAGCGCGACACGCCGCCCTCTGCCAGCGTCACCCGTGGCAACGCCGCCAGCAGCGGATTGAGGTGCAGCATCTTGCGCGCCTTGCGCCAGGTGCCGTCCGGCACCACCAGCAGCAACGGCTCATCAGACTCACCGTAAGCCTGCATCGGTTGGGCATCATCCGCCGGAAACAACAACCGCGCCTGATACCCCGGGCGATTCAACAGCGTCGGCAAATCCTCGAACACTTCACCGACAATCAGCTCGGCATTGCTCAACCCCAGCACGGCAAGACGCGCAGTGTTCAACGCGTGATTGACCTCGCTCGGATGCTGCAACAGCAGCACCCGGGTGCGGCTGTCGAGGTTCGGGATCAGCGGGCACAGGCAATGGGTCTGGGGGCGCAGGCAGCGCGGGCATTGGGGTCTGGACATACTTTTTTCCTGCAAGCTAAGCCTGATTGAGCTGGGCTTTGAGCAAATCACGGAAGGTCTGGATCAGTGGCTCGCGGCTGCGGCCACGGCGCATGATCATCGAAAACGGCGCCTGATAACCGAACGTCGCTGGCAGCAACACGCGCAAATCGCCCTTGTCGGCCCACGCCTGAGCATAGTGCTCCGGCAAGTAACCGATGTAGGCGCCGGACAGCACCAGAATCAGCTGCGCCTCCATACTTTCCACAGTCGCGGCGCTGTGCTTGAAACCGTGCCGGGCCAGTTCCGCCTGGCTCCAGTAACCGCGCCCGACCATCCGTTGCTGCGTGATGACCTGCTCGGGGATGCGCCGCTCGTTGAACAGCGGATGGCGGCTGCTGCAATACAACCAGTGCTGTTCACGGTACAGCGGCATGTAGACCAGACCGCTCATGCGTGTGGAAAACGCGCCAATGGCCAGATCGAGACGGTTGTCCTGCACGCCGAGTTGCAGTTCATAGGGGCTCATGACCGAGAGATGCAAATGCACCGCCGGGTGTTCCTGGCTGTAGGCGCCGATGGCTTCGGCGAATGGTAACGCCTTGTCACTGACGGTGGAGTCGATCACGCCGAGGTTGAGCGTGCCGCGCAGTTCGCCCTTGAGCGCGGCGGCGTACTGCTCGAAACCTTCGAGTTCGGCGAGCAGGCGCAGGGTTTCCTGGTGGAACAACTCGCCCTTGCTGGTCAGGCTGAACCCGCCGCGTCCGCGATGGCACAGCACCAGGCCGAGCGCGGCTTCGAGCTGGCTCATGTAGGTGCTGATCGCCGAGGTCGACAGATTGAGTTCCTGCTGCGCGTTGGCGAACCCCTGGTGCCGCACGACGCTGACGAAGATGCGCAACAGTTTCAGGTCGGGTAAAGCGTTGGCCATGCCTACTCCGGGCTTTAGAGATGTGTTGCCTGATAGAACCTTCCCTCACCCCAGCCCTCTCCCGGAGGGAGAGGGAGCCTACCGAGCTGTTATGAGGATTTACGCCGACCTGCGATATCGAGTCGAACTCAGGATTCGAAAGCAATAGAGATCAGCTCCCTCTCCTGGGGGAGAGGGCTGGGGTGAGGGCAACGATCTCCTGCCGATCACACGACCCGAACCCGACAAAGTCTAATCGCCCGTCGCCCATTAGTTTAGAAAAATCTGAACTAAGTTTTTGCCCGTAGCGATTCTTCCGTCGCACTACATTTCGCATCATCGGCCCCACAGCGGCGTCCGAACCCGTGCTCAACGGCGCGCCGACATAAATAAAACAAAGACGATGAGGCCCTACCCGTGGACAAGATTCTTCACCAACCACTGGGCGGCAACGAAATGCCGCGCTTCGGCGGCATCGCCACCATGCTCCGACTCCCCCATGTACCGACCGCTGCCGGCCTGGACGCTGCCTTCGTAGGCGTGCCACTGGACATCGGCACGTCGCTGCGCCCCGGCACCCGCTTCGGGCCACGCGACATCCGCACCGAATCGGTGATGATCCGCCCGTACAACATGGCCACCGGCGCGGCGCCGTTCGACTCGCTGTCGGTCGCCGACATCGGTGATGTGGCAATCAACACCTTCAACCTGCTCGACGCCGTGCGCATCATCGAAGAAGCCTACGACAACATCCTTGAGCACAACGTGATCCCGATGACCCTGGGTGGCGACCACACCATCACCCTGCCGATCCTGCGTGCGATCCATAAAAAGCACGGCAAGGTCGGTCTGGTGCACATCGATGCCCACGCTGACGTCAACGATCACATGTTTGGCGAAAAGATCGCCCACGGCACCACTTTCCGCCGCGCTGTCGAAGAAGGTCTGCTGGATTGCGACCGTGTCGTGCAGATTGGTCTGCGCGCTCAGGGTTACACCGCTGACGACTTCAACTGGAGCCGCGATCAGGGCTTCCGCGTGGTTCAGGCCGAAGAATGCTGGCACAAGTCGCTGGCACCGCTGATGGCCGAAGTGCGCGAGAAAGTCGGTGGCGGTCCGGTGTACCTCAGCTTCGACATCGACGGCATCGACCCGGCCTGGGCGCCAGGCACCGGCACCCCGGAAATCGGTGGTCTGACGACCATTCAGGCGATTGAAATCGTTCGTGGCTGCCAAGGCCTCGACCTGATCGGTTGCGATCTGGTAGAAGTCTCGCCCGCTTATGACACCACCGGCAACACCTCGCTGCTGGCCGCCAACCTGCTGTACGAAATGCTCTGCGTACTGCCTGGCGTGGTCCATCGTTGAGGATCGGGTCATGAACGAACGTGATCAGGTTTTGCAAGCGGCCGCCGAACTGGTGTCCGCCTTTGCCCGTAACGATCGCGAAGCTTACTTCGGCGCGTTCAGCGCCGATGCGAGTTTCGTCTTCTACACCCTCGACCAGCCGTTGCTGTCGCGCGATGCCTATCAGGCCTTGTGGGACAGCTGGCGCGCCGAGGATGGCTTCGAAGTGCTGTCGTGCACGTCGAGCAACGCCTTCGTCAGCCTGCAGGGTGACGTGGCGATTTTCATCCATGACGTGGCCACCGAGCTGCGCATGCAAGGGGAGCAACACTTCAGCCAGGAGCGCGAGACGATTGTTTTCAAGAAACAAGCGTCGAGCCTAGAACAACAAGGCCATTGGCTGGCCTGTCACGAACATTTGTCCGCAATGCCGGAAGGGCTGCCATCCCCTTAGCCAAGACAGGTGACGCTCACGCACGATGAGCGCGCCTTTATGATCGGAGCAGATCATGAATAACAACAACAACGACAAAAGCCTTACGCACATTGAAACCCACGGGGTCGAACAGATCCCGGACCACGAACGCACCGCAGGCCCGACGGACTTGTTCCGGATGATCTTCGGTGGTTCCAATACCTTTGCCACCGCCGTGCTCGGCAGTTTCCCGGTGCTGTTCGGTCTGTCTTTTCAGGCCGGCGTCTGGGCGATTGTGTCGGGCGTGCTGCTCGGCTCGCTGATCCTCGCACCGATGGGCCTGTTCGGCCCGCTCAACGGTACCAACAATGCCGTGTCGTCCGGTGCGCACTTCGGCGTGCACGGGCGGATCGTCGGTTCGTTCCTGTCGCTGTTGACCGCCATCGCATTTTTCTCGCTCTCGGTGTGGAGTTCAGGGGATGCGCTGATCGGTGGTGCGAAACGCCTGATCGGTCTGCCGGAAACCGACCTGACCCTGGGCCTGGCCTACGGTCTGTTCGCGATTCTGGTGCTGACCGTGTGCATCTACGGCTTCCGCTTTCTGCTGTGGGTGAACAAGATCGCGGTGTGGAGCGCCAGCCTGTTGTTCCTGCTGGGCATCTTCGCCTTCGCCGGTCCGTTCGATGTGAACTACGCCGGTACGGTGAACCTCGGTCAGCCGGGTTTCTGGGCCGCGTTCATCGGCGCCGCGCTGGTGGCGATGAGCAACCCGATTTCCTTCGGCGCGTTTCTCGGCGACTGGTCGCGCTACATCCCGCGTGAAACCTCCAAGCAACGCATCATGGCCGCCGTGGTGCTGTCGCAGATCGCCACGTTCATCCCGTTCCTGTTCGGCCTGGCCACCGCGACCATCGTCGCGATCAAAGCGCCGGACTACATCGCGGCAAACAACTATGTGGGCGGTTTGCTGGCGGTGTCGCCGAGCTGGTTCTTCCTGCCGGTGTGCCTGATTGCGGTGATCGGCGGCATGTCCACCGGCACCACCTCGCTCTATGGCACCGGGCTGGACATGTCCAGCGTGTTCCCACGGGTTCTCTCGCGGGTGAAAGCGACGCTGCTGATTGGCGTGCTGTCGATTGCCTTCATCTTCATCGGGCGCTTTGCCGCGAACCTGGTGCAGAGCGTGTCGACCTTCGCCGTGCTGATCATTACCTGCACCACGCCATGGATGGTGATCATGATCATCGGTCTGCTGGTGCGTCGCGGCTTCTACTGCCCGGATGACCTGCAAGTGTTCACTCGCGGCGAACAAGGCGGACGCTACTGGTTCAGCCACGGCTGGAACTGGCGCGGCCTCGGTGCATGGATTCCGAGCGCGGCGGTTGGCCTGTGCTTCGTGAACTTGCCGGGGCAGTTCGTCGGCCCGCTGGGTGAAATCGCCGGTGGCATCGACATCAGTTTGCCGGTGACCCTCGGCCTGGCTTCGGTGGTTTACCTGACGCTGCTGAGCCTGTTCCCGGAACCGCGCGAAGTGTTCGGCCCGAAGGATGTGCGCAGCCAGGTCATGGAAAAACCTGAACTGCGTCAGGCCGCCTGACGCAGATCCCCTGTGGGAGCGGGCTTGCTCGCGAAAGCGGTCTATCAGTCACATCACTTTTGAATGTGCCGCCGCCTTCGCGAACAAGCCCGCTCCCACACAGGGCCGCCATACAGAACCACATTTGTTTCACCATAAAAAAGACAATCGGAGACACGCCATCATGGCTTTGGATTTATTCGTCGTCCTCATCTACGCCGCAGCGATGCTGATACTCGGCTACTACGGCATGCGCAAGGCCAAAACCCACGAAGACTACCTGGTCGCGGGCCGCAACCTCGGCCCGTCGCTGTACATGGGCACCATGGCGGCAACCGTGCTCGGTGGTGCGTCCACCGTCGGCACAGTACGACTGGGCTATGTACACGGCATCTCCGGTTTCTGGCTGTGCGCGGCACTGGGTTGCGGCATCGTTGCGCTGAACCTGTTTCTCGCCAAGCCTTTACTGAAACTGAAGGTCTTCACCGTCACCCAGGTGCTCGAAAAACGCTACAACCCGATGGCGAGAACCGCGAGTGCGACCATCATGCTCGCCTATGCCCTGATGATCGGCGTGACCTCGGTTTTGGCGATCGGTACCGTTCTGCAAGTGCTGTTCGGCCTGCCGTTCTGGATTTCCGTGCTGCTGGGCGGCGGTATTGTGGTGATCTATTCGACCATCGGGGGCATGTGGTCGCTGACACTGACGGATATCGTGCAGTTCGGTATCCAGACCGTCGGACTGATGTTTCTGTTGCTGCCGATCTGCCTGTACCGCGTGGGTGGCTGGGATCAACTGGTGGCGCAGTTGCCGGCGGCCAGCTTCAACTTCACCAGCATCGGCTGGGACACGATCATCACCTACTTCATGATCTACTTCTTCGGCATCCTGATCGGTCAGGACATCTGGCAGCGCGTATTCACCGCCAAAAGCGAAAAAGTCGCGAAATACGCCGGCACCTCGGCCGGTATCTATTGCATCATCTACGGCCTGGTCTGCGCATTGATCGGGATGGCGGCACATGTGCTGATTCCGGATCTGGACAACGTCAACAACGCCTTCGCCGCCATCGTCAAAGTCTCTCTGCCGGACGGCATCCGTGGCCTGGTGATCGCCGCAGCGCTGGCGGCCATGATGTCCACCGCCAGTGCCGGCCTGCTGGCCGCGTCCACCACCCTGACCGAAGACCTGCTGCCGAAACTGCGAGGCGGAAAGCAGTCCAACGTTGCCGTCAGCCGTTTGTTTACGCTGCTCACCGGCATCGCGGTGCTGGGTATCGCCTTGGTGGTAAATGATGTGATCAGCGCCCTGACGCTGGCCTACAACCTGTTAGTGGGCGGCATGCTGGTCCCACTGATCGGGGCGATCTTCTGGAAACGCGCGACCACCGCCGGCGCCATCGCCAGCATGGGCCTGGGCTTCGCGACCGCACTGTTGTTCATGTTCAAGGACGGTCTGGATGCGAACACGCCGATCTACTACAGCCTGGCAGTGGGTCTGGTGAGTTTTGTGGTGGTCAGCCTGGCCTCCCCGCGCCCGGCCACCGTGGCGAGCGCGATCTAAGCTTGATGTAACGACTTGATGCTTTCTTCGACGGGTGTGGCGTCGGTTGCCACACCCGTTTTTTTCGTCTGGAGAAAATGGCTGATGAAGATTGTTTCGCGCGATCAATGGTTTGAAGTGCAGCACCTGAGCGATGGCATTCGGTTGATCCATGAGCCGTATATCCGCCCGTTCTACCGCTGCAACCTGTGGCACGTGCAGGGCCGCGACAAAGACCTGTTGCTGGACAGCGGTTCGGGATTGGTCAGCTTGCGTGAGCAGTTGCCGTGGCTGACTGAACGCCCGTTAGTGGCGGTGGCCAGTCATTGCCACTTCGACCACATTGCCGGCCATCATGAGTTTGCGGAACGCCTGGTGCACCCGGCCGAGGCTGACATCCTTGCGGCGCCGGATGGGGAGAATGATCTGAGCCGCGCGTTCGTCGGCGATGACATGTTCGAAGCGCACCCGGATTGCCCGTTGTGCTACGCCGAATACCGGGTCAAAGCGGCGCCGGCGACAGGTTTTGTCGAGGACGGCGACGTGCTGGATCTGGGTAATCGCACGCTGCAAGTGCTGCACACACCGGGGCATTCGCCGGGCGGTATCAGCCTGTATGAGGCGGCGACGCAAACCCTGTTCAGCGGCGACATCATTTACGACGGGCCGCTGATCGAAGACGCCTACCACTCCAATCTGGAGGATTACGCCACCAGCCTGCGGCGTTTGCAGGCGTTGCCGATCCGTACTGTGCATGGCGGTCACTTCGGCAGTTTTTCCGGTGAGCATTTACGTTCGATGATTGACGAGTGGTTGCGCGGGCACGTCTGAGGGCTGCTTCACTCAAGAGCACAACCATCGAAAAGACTGCCATGAGAAGAGCTGCCGTGCGTGCCGCCGTGCACCGGTTCATCCGCCGCTTGCTGGAAAATCGTGAATTCAACGACCACACCAGCCTGGGGCAACTGGGTCTGGAGAAAGCCGATATCGAAGATCTGATCTTCCATCTGGAAGATGAATTCGGACTGACGGCGTTCACCGCCGAGGAAGACCGCATGCTCAAGACCGCGAAGACCGCGAATGACTTGAGCCGGTTTTTGCTGGAGATCAGCCGGCATTGAAAGCAAAAGTTCGCAGACTTCGGCTGCTGCTGCACCGTTTCAGGTAGAAGCTGCCGAACGCTGCGATATTTTGATCTTTATCCGTTGATCTTCAGATCAGGGGCATTACCGGCGCCGTTGTTGACGGCGGCGTTGCTCGTCATCGGTGCGGATCGGTACAGGTTGCATGGGCGGTTCGATCAAGCCGAGGGCAACACCCAGGTCGTGCAGCCAGTTTTGAATTTTCTCTTTCATCGTCATGCCCCCTTCAGGGTGGTGCTGAGCGGCCGGAATTCTGAGGCCGCTTCGCACTGATAATAGTCCGAAGTCCTGCGCAATGCTCGGCCAAATCCGCAATGATCTGTTACTGAATTGAACAGAGCTCGCCGGCATGGGTTCAGGCTGTTTCTCGGGTTTCGATCTGAGCCGCAGGATAGACCGCTTGCTGGACCTCAACCCAGGCGTTCAGGTTCGCGCCAACCATGCCTTTGCGCCACATGAGCCACGTTGTCGCACCCGCGAACGGATCGGCCAGCGGATGCGCGGCGACGCTTTCGCGGCCCGGCAGGCTGGCGAGCATCGACTCCGCCATCAACGCCACGCCACTGCCGGCAATGACGCAGGCGAGCATGCCCTGATACGACTCGATCTCCATCGCCCGGCCCATCGCCGCGTGGTAATGCGCGTACCACGCCTCCAGGCGCATGCGGTACGAACAGCCCTGACGGAAGGTGAACACCGAACGCCCTTCGACATCCCTGGCACTGCGCACGGGCGGATGATCGGTTTCGGTAATCAGCACCAGCCGCTCTTCGCACAACGGCACACCATCCAGCCCGGCCAGTTCCAGTGGGCCATCGACCAGCGCCGCATCGAGCCGACCGGTGAGCAGACCTTCGAGCAACTCGCCGCTCGGCGCCGACTGCACTTGCAGGTTCACCGCCGGGTATTGCTTGTGATAACGCGCCAGCAACGCCGGCAGATGAATCGCCGCCGTGCTGTACATCGTCCCCAGGACAAAATCCCCCGCCGGTTGCCCGCCCATCACCGCCGCGCTGGCCTGATCACGCAATGCGAACAACTTGTCGGTGTAGTCCAACAGGACTTTTCCCGCAGGCGACAGTTGCAAACGCTGACGCTCACGGACGAATAGCTCTACGCCCAGTTGCTCTTCCAGTTGCTTGAGCCGGGTCGACAGGTTCGACGGCACGCGGTGCAAGCGCTCGGCGGCGCGGGTGATGGACCCTTCTTCGGCGACGGCCTGAAAGATCCGCAATTGGCTGAACTCCACAAGCATTCTCCACAACAGAACAAGTTACTCACTATTATTCAATTTTAAAGAAAGTCAATCAGTCCTAGCCTGACGGTCATTGATCCTTCGAAGGAATCCCGACCATGTCGCCCCTGATTCGCTTATCCGCCTGCTTCGTCGCCCTGATGATGGCCATGGGCATCGGACGTTTCGCCCTCACGCCACAAATGCCGCACCTGCTCAGCGAAGGTCAGTTCGACCTCACGGCCGCCGGTCTGATTGCGGCGGCCAACTACCTGGGCTACCTGCTCGGCGCGGTGGACGCGATGTTCGCGCACCGCCCGCAGCAGGTTCAGCGGCGCCTGCACGGTGGCTTGTGGCTGTGCGTGTTGCTGACGCTGGCGTCGTTCTGGGCCACTGGTTTCTGGTCGCACTGGGTGCTGCGCTTCGGCACCGGGGTGGCGAGCGCCTGGGTGCTGGTGATGATCACGTCTCTAAGCCAGCCACTGGCAGCGGCAGCGGGTCGTCCGCGCTTGGGCGCACTGGTCTTCGCCGGGCCCGGGTTGGGAATTTTTCTGACAGGGTCGCTGGCGCTGGTCTCACATCTGCTCAATCAGACCTCGGCGACGCTGTGGCTGATCTACGCCGCCGCAGCGCTGGTGATGATGCTCGGGATCTGGCGCATTCTGCCGCCACCGGTCAGCGGCTTACCGGTGGCGATGACTGACGCCGGCCTATCGAATCGAGGCATCGGTCGTCTGGCGATCATTTATGCCCTTTACGGAATCGGCTACATCATTCCCGCAACGTTTCTCTCGCAAATGGCCAACGCGCAGTTCCACGGTCAATGGCAGGCGGACATGTTCTGGCCGAGCTTCGGTCTGGCCGCCGCGCTCGGCGTGTTGCTGGTGAGCCTGCGTCGCCACGACCCCGCGACGACCCGGCACTGGTTGATGGCGACGTTATGGCTGCAAGCAGCCGGGGTGTTCGCCTGCCTGATAAGCAGCGGCCTCGGTCTGGCATTGGGGGTGATCCTCTGTGGCACGCCGTTCCTCGCCTGCATGCAATTGGTCATGCAACGCTCGCGGGACATCGCACCCCACGCCACACAGCGCAATGCCGGGATGCTGACCGCGTGCTTTGCCGTCGGCCAGCTCAGCGGCCCGTTGCTGGCAGCGCTGAGCAGCCATTTCAGCGGTGGCCTGCAACCGGCATTGGTGATCGCCGGCAGCGGTTTGCTGATCGCCGGTGGGCTGGCGATGCAATCGACTAGCGCTGGCCCAGCGCTTGGCGCAAACGTCTGCGCAGCCACTGCTCGGCGCTGACAAAGGTGATGCCGAGCAGCACCAGCACGGCGCCAATGACGAAGTTCACGCTCAGTGGTTCGCCCAACAGAATCACGCCAAAGGTGACGCCGAACAGCGGCGTCATGAACGAGAAGACTGCCAGGTTGGCCGCCAGATAACGGCGCAGCAGCCAGAACCAGATCAGGTAGCTGAAGAACGACACCACCAGCCCCTGGAACAGCACACTGGCCACGGCCACAGGGGTCAGGTTGACATGGGTGATCTGACCGCTGAACAAGGCGATCAACAGCAGGCCGACAAAGCCGACAATCAGTTGATAAAACAGGGTCAACGTCACCGGGGCTTCCGACAGACGCGAGGCGCGCACCACCACCGTGGTCGCGCCCCAACAGGCACCGGCCAACACGCCAAAGGCATCGCCGAGCAACATGCGCCGGTCGAGGTTGTCCCATGACACACCGCCGGCAAAGGCAATCGCGATGCCGATGAACGCCAGCAAAATCCCCAGCCACTGCAACGGCCGCAGGCGCTCACTGGCCAACAGAAAATGCACGCCCAGCGCGGTGAAAATCGGCGCAGTGTAGAGAAACACCGACATGTGCGCGGCGGTGGTGAGTTGCAGACCTTCGGCGATGAAGAAGAACTCCAGACCAAACAGCGCACCGGCCAGCAAACCACCGCGCCAGGTGTTGCCGACCTGATCCCAGCCGCCCTTCCAGCAGATCAGCAAACCGACGAGCAACGCGGATATCCCCGAACGCCCTGCCGCCTGCATCACTGGCGCGATGTCCGGCGCCGCCCACTTGATCATTACCTGCTGCACGCCCCAGATCAGGCACAGACCGATCATCACTTGCAGGGCAAAACGGTCGGCATTGCGCCGCTCGATACTCACCGCAACACCTCGAACACACACAACATGGCAGGCCATCCAATGGTCAACAAACAGTGCCGGGGATTATCAATCAGTCAGACAGAAAAAACCGTCTGGAAAAGACATTTGCTTCTTCAGTGGCGGCAGCAGTGGGTGGCTGTCGGCTCGCGAAGGACCGGCATTGCTTACCTATAGTTCGAATCAGACCTTGCCCAACCGCCTCGCCAGCAAAAAACCGACGCTACAAGCCACAGCAGTAGCAAACGTCCCCCACGCCCAATCCATCAACGACACCTGCGCCGACCAGCCGCGCAACGTCGCCCAATTGGTCAGGTCATACGTGCCGTAAGCTACCAGCCCCAACAGCGCGCCCCGCTTCGCCGCCCATTGCCACGTCACGGCCGGCAACACCACAAACACCACACAACCGAAAACATACAGGCCGTAAAAAACCGCTGCGGGCACCAGCAGCGGTTTTTCCAGCATCAGCGAACCGAGCAGTTCGCGATAGGTCGGCGCCATCAACAGGCCGAGCCAGAGGCCGTCGAGCAAAAGAAACATCACCAGCGTGGCGACGTAGGCTATCAGCGTTTTTTTCATCGAACCGACCTCATGTGTGCCCATGCAAGATGGGCCACGCAAGGCTCAGGTTAGTTCAATGCGATCGGCATGGATGACGATCTTGCCTTCTTTGTACAGCGCACCAATGGCCTTCTTGAAGTTGCCTTTGCTGACACCGAACAGGCTGCTGATCAGCGCCGGATCGCTCTTGTCGCTGACCGCCAAGGTGCCGCTGTTATCACGCAACCTGGCGAGGATCTTCGAGTTCAGGCTGCTGGCCGCTTCCTGGCCAACCGGTTGCAGGCTCAGGGCAATTTTGCCGTCGGCACGCACTTCCTTGATGTAGCCCTTCTCGATCATGCCGGCGCGCATGAACTTGAAGATTTCATTCTTGTGAATCAGCCCCCAGTGCTTGTTGTTGATGATCGCCTTGAAGCCCATATCGGTGGCTTCGGCAACCAGCAGATCAACTTCCTGGCCCTGGCTGTAGTTGGCCGGGGTTTTGTCGAGGTAGCGATCCAGACGCGCAGTGGCGGTGATGCGGCGGGTATGTTTGTCGAGGTAAACGTGAACCACGCAGTACTCGCCTGCGGTCATCTGCCGTTTTTCTTCGGAGTACGGCAGGAGCAGATCTTTCGGCAACCCCCAATCGAGGAACACGCCGATGCTGTTGACTTCAACAACTTTCAGGCTGGCAAATTCGCCGACCTGAACTTTTGGTTTTTCAGTGGTAGCGAGAAGTTTGTCTTCGCTGTCCAGATAAACAAATACGTTGAGCCAGTCTTCATCTTCGCTGGGAATATCTTTGGGGATATAACGGTTGGGCAAAAGAATCTCGCCGTCGGCACCGCCGTCCAGATATAAACCGAAGTTAGTGTGTTTAACCACTTGCAAACTGTTGTAACGCCCGACTAAAGCCATTTCCAGAACCCTCATTGCGTGGGCGGCATTCTACCCGTTTTTGCCTGCGACGTTGGGCGGTAGATCGGCGGTTGCCGGTCATTCTGCGCAAAGCCTTGATTTTCCTTGATCTGCGCCATGCCGGGTGCCGCTCGTCAGTCGGCCATGCGCCCTTCCGACCGAGTACCATACCGTCAGAATTCAGTAATGTTCTTATTTAAAACAGCAGGTTAGCCAAGTATTTCGGATATTGAATCGAGAATAATGCAGTGCCGCGACTGGTTATTCCGGGGGATATTTACCAAGCAATTGTCAAGTTATTCCTGTACGATGCCTGGCCGAGTTACTTTTCTACAGGTTAATGGCCGCCATGCGTGTAAAAGCATCCACCAGCAAAGCAAAGCCAGCTCCAGCCGTTGAAACCAGCGAATCGATCAACGATCAGATCGCAGCGTTCCTCAAGTCCGGCGGCGAGATCCAGCAAATTGCCAAAGGCGTCAGTGGCCAGACGTTCGGCCCGTCCAAGCAGATCAGCCTGGGCAAGAAGTAACACCCGGTTTTACACCCGTCCAGAGGCGCTTTGAGCTTCAAAGCGCCTGGACTGGCACCCCGCCCCTCCCCTTCTGTTTAATCAATCTTATAGAAATCGACGAACGGCCATCAGTGCCGAGTATTCGCCGGTATCCTTGCACGCGTCTAGATCAAGCGTTTCAGCAGGCCATTCGCCCTGCGCTCGCGGTTCATGGAGTGACGCATGCGCAAATCTTTCTGTTTATTGCTCGCAGGCCTGATGGCAGGCCCGGCCGTGCATGCACAGGTTTTCCAGCGTGAACTCGGCGACTTCGACCTCAAGCTCGGCACCACGCCCAGTCGCAGCATGGCCCAAGGGTTGGTCAAACCTGCCGCCGTTGGCTCGTTTCATGGCGGCCTCGACCTGAGCCACGACAGCGGCTTGTACGTCGGCCAGTACGCTCCAAGCATGGGCATCAGCCCGGGCAAGAACCTTGAGATCGACTCCTACGTCGGCTTCAAACAGCCCTTCGACCAGATCCTCGGCTACGAAGTCGGGATGATTCATTACAGCTATCCCCGCCTGGAAACCCTCGACAGTCAGGAACTGTTCGGCGGCCTGACCCTGCTCGGCAGCCGCTTCGGCATCGCCTTGAGCAACGATCCGGATAAACAGAACAACACCTTGTTTGCCGACCTGGGCGGCAATCAGCCCTTTGGCATCGGGCTCAGCATGAAATACACCACCCACCAGCTCAATACGCCGGCGGCGGTGGACGGCGGGTATGTCAGCAGTTTCACTGACTGGTCGGTGAAGTTGTCGCGGCCGTTCATGGGCGTCGACCTTGACTTGATCTACAGCGACTCCAGCCTCAGCGGCAGTGATTGCTCGGCGTACTCCGGGCACAACAGCCAGTGCGACGGCCTCGTCACCCTAAGGGCCGCACGCGCATTCTATTGATCGGCTGAACTGCCGCGCGCATCCTGCATCACATAAGAATCAGATTCCCGAAGCCAGGCTCTCGCAAGGATTTGCCCATGTCTCGCTGGTTCAAGCACATTGCCGCGCTGCTGATGTTCACCCTCGCCCTCGGCGCCTGTAGCCGCGTCGGCCTCGCCTATCGCAACCTCGACGTGATCATTCCGTGGACGCTCGGCGATTATCTGGACATGAACGGCGAGCAGAAAGGCTGGTTCAACGAACGCCTCAAGGAGCACCTGAGCTGGCATTGCACCACGCAATTGCCGGGCTATCTGGATTGGCTTGATCGCTTGCAGACCATGGTCGAAACCAATCAGGTCACCGACGCCGCGCTGCAGGCGCGCACTGCGGAAGCCAAGCAGGCGATTGCCGAAACCGCGAAGGAAATCACTCCGTCAGCCATCGAACTGTTGCAGGGTCTGGATGACAATCAGGTGGCCGAGATGAATGACGCGTTTGCCAAGGATTTGCGCAAGCGTCAGCAGGAATACGTCAAACCTGCGGTCCCTCAGCAAATTGCCGAGCGCGGCGCGCGTATGGTTAAACGCCTGAACGACTGGCTGGGTCCATTGAGCGCCACTCAGGAACAGCGGGTGATGGCCTGGTCGACCGCCCTCGGTGATCAGAACACCCAATGGATCGCCAACCGTGCGCACTGGCAGCAGCAGTTCAGTGCTGCTGTGGCCCAACGCAAAAGTCCCGAATTCCCACAACGAATCGAGACGCTTCTGGTCAATCGTGAGCGTTTATGGACAGCGGATTACCGCACGGCCTACGCCAATACCGAAGCGCAGGGACGTGCGCTGGCGGTGGACCTGATGGCCGAAAGCACGCCGCAACAGCGCCAGCGGTTGCTGAAAAAAATTGAAGGTGTGCGTAAAGACTTCAACGACCTCAAGTGCTTGAAGACCGCACAAAAAACCTGAACAAGACGAAGATCCATTTGGGAGCGAGCAGGCTCGCTCCCAAATGGGGATATCTTTGATCTCAGGCGATTTGCGCTTTTGAAGCAACCTCATCAAACGTCGCCTCGGCCAGCGCATCCTCCTGCTCATCCAGCACCTGACGCGGATGATCATTGCCGGGAATGCTGCTGTCGATCAGGCTCAACAGGCTCGAGCCACGGGGTGTCAGCACGAAATTATTGCCGGTGCTGCCCTCTTCATCCGGGCGCGGCGCAATGTAGCCGCGCAACAGCAATGTCCGCTCGTACTCGCAGGCCAGGGTTTTCAGGTGATCCAGATTCTCGATCGGCTCGCCTGAACTGGCCTTGGCCGCTGCGTAGTCTTCGGCGTAACTACGCGGGGCGAAACTGTGCCCGGCACTGTTTTGCACTTCGTGGAGCAAGCGTTCAATCAAATCCCAGTTATAAGTCGTCATCCTGATTCAACCTCCGGTGCGCAAGAGTTATGGCGCGTTCATAGGTTGTGACCGGAGTGGCTCGCCGCCGTTCAGCCGCATTTCCTGTGCCGACCGACCGACGGTCTGTCGATTTCCCACAGGGATATACGACTAGTCTGAAACAGACGGTTTCAACCCCCGCAGGAGAAATCATCATGAACCTTGAGCATCATCCGGTGGTGTCGCGCGAAGAGTGGCTCACCGCCCGTAAACACCATCTCGCCGACGAAAAAGCGTTCACCCGGGAACGCGACCGACTCAGCGCCCAACGGCGCGCATTGCCATGGGTGATGGTTGACAAGGATTACCATTTCCAAGGCCCGAACGGCGAACTGAAACTGGCCGACCTGTTCGGTCAGCACAGTCAGTTGATCGTCTACCACTTCATGTTCGCCAAAGACTGGGAGGAAGGCTGCCAGGGCTGCTCATTCCTCAGCGACCACATTGATGGCGCCAACCAGCATCTGGCGCACCACGACATCGCAGTGGTCGCGGTTTCCCATGCGCCATTCAACGAATTCCAGGAATTTAAACGGCGGATGGGCTGGAAGTTCGACTGGGTGTCGTCAGAAGGTTGCGACTTCAATTATGACTTCGGCGTTTGCGCCCGCGCCGACGATGTCGCCGCCGGAAAGGCTACGTACAACTACGAAAAAACTGACAGCGCCGAGGAAGAAATGCCGGGGCTGAGCGTGTTTTATCGCAACGCAAACGGTGACATCTTCCATACGTATTCCACGTATGCCCGTGGTCTCGACATGTTGGTCGGCGCCTACAACTATCTGGACCTCACGCCCAAAGGCAGGAATGAAGACGAGATCATGGAGTGGGTTCGGCATCATGATCGCTATGAGGGAGCGGCAAAATCCAGTGGCTGCCACGGAAACTGAGAGGCTTTGTCGGAGCAAGCCCGCTGCCAGAGTTTCTGAACTTTCCACCTGCTCAAGGCCTCAACCGGTTAACCCGCCTTAACCGGAACTGAGGCCTGCCCCGATGAAAACCCTGATCAAGCTCACCCTCGCCGCCACCCTCGCCTGCGCCCTGCCCGTCTGGGCTTGTACGCCGGAAGAAGCCACCGCCAAACGGGAACAACTGGCCAAGGAAGTCTCGAAGCTGACCGAGCAGAATCCGGCCAAGGCCAAGGAAATCAACGCCGAGTTGCAGAAAATGGACTTGGGCACGGCCAGCAAGGATCTGCCGGACAAGTGCCAGTTGATTGATCAGCGCTTGAAAGAACTCGGTAGCGCTGAGAAAAAAGCCGAAAGCTGACAACAAAAGATCGCAGCCTGCAACAGCGCCTGCACCGACCAACGCAGGGGCTGTTGCAGGCTGCAATCTTTTGTCCTTGAAAATGCACAAATGCATTTATTTATTTGCATAAACGCATATTCATGACTAGGGTTACCTCGAGCAAGGAGATCGGAACCGGTCATTGAAGATGGCAACCGTTGAACGCCGATCGCTCGGCATTACCGCACCACCCCAACAAGCTGGACGCTCGTTTTCACTCATGGAGGATTGAAAAATGTTAACCACAGCAGCAACACGATTCACTGGCGAATCACTGCCAAGGTGCCTCGCCAACCATCTGCTCGACCCGCAACTGGTCGACATCGAAGCCGCTGAACAGCTCAGCGCCCTCGCCGCCGGCAGCCTCAACTTCAACATGCAGCAACAAACCCAGACCAACTGGTGCTGGGCAGCCGTTTCCGCATCGGTCGGCAACTATTACCGCACCGGCAACTGGACCCAGTGCGGCGTCGCCAGCACTAAGCTTGATCGCAACTGCTGCAATCAGCCGGGGCCGTGCAACGTTTATGGCTATCTGGACTCGGCCCTGCAAACCACCCGCAGCTACAACGGCATGAATCAGGGTTCATTGCAGATGTCGGCCATTCGCAATCAGATCAGCATGGGCCGCCCGGTCGGCCTGCGTTGCGCCTGGTACGGCGGCGGTGCGCATTTCCTGACGATCTACGGCACCCATGGCGACTATGTGCTGGTCGCGGACTCGATCTACGGCTATTCGACCCGTGCGCTGAACGCGTTCCCCCGCGCCTACAACGGTGGCGGCAACTGGACTCACACCTACTTCACCGTAAAAAACTAGGAGGGCGACATCATGCAACTGACTTATCCGAAAGCGCCTTCCAATGGCGTCAAGACTCTGCGCCCGGCACTGCAAGCCGCGTTGCAAACCCAAGGCTTTGGCGCCAATCGCCAATTTGCCAGTGCCGCTGCAGCGAAGATCAGTCTCAGCGAGGCCTACCGCGGCTATTCGCTCAGCCTGGAAGACCTGAGCGACGGCAAGGGCCTGAAAGACGCCAGGGTCGGTGACTGGCATTATCTGGTGTTTGCCGACGGCGTGACGATGGCCGATGCGCAATTGACCGAGCTGCGTGGGCATGTCGAGTTCGCGTCGCTGAACCACGGCGAACACGCCGCTGCGACGGTGGCTGCGCTGAAACTGGCGGAACAGGCGCCACAATTGCAAGGCAAAACCGTTGAGCTGCGCGTGCTGTTTGTCTCGGCACTGCACGTTGTCGCCATCTGGCTGCACGCCGACGATGAGGATGTGCTGATCCCGATCAAGCCGACGCCGAAGGCGCTGGCGGTCACGCGGTTGTACAGCGAGGCAGCTTTGCTCGCAGCATTGAAGCCGGCGGCTGATCAGGCCAACCGGCGCTTTGACGCCGACACCAGTGGCCAGCTCGGCAACTGATGGACGAAAAAAAACCCGGGACACTGTCCCGGGTTTTTTCTGTGCGCCTGAAACGCCTTATTCAGCCGCAGGCTCTGCTGGCTTGCGACGCTTGAGCGGTGCCATGCCGTCGCTGCTCACCAACGAGTCCGGCTTCGGACGGTTGGCGCTCTTGCGTTTGGTCGGCGTCTTGGCGGCGGATTTCTTCTTGTCGCCTTTGGCGTCAGTCTTTTTCTTCTTCACGCCAACGGCTTTGCCCGAGGCCTTGACCTTCTTCGGCCCGCCGTAGGTGCCTTTGACTTCCTTGATGGTCCGGCGCTCGAAGCTCTGCTTCAGGTAGCGCTCGATGCTCGACATCAGGTTCCAGTCGCCGTGGCAGATCAGCGAGATCGCCAGGCCGTCGTTACCGGCACGGCCAGTACGACCGATGCGGTGCACGTACTCGTCGCCGCTGCGCGGCATGTCGAAATTGATCACCAGATCCAGGCCATCCACGTCCAGACCACGGGCCGCGACGTCGGTCGCCACCAGAATCTTCACACCGCCCTGCTTCAGACGGTCGATCGCCAGTTTGCGATCCTTCTGGTCTTTCTCGCCGTGCAGCACGAACGCTTTGTATTCCTGGGCCACGAGGCGACCGTAGATGCGGTCGGCCATGGCGCGGGTGTTGGTGAAAACGATGGCCTTCTGATAGGTCTCGTTGGCCAGCAGCCAGTTGACGATCTGCTCTTTGTGCTGGTTGTGGTCGGCGGTGATGATCTGCTGACGGGTGGTCGAGTTCAGCTGGCTGACCGCGTTGAGCTGCAGGTGCTCAGGGTTGTTCAGCACCTTGGCGATCATCTCGCGCAGGCCGGAACCGCCGGTGGTGGCGGAGAACAGCATGGTCTGCTGACGGTTCGGGCATTCGTCGACCAGACGCTGCACGTCCTCGGCAAAGCCCATGTCGAGCATGCGGTCGGCTTCATCGAGCACCAGCACTTCGACTTCTTTCAGGTCGAGGTTGCCGGCGTTGAGTTGCTCGATCATCCGGCCCGGGGTACCGATCAGAATGTCCGGCACTTTACGCAGCATGGCGGCCTGCACCTTGAAGTCTTCACCGCCGGTGATCAGGCCGGACTTGATGAAGGTGAACTGCGAGAAGCGTTCAACTTCCTTCAAGGTCTGCTGGGCCAGTTCGCGGGTCGGCAGCAGAATCAGGGTCTTGATGCTGACGCGAACCTTGGCCGGGCCGATCAGGCGATTGAGGATCGGCAGAACGAAAGCGGCAGTTTTACCGCTACCGGTTTGCGCAGTCACCCGCAAATCACGCCCTTGGAGCGCCAGCGGAATGGCCGCGGCTTGCACAGGCGTTGGCTCGACAAATTTCAGCTCGGCCACAGCTTTTAGCAGGCGTTCGTGCAGGGCGAATTGGGAAAACACGGGTGCTACCTCGAAGATATGCAAAAAAACAGCTGCATAGGTTACCGGTTTCGAGCGCTCAGGCCGAGTTTCTTTATGCAAACGGCCGCAATCTGTGGTTTTTTTGTTGCCTTATTTGTCTCCAACGGTAATACGCAGCGTCTTAAGTGCTCTAATCATCCGTCGCGTCTTACAGAAGAATCGTTGTATTTATGGATATCAAACAGCTCTGGCTCAACGCCCAGGACCTCTGGGGCACCCTCGAACAGCATCCGCTCTTGCAGGCGGGGCTCGCGCTGACCGTGTTATTGGTGATCGCGCTGTTGCTCGGACGAGTGGCGCGCTATCTGATCCTGCATGCCAGCCGCATGCTCGGCCGCCAGCCGGCACTGCACTGGATCAATGACTTTCGCCACAACAAGGTATTTCAGCGCCTGGCGCAGATGACGCCGTCGCTGGTGATCCAGTTCGGCCTCCATCTGGTGCCGGAACTGAGCAAAACGGCCATGACCTTCCTCGGTAATGTGGCGTTGTCGTTCACCATTCTGTTCCTGCTGCTGGCGGTCAGCGCCCTGCTCAACGCCCTGCTCGACATCTATGCACGTACCGAGCATGCCCGCACCCGCTCGATCAAAGGCTACGTGCAACTGGCGAAAATGGTCTTGTACGTGTTCGGCGCGATCATCATCGTCGCGACGCTGATCGACCGTTCACCGCTGTTGCTGCTGTCCGGTCTGGGTGCCATGTCGGCGGTGATTCTGTTGGTCTACAAGGATACGCTGCTGTCGTTCGTCGCCAGCGTGCAGTTGACCAGCAATGACATGCTGCGGGTCGGCGACTGGATCGAGATGCCGCAAGTCGGCGCCGATGGCGATGTGGTCGACATCACCCTGCACACGGTCAAGGTGCAGAATTTCGACAAGACCATCGTCTCGATCCCGACCTGGCGGCTGATGTCCGAGTCGTTCAAGAACTGGCGCGGCATGCAGCAATCGGGCGGGCGCCGAATCAAGCGCAGCCTGTTCATCGACGCCAGCGGCGTGCGCTTCATTCGCGATGACGAGGAAGAAAAACTCTCCCAGGTGCACCTGCTGACCGACTACATGAGCCGCAAGAAAGCCGAGCTCAAGGCGTGGAACGAGGCACAGGGCAATGTCGCGGCGATGTCGGCGAACCGTCGGCGCATGACCAACATCGGCACGTTCCGCGCTTATGCCTTGGCGTATCTGAAGAGTCACCCGGACATCCAGCCGAACATGACCTGCATGGTCCGCCAGATGCAGACCACCGCGCAGGGCATTCCGCTGGAGATCTACTGCTTCACTCGCACCACGGCGTGGGCGGATTACGAGCGCATTCAGGGGGATATTTTCGATTATCTGCTGGCGGTGTTACCGGAGTTTGGCTTGAGCCTGTATCAGCAGCCGAGTGGCGGGGACCTGCGCTCTGGCCTGCTGCCAGCCGTGCTCGGCTCGGCAAGCATTCCCGAGCCACAAAAGCACCTCATGTAATCCACAGATCAAAACTGTGGGAACGGGCTTGCTCGCGAAGACGCCAGATCAATCAACATAGCGTTGGATGACACACCATTTTCGCGGGCAAGCCCTCTTCCACGGGGGTTATGCGGTGGTGGGTGATGTGCGGATGCCGAGGCGGCTAATCCACACCGCAGCGAGGATGACGCTGCCTCCCAGGAACAACCGCCCCAATTCCTCATGCTGATTCCAGATCAGCAGATTCAGCAGCAATCCCACCGGCACATGCAGGTTGTTCATCACTGCCAGGGTGCCGCCGTTGACCATGCACGCGCCCTTGTTCCACCAGTACAGGCCCAGCGCGGTCGAGACCAGACCGAGGAACAGCAACACGCCCCACTGCAATGGCGCTTCCGGCAGAAAATTCGCTTTGCCGAACAGCAGGAATGCCGGCAGCACTACCGCCAATGCGCCAAGGTAGAAGAAGCCGAAACGCCGGTAATGCGGCAAATCGCTCGGGTGTCTGGCCACCAGATGTTTGTACAGGACCTGGCCGGCGGCGTAGGTGAAGTTGGCCAGTTGCAGCAACAGGAACCCCATGAAGAAGTCCGGGCTGATGCTGTCGAAGCGGATGACCGCCGCGCCGCCCACCGCCACCAGCGCCGCAATCAGTGCCCACGGATTGAAGCGGCGGTTCAGTGCGTCTTCGATCAGCGTCACGTGCAGCGGCGTGAGGATGGTGAACAGCAACACCTCCGGCACCGTCAGCACACGGAAGCTCAGGTACAGGCAGACGTAGGTCACGCCGAACTGCAGCGCACCGATCAGCAGCATGCCGCGCATGAACGCGGGTTCCACCGAGCGCCAGCGGGTCAGAGGGATGAACACCAGCCCGGCCAGCACCACGCGCACCAGCACGGCGAAGTAGCTGTCGACGTGTCCGGCCAGGTATTCGCCGATCAGACTGAAGGAAAACGCCTGGATCAGCGTGACAAAAAGTAGATAGCCCATGCTCGCCCCTATTTTGAATGGCGGCGACGATAGCGGTTTTTGTGCCGGACCGCGAACCCCGAACAATACAAATCCCTGTGGGAGCGGGCTTGCTCGCGAAAGGGGCGTGTCATTCAACATTGATCTCGCCTGACGCACCGGCTTCGCGAGCAAGCCCGCTCCCACAGGAGGTTTTGCGTCGTTCAAAAAATACAGGCAAAAAAAAGCCCGATCTCGCTAATGCGTTCAATCGGGCTACGGCACTCAGGAGCAACAAGTGCAAAGGGAGGTTCGATGCGCGTAGAGCCTTGAAGGGGTTGCGCCAGGTCACTTAAACAATCAGCGATTATCTGGCGATTAACGTGTCAGGCGACCTGGGACAGCTTGGCGTTGGCCTGATTCAGGCCCTTCTCCTGGAAGTCGCCACCGAGGTTCATGCCTTCGGCGTGGATGAAGGTCACGTCGTGGATGCCGATGAACGCCATCACCTGACGCAGGTACGGTTCCTGATGATCCGCAGGACCGCCGGCGTAGATGCCGCCGCGAGCGGTGAGCACGTAGGCACGTTTGCCGCTGAGCAGGCCTTGCGGGCCGGTTTCGGTGTACTTGAAGGTCACGCCAGCACGCAGCACGTGATCGAGCCAGGCCTTGAGGGTGCTCGGGATGGCGAAGTTGTACATCGGCGCGGCCATCACCAGCACGTCGGCGGCGAGCAATTCATCGGTCAATTCGTTGGAGCGATCCAGCGACGATTGCTCGCTGTCGCTGCGCTGATCGGCAGGCTTCATCCAGCCGCCCAACAGGTTGATGTCCAGGTGCGGGACCGGGTTCACGGCGACGTCACGCACGGTGATCTGATCGGCGGGGTGTGCAGCTTTCCACTGGTTGATGAAGGTCTGGGTCAGTTGACGGGACACCGAGTCTTGCTGGCGGGCGCTGCTTTCGATGATCAGAACGCGGGACATGTTGTGTAGCCTCCATCCGAGAATGTTGTAAGTCGATGGAGTGAAGGCTATACAGAGCCGAATCGATGAAAAAGCGCAAATAATTGCTGCAAAGCATCGAATATTTCGTTTATATGCGCTTACCCCCTGCGGAGCGGGCTTGCTCGCGACAGCGCCGCGTCATTCCAAAAAGCAGGACTGAACCGACGCCTTCGCGGGCAAGCCCGCTCCCACAAGGGACTGGCGGTGTTATTTCGGGCTGCAGGTCAGGTTGATGCGCAGCTTGATGATCTCGCGGGTGAACTTGGCCGTGGCGTTTTTATGCTTGCCCGCCGGTACGTCGATATTGCGCGTGCGTGGTGCTTCCGGACCATTCTGGAAAACCGCCTTGCAGGTCGCATCGACATCGCCGTAGTTGGCCACCCGGATCGAGCCGATGTCGTTGTCGGTATCGAAGGTCTCGTAATCGATCTTCATGCCGTTGAGGTTCTTCTGCACATCGATCGGATAAGCAAAAGCAGTCAGCGGAAGCAGCGCCAGCACCACACAACAGAATTTTTTCATTCGGCAGTCTCCATGGGGGACGGCCAGCTTAGGACAAGAGGAGCTATTGATGAAAGCGCCCCGCGTGACCCTTGATCAATGGCGAACATTGCAGGCCGTGGTCGACCACGGCGGATTCGCCCAGGCCGCCGAGGTCTTGCACCGTTCGCAATCGTCGGTGAGCTACACCGTCGCCCGTATGCAGGACCAGCTCGGCGTGCCGCTGCTGCGCATCGACGGACGCAAAGCGGTGCTCACCGAAGCCGGCGGTGTGCTGCTGCGTCGTTCGCGACAACTGGTGAAACAGGCCAGCCAGCTGGAAGACCTCGCTCACCACATGGAGCAAGGCTGGGAGGCCGAGGTGCGATTGGTGGTGGATGCCGCCTACCCGACGGCGCGCCTTGTCCGCGCGTTGACCGCGTTCATGCCGCAAAGCCGTGGCTGCCGGGTACGACTGCGCGAGGAAGTGCTGTCGGGCGTGGAAGAAGTGCTGCTCGAAGGCGTCGCCGATCTGGCGATCACCGGTTTCAGCATCCCCGGCTACCTCGGCGCAGAATTGTGTGATGTCGAGTTCGTCGCCGTCGCCCACCCTGAACACTCGCTGCATCGTCTCAATCGGGAACTGAGCTTCCAGGATCTGGAAACCCAGATGCAAGTGGTGATCCGCGACTCCGGTCGCCAGCAACCACGGGACGTCGGCTGGCTCGGTGCCGAACAACGCTGGACGGTCGGCAGCCTTGCCACCGCCGCGACCTTCGTCGGCAATGGCCTGGGCTTTGCCTGGCTGCCCCGGCACATGATCGAGCGCGAATTGAAGGAAGGCTCGCTCAAGCTGCTACCGTTGGATCAGGGCGGCAGCCGCAACCCGAGCTTCTACCTGTACTCGAACAAGGACAAACCCCTGGGCCCGGCGACGCAAATCCTCATCGAATTGCTGCGTACCTTCGACACCCTGCCGCTGGACGCGCCGTTCGCCGCCCCTGAACAAGCCTGACACGGAGTTCACCGATGGCCTATTTCGAGCATGAAGGTTGCAATCTGCACTATGAGGAATATGGCCACGGCACCCCGTTGCTGCTGGTTCACGGGTTGGGTTCAAGCACGCTGGACTGGGAACTGCAGATCCCGGCACTGGCGGCGCATTATCGGGTGATCGTCCCGGACATCCGTGGTCACGGGCGCTCCGACAAACCCCGCGAGCGCTACAGCATCGCCGGTTTCAGTGCCGATGTCGTGGCGCTGATCGAGCATTTGAACCTCGGCCCGGTGCATTACGTCGGGCTGTCGATGGGCGGCATGATCGGCTTCCAGTTGGGCGTCGATCAGCCGGATCTGCTCAAAAGCCTGACCATCGTCAACAGCGCGCCTGCGGTCAAATTGCGCAGCCGCGATGATTATTGGCAATGGTTCAAACGCTGGAGCCTGATGCGCGTGCTCAGCCTCGCCAGCATCGGCAAAGCCCTGGGTGGCAAACTGTTTCCGAAACCGGAGCAGGCCGATCTGCGGCAGAAAATGGCCGAACGCTGGGCAAAAAACGACAAACGTGCTTATCTCGCCAGCTTCGATGCAATCGTTGGCTGGGGGGTGCAGGAACGACTTTCCCGGGTGATCTGTCCAACGCTCGTCATCAGCGCCGACCGTGACTACACACCGGTCGCGGTGAAAGAAACCTATGTAAAACTGCTGCCGAATGCGCGGTTGGTGGTGATCACCGACTCCCGCCACGCCACACCGCTCGATCAACCCGAACGCTTCAATCAAACGCTGCTGGAGTTCCTCGCCACAGCCGAAAATCAATCTCAGGATCACTGACCCATGCTGAAAAAACTCGCCCTCGCCGCTGGTACCGTACTGTTCGCCGCCAACCTGATGGCAGCCACGCCGACCAAAGCACCTCACGTGCTGCTGGACACCACCAACGGTCAGATCGAAATCGAACTGGACCCGGTCAAAGCGCCGATCAGTACCAAAAACTTTCTCGAATACGTCAACAGCGGCTTCTACAACAACACGATTTTCCACCGCGTGATCCCGGGCTTCATGGCCCAGGGCGGCGGCTTCACCCAGCAAATGCAACAGAAAGAAACCAAGGCACCGATCAAGAACGAAGCCAGCAATGGCCTGCACAACGTTCGCGGCACCCTGTCGATGGCGCGCACCTCCAACCCTGATTCGGCCACCAGCCAGTTCTTCATCAACGTGGCTGACAATGCGTTCCTCGATCCGGGCCGTGACGCCGGTTACGCCGTGTTCGCCAAAGTGGTCAAGGGCATGGACGTGGTCGACATCATCGTCAATTCGCAAACCACCACTAAAAGCGGCATGCAAAACGTGCCTGTCGACCCTGTGATCATCAAATCGGCCAAAGTCATCGACTAAGTCGTACAGGGCGTATCGAGCGGCACCGGGCTGACCCCGTGCCGCTCACACTGATAAAAGGAGAGCCCGTACTCCGGGTGGTTATCTGATGCTCTATCGCCGTTTCGAACAACTGATCGACGTGTTCCGCGACGCTCCCACGGCATCCCCGCCGGATCGCGTGCTGCCCTTCTACACCTATTACCTCAAGCAGGTCTGGCCGAGTTTTGCCGCCCTGCTCACCGTCGGATTGTTCGGCGCCTTGATCGAAGTGGCATTGTTCAGCTACCTCAGTCGCATCATCGACCTCGCCCAAGGCGCGCCTGACCCGAATTTCTTTCAGGAACACGGCCTGGAGTTGGCCTGGATGGCCGTGGTCGCGCTGATCCTGCGCCCGGTGTTCGTCGGCCTGCACGACTTGCTGGTGCATCAGACCCTGAGCCCGAGCATGACCAGCCTGATTCGCTGGCAGAACCACAGCTACGTGCTCAAGCAGAGCCTGAATTTCTTCCAGAACGACTTCGCCGGACGTATTGCCCAGCGCATCATGCAGACCGGCAACTCGCTGCGTGACTCCGCCGTGCAAGCAGTGGATGCGTTGTGGCATGTGCTGATCTATGCAATCAGCTCGCTGGTGCTGTTCGCCGAAGCCGACTGGCGCCTGATGATCCCGCTGCTGACGTGGATCGCCGCCTACATCGGCGCACTCTACTATTTCGTGCCACGGGTCAAGGAACGCTCGGTGGTGTCCTCCGATGCACGCTCCAAACTGATGGGGCGGATCGTCGACGGCTACACCAACATCGCCACCCTGAAACTGTTTGCCCACACCAACTTCGAACAGCAATACGCCCGCGAAGCCATCGAAGAACAGACCGAAAAAGCCCAACTGGCGGGCCGTGTCGTGACCAGCATGGACATCGCCATCACCACCATGAACGGCTTGCTGATCGTCAGCACCACCGGTCTGGCCTTGTGGTTGTGGACGCAATCGCTGATCAGCGTCGGCGCGATTGCCCTGGCCACCGGCCTGGTGATCCGCATCGTCAACATGTCCGGCTGGATCATGTGGGTAGTCACCGGCATTTTCGAAAACATCGGCATGGTCCAGGACGGTTTGCAGACCATCGCGCAACCGGTCAGCGTCACCGATCAGGAACAGGCCAAACCGCTGGAAGTCTCCCGTGGTGAAGTGCGTTTCGAGCATGTGGATTTTCACTACGGCAAGAAGAAAGGCATCATCGGCGACCTCAACCTGAACATCAGACCGGGGGAAAAAATCGGTTTGATCGGGCCGTCCGGCGCCGGCAAATCAACCTTGGTCAACCTGCTGCTGCGCCTGTATGACGTCGAGGGCGGACGCATCCTCATCGACGGCCAGAACATCGCCGAAGTCGGCCAGGAAAGCCTGCGTGCGCGGATCGGCATGATCACTCAGGACACCTCGCTGCTGCACCGTTCGATCCGCGACAACTTGCTGTACGGCAAACCGGATGCGACCGACGCCGAGCTCTGGGATGCGGTGCACAAGGCCCGCGCGGATGAATTCATTCCGCTGCTGTCGGACGCCGAGGGCCGTACCGGTTTCGACGCGCACGTCGGTGAACGCGGGGTGAAACTGTCTGGCGGTCAGCGCCAGCGCATCGCAATTGCCCGGGTACTGCTCAAGGACGCGCCCATCCTGATCATGGACGAAGCCACCTCGGCGCTGGACTCGGAAGTCGAGGCAGCGATTCAGGAGAGCCTGGAAACCCTGATGCAGGGCAAAACCGTGATCGCCATCGCTCACCGCCTCTCGACCATCGCCCGCATGGATCGCCTGGTGGTGCTGGAAAACGGCAAGATCGCCGAGAGCGGCACCCACGCCGAACTGCTCGCCCATCGCGGCTTGTATGCACGACTGTGGGCGCACCAGACCGGAGGGTTTGTCGGAATCGACTGACACACCGCTCCCACAATGGCCATGCGACAGCCCACAACTCCGCCAGAGCCCGCTAACCACGGGCTCTGGCGGTTTTTTCTGGCCGCTGGAAATCTGCAAAAATCCTGCTGTACTCAGCCAAAGGTTCCGGCACGGAACCTGTCACAAGTCTGCAGGGATGCACTACCTGATGCAGTCTCGATAGCAGCGCTATCAAGGACTCTTCTCATGTCTCTGTTCAAACGTTCAGTCACCGAGTTGTTGGGTACGTTCTGGCTGGTGCTGGGAGGGTGTGGCAGTGCAGTGATCGCCGCGTCTTCGCCACTGGGTATCGGGGTGCTGGGAGTGGCCCTGGCGTTTGGTCTGACGGTGCTGACGATGGCGTTCGCCATCGGCCACATCAGCGGATGTCATCTCAATCCGGCCGTGTCGGTCGGTCTGTTCGTCGGCGGTCGGTTTCCGGCCAGAGAGTTGCCCGCCTACATCATCGCCCAGGTGCTTGGTGCGATCATCGCGGCGGCATTGATCGTCTACATCGGCAGCGGCAAGGAGGGCTTCGAAGTCGCCAATGGACTGGCCTCCAATGGCTACGGCGAGCATTCGCCGGGCAAGTATTCGATGGCGGCCGGGTTTGTCTGTGAAGTGGTCATGACCGCAATGTTTGTGATCATCATCCTCGGTGCCACCGACAGGCGCGCGCCACCGGGGCTGGCACCGATTGCCATTGGCCTGGGCCTGACCCTGATCCATCTGATCTCCATACCTGTCACCAACACCTCGGTCAACCCGGCGCGCAGTACGGGCCCAGCGTTGATGGTCGGCGGCTGGGCGATCGCGCAGTTGTGGATGTTCTGGGTGGCGCCGTTGATTGGCGCGGTACTCGGCGGCGGGGTTTATCGCTGGCTGGGCAAAGAAGACTAACCAAGGCAAACACAACCCCCCACAGGGATCTAGGCCTGGCGGTAAGGCAAGGCTGTTTTCGCCTCTTCGGCATAAGCGAGGACGCCGGCGCGCTCCTGCTTCAGGAAGTCCTTCACCGCCGCATTCAGCCCCGGATGGCGCAGGTAATGCCACGAATGGGTGATCACGGGTTCAAACCCGCGAATCAGCTTGTGCTCGCCTTGGGCGCCGGCGTCGAACCGCTGCAAACCCTGTGCAATCGCATAGTCCATGCCCTGATAAAAACAGGTTTCGAAGTGCAGCCGGTCAAATTCGGCCAGACATCCCCAGTAACGGCCATAGAAACTGTCGCCACCCACCAGACTGAACGCCATCGCCACCGGACGTGAGCCCTGTCGCGCCAGCACCACACGGATCGCTTGCGGCATGCGCTCGGCCAACAGGCTGAAAAATTCCCGCGTCAGATACGGCGCTTGCCGGCGCACGGCGTAGGTGTTGGCGTAGCAGGCGTAGACGAAATCCCACTGTGCCTCGTTGATTTCACGCCCCTCCAGCCACTCGAATTCAAAGCCCTGCCCCGCCACTTGCTCGCGCTCCTTGCGCATCTGTTTGCGTTTGCGCGAACTGAGTGCGTCGAGGAAATCCTGAAAGTCGCGGTAACCGCGATTCTGCCAGTGGTACTGACAGCCAATGCGTTGCAGCCAGCCCGGCTGTTCGGCCATCGCAGCGTCAGTGAAGGGGTCAGTAAAGTTGATGTGGGCGCTGGAAAGCCCTTCGATCTCCAGATAGCCCGGCAGGCTTTTGAGCAGCTCGAAACCCTCTTCGACATTCGCCGCCAACAGCCGTGGGCCGCCGACCGGACTGAAGGGCACGGCAGCCAACAGCTTGGGGTAATACTCGATGCCGGCACGGGCACAGGCGTCGGCCCAGCCATGATCGAAGACGTACTCGCCATAGGAATGCCACTTGCGATAAGCGGGCAGCGCGGCGATCAGCCGATCCTCTTCGATGTGCAGCAAATGCTCCGCTTGCCAGCCGGTGTGCGGGCCAACGCTGCCACTGTCTTCCAGCGCACTCAGAAACGCATGGCGCAGAAACGGCTGACTCTCCGGCACCAGCGCGTCCCACACCGACGGGGCAATTTCTGACAGGTTTTGCAGGCATTTCAACGGCATCAACTGGTTCTCCACATCCGGGCATCAACGCCTCGCGAGTATCCCCTATCGCCGCGCATTGCACACGACTCATCGGGCGACAGCGCTCTAGATCAATAGTTCAGGGGTTTTCTGCATCGTCATCAACCTGCCATCACTGTGCCACCGCTCTGTCATAAAGCATCGCGATACTGGCGCCTGTTTTTAGAGCGCCGGGTTCTAACCCGGACACTGTTTTCCGACCTTCAACCGTCGGTTGTGCCCAGGATGGTTCAGCCATCCCCTCTCATCTTCGGAGATTGCTATGCGTCTTGCTTCCACGAAAACTGCGGCGGCCCTGTGCGGTGGCCTGTTACTGGCCATGAGCGTTCCGGCCAGTGCTGCAGTCGACGCCAAACTGCTCGACATGCTCAAGGCTAACGGTTCGATTTCCCAGGCGCAGTACATAGAACTGCAAACTGAACTGGCCAAGGATCAGAAGGCTCAGCAAATCGCGCAGCAGGCGCAGCAAGAGACCAACGAACAAGTCGCCGCCGTTGCAAAGAAAACCAACGAGCAAAGCGTCTTCGACCAGAAACTTGCCTGGGCCGCCAAGACCCAGTTCAAGGGCGATGTCCGTATCCGCCAGGAAACCATCAAGATCGACGGCGAACCGAACAACGGCGGCCGCGACAAGGATCGCCAGCGCATCCGTGCCCGTCTGGGTGCCTACACCGAGATCAACCCGCAAGTCGATACCGGCATCCGTATCGCCACCGGCGGCGGCGACGATGCCCGTTCGACCAACCAGGACCAGGACAACTACTTCGACAAGAAGCAGATCTGGCTGGATCTGGGCTACATCGACTACCACCCTGACCAGATCAAGAACCTGCACATCATCGGCGGCAAAATGCTTCAGCCGTGGGTCAGCATGGGCGACGTGATCTGGGACGGCGACATCAACCCGGAAGGTCTGGCCGTGACCTACAAATACCCACTGGGCAGCAGCGCCGAACTGTTCGGCAGCCTGGGTAACTACAACCTCAAGGACAACGTCGACGGCGATGGCGTGCAATTTCGTCATGACCTGCGTCTGACGGCCGGCCAGTTGGGTAGCCGCTTCAACATTACCGACAACCTGAAACTGACTCTGGGCGGCAGCGTCTACGCCTATCAGAACGACGAAGACAGCCGTTGCACCGGAACTTCGACACCGTGCGCGCTGGCGGTCAACGGCAACTCGGCCAACAACGAATTCCGTCTGTATGAAGGGTTCAGCCAGGTCGACATCGGCGGTCTGCCAATGCCCCTGTCGTTCTACGGTCAGTACGTGAAGAACAACGATGCCGTGACCGATCAGGACACCGCGTGGCTGGTCGGCGCCAAGTCGAAAGTCTTCGGCCTGAACCTCGATTACAACTACCGCGACGTGCAGCGTAACGCCGTGGTCGGCGCCTTCACCGACTCCGACTTCGCCAACGGCACCACCGGTTCCCGTGGCCACAAGTTCAAGGTCGGTTACGACATCGACAAGAACTTTGCCATTGGCGCCACGTACTTCCTGACCAAGGCGGATTTCTCCAGCCGTACTCAGCGTGATGCCGACACCAACACCCTTCAACTGGACGCAGAAGCGAAGTTCTAAAACGCTTCACCCTTTAGCCCGGTGCGGGCGGGACGATCCCCATCATCCGTTCGCTCCATCCGCACCGTGCTATTCCCTTTGCAGCAGCTGTCGAGTGAAACGAGGCTGCGTCTACAAAGAGCGGTCTTCACGGCGTTGCTCGGCCAAACGCTCGGCCAGGGCGTCCACACCCTCCTCCGGTTTCTCCGGCATGGCCTTCAACGTTGCCTGCATCAGTTTCATCTGGCGCATAAACCGTCGGCAATTGGGGCAGAACATCAAGTGATGCCGCACCATCAGCTTTTCCCGAAAGCTCAACTGGCCATCGAGATAATCGCTGGAGCGCGCCACTTGCTCTTTACAGGTCAGCATTCCCCGGTCTCCTCAAAATGCTCCACGGTGGCGAAGACTTTCAGCCGCGCACGATGCAGCAGCACACGGACATTGGAGAGCGAGATCTCCAGAAGATTACAGATTTCCTCCAGCTCCAGCCCCTGACGTTCGCGCAGCAGCAAAACACTGCTTTGCAGCTCCGAGAGGCTGAGCAAGGTGTGCTCCAGGCAGTCACGCAGTTCTCCCTCGGTGAGCAACGCTTCGGGAGTGTCCTGGTGCCAGGCGAATGGTGCGATCAGCCAATGGCCATCACCGGAGGAAAAGCGGTCGTCATCGATACTGCCGTGGGGCGACGGCAGGTCATCCATCAACACTTCGCGGCGATTCTGCTTGTAGCGACTTTTCGCCGAGTTGGCGGTGATGGTCAGCAGCCAGGTCTTGAGACTGGAACGTCCCTCGAAGCTGCCGAGGTGGCGAACCACGGAAAGCCAGGCGTCCTGCACCACTTCTTCGACGTGACGCTGACCGACAATCGCATAAGCCACGGCGCGCATGGCGCTCTGGTAGGTGCTGACCAGTTCCTTGAAAGCCTTCTGCTCACCGGCCAGCAGGCGTTCGAGCAGTTGGGTGTCGTCAGTTGCGGCCATGCATTACCTCTCTGAAAGCAAAAGATCGCAGCCTGCGGCGGTGCCTGCAGGGATCAGTGCAGGCGCTGCCGAAGGCTGCGATCTTCCAGAACGCGATCAACGTTTACGCAAAATCACGCTGCCAATCGAATAACCGGCGCCGAACGAACTCAGCACGGCCAGCGAACCGGCAGCCAGATCGTCCTGGTATTTGTGGAAGGCAATCACGGAACCGGCGGAGCTGGTGTTGGCATAGGTGTCGAGAATCACCGGGGCTTCTTCTTCAGTGGCTTCGCGGCCCAGCAGCTTGCGCACGATCAGGTGGTTCATGCTCAGGTTGGCCTGATGCAGCCAGAAGCGCTTAACATCGCCAACATTCAACTGGTTCTCTTGCAGATGCTCACCGATCAGCTCGGCGACCATCGGGCAAACATCCTTGAACACCTTGCGGCCTTCCTGCACGAACAGCTTGTCGCGGGCACCAATGCCCTCTTCCGCCGCGCGGTTGAGGAAGCCGAAGTTGTTGCGGATGTTGTTGGAGAACTTGGTCAGCAGTTTGGTGCTGACCACGTCGAACTGGTGCGCGGACGTTGCCAGATCGGCGCGCTCGATGATCACTGCCGTGGCGGCATCACCGAAGATAAAGTGGCTGTCGCGGTCGCGGAAGTTCAGGTGACCGGTGCAAACTTCCGGGTTGACCATCAGGATCGCCCGGGCCTGTCCCAGTTGCACGCTGTTGGCGGCGGCCTGAATGCCGAAGGTCGCCGAGGAGCAGGCGACGTTCATGTCGAAACCGAAGCCTTGAATGCCCAGGGCTTCCTGGACTTCGATGGCGATGGCCGGGTAGGCGCGCTGCAGGTTGGAGCAGGCAACGATCACGCCGTCGATGTCGGCGGCGGTTTTGCCCGCACGCTGCAGGGCCTGTTCGGCAGCGCCGATAGCCATCTGGCAGAGTACCGACCATTCGTCGTTGGAGCGCTCCGGCAGGCGCGGTGCCATGCGTTGTGGATCGAGGATGCCGTCCTTGTCCATGACAAAGCGGCTCTTGATGCCCGAGGCTTTTTCGATGAAGGCTGCGCTGGATTCGGTCAGGGCCTGGACTTCGCCGCTGGCGATGGCGTCGGCGTTGTCCGCGTTGAACTGCGCGACATAGGTATTGAAAGACTGCACCAGCTCTTCGTTGGAGATGCTGTTGGCCGGGGTGTACAGGCCGGTGCCGCTGATGACGACGTTATGCATGGTCGTTTCTCTAATCTGTTCAGGCAGAAAGTGCTGGAACCGTCGTACCAACACACAAAGGGTCTATTCCCATCAGGGGGACGCAAACCTGGCATCGCTTTATTCCGTCGCGCGACCCGACCAAAGGCTCTGGGTCGCGAAACCGGCGTTTATGGTCGCGAAGTTTGCCATAAACGTGGACTTTTGGCGCCTTTCTAAAGAACAACACCTCCCCCTTGTGGGATTGTGTATGGCTGCAGATCAGGGCTCGACCTGACTCCACTGCTTGTTCAGGCGTTTGTCGGAAATCGGCGCTTTCGTGCCCAACTGCTGGGCGAACAGCGAAACCCGGTACTCCTCCAGCCACCAGCGATACAACTCCAGCTGCGGATCACGTTTGCCTTCCTGGGCATGTTTGGCCGCGCGCGCCTGGTATTGCGCCCAGAGCCCGGCGAGTTCGCCGCTCCAGACGCGATCCTTTTGCACCTGCGCGCCGAGTTTCTCGAATCGCTGTTCGACCGCTTTCAGGTAACGCGGCAGTTCCTTGAGCCATGGCATCGGCGTTTCCCGAACAAACCCCGGATAAACCAGATTGTTGATCTGCTGCTTGATGTCGTTCAAAGCCACGGCTTGGGCCAGATCGATCTTGCCCTTGAAGCGCTTCTGCAAACCGTGCCACAGCTTGAGAATTTCCAGGGTCAACCGCGCCACGCGTTCGGCATGCTCGGTCCAGCTGCCGCGTTTGCGCTCAGCCAGTGCCGCCAACCCGGCGCCGTCACGGGGCAACGGGTCTTCGCCTTCAAGAATGCAGCTGTCGAGACTGGCCAGCAAAATGTCTTCGACCAATGCATCGACGCGGCCCAACTCGCGATAGAGCAGGCCCAGTTCAGTCTGCCCCGGCAACTTGCTGCGCAGGAATTTGGCCGGCTCGGCCAGTTGCTGCATCAACAGCCGCTGCAACGCGCGGCGATGCTGGAACTCGGCCTCGGCCGGTGTCGAGAAGCGCCCCTCCTTGACCGTGCCGCCCTCTTCGACCAGCGCCGGATAGACCGTCATCGACAGTCCGGCGATCTTCTGTTGTGTCTTTTGTGCCACCGGCGCAAACACCTTGGCCTCCACCGGCTGCTGGCTTTTCGCACTTTGCGGCACCGCCAACGCCGCTTGACTGGCCTCGGCAAACCGCGCGGTCAGTTCGGCCAGATCGCGGCCTTCACCCAGGAATTTGCCCTGGCCGTCGACGATCTCGAGGTTCATCCGCAGATGACCTTCGACGCCCTGCTCAGCCTCCCCCCACGCCTCATCGCTGACCCGCGCACCGGTCATGCGCAGCAGCTCGCGACCCAGCGCTTGCGGCAATGAACCTTCGGCGAAGGTCATGCGTTGCAGCGCGGCTTTGATGAAGTCCGGCACCGGCACGAAGTTCTTGCGCAGCGCTTTCGGCAAGTTGCGCACAAGGGCGATGCACTTGGCCTCGATCAGCCCCGGCACCAGCCATTCCAGGCGCTCCGGCGGCAGCATCGGCAACAGCGGCGCGGGCACGCGCAGGGTCACGCCGTCGCGCGGGTGATTGGGTTCGAAGTGATAGCTCAGCGCCAGTTCCAGATCGCCGATGTGCAGGGTATCCGGGTAATCGCGCGCGGTGACTTCACTGGCCTCGCGGGCGAGCACGTCTTCTTCGCGCATGATCAACAGTTGCGGGTTCTTCTGGCTGTTGATGCGGTACCAACTGTCGAAGGTTGCGGTCTGGTGAATCTCCGCCGGCAAGCGCGCATCGTAGAACGCGTACAGGGTTTCTTCGTCGGCAAGAATGTCGCGTCGACGGGCCTTGGCTTCCAGTTCATCGAGCTGTTCGAGCAGTTGTTGGTTCGCGGTGAGGCATTTGGCTCTGGACTGAATCTCGCCGCGCACCAGAGCTTCGCGGATGAACAGCTCACGGGACACCACCGGATCAACCGGGCCGTAATGCACCGGACGGCGACCGACCACGATCAGCCCGAACAGGGTGATCTGCTCGTAAGCCACGACCTGGCCGCGCTTCTTCTCCCAGTGCGGTTCGAAGTGGTTTTTCTTGATCAGGTGCCCGGCCAGCGGTTCGATCCAGTCGGCGTCGATCTTGGCGACCATGCGCGCGTAAAGCTTGGTGGTTTCCACCAGTTCGGCGGTCATCAGCCACTGCGGACGCTTCTTGCCGATGCCCGACGACGGGTGAATCCAGAAGCGCCGCTGACGGGCGCCAAGGTAATCGCCGTCCTCGGTTTTCTGGCCGATCTGGCTGAGCAGGCCGACCAGCACTGCTTTGTGCAGTTTCGGATAATCCGCCGGCTCCTTGTTCAGGCTCAGTTGCATGTCGCGGCAGATCAGGCTCAATTGGCGATGGGAATCGCGCCACTCGCGCAGGCGCAGATAGTTGAGGAAATTCTTCCGGCACCAGTTGCGCAGCGGGCTGGCGGTCAGCGCCTGGCGCTGCTCTTCAAAGCCGCGCCACAGATTGACCAGGCCGGCGAAGTCGGAATCGACGTCCTTCCATTGCGCGTGGGCCTGATCAGCCGCTTGCTGGCGCTCCGGTGGGCGCTCGCGCGGGTCCTGAACCGACATCGCGCTGGCGACGATCAGCACCTCCTGCAAGCTGCCGAGCCTGGCCGCTTCGAGCAGCATGCGGCCCATGCGCGGGTCGACCGGCAAGCGCGCCAGTTGTCGACCGATGGGCGTCAACTGGCTATTGCGATCCACCGCCGAGAGTTCTTGCAGCAGGTTGAAACCGTCGCTGATCGCCTTGCCGTCCGGCGGCTCGATGAACGGGAATGCAGTGATCTCGCCAAGGCGCAAATGCAGCATCTGCAAGATAACGGCGGCGAGGTTGGTGCGCAGAATCTCCGGGTCGGTGAATTCCGGGCGCCCGTTAAAATCCTCTTCGCTGTACAACCGGATACAGATACCCGGCTCGACCCGGCCGCAGCGACCTTTACGCTGGTTGGCGCTGGCCTGGGAAATCGCTTCGATGGGCAGACGCTGGACCTTGGCGCGATAGCTGTAACGGCTGATGCGCGCGGTGCCGCTGTCGATCACGTAGCGGATGCCCGGCACGGTCAGCGAAGTCTCGGCGACGTTGGTCGCCAGCACCACACGGCGACCCGGGTGCGACTGGAAAATCCGCTGCTGTTCGGCCGGCGACAGGCGCGCATACAGCGGCAGGATTTCAGTGTGTTTGAGTTGGGCCTTGCGCAGCATGTCGGCAGCGTCACGAATCTCGCGCTCGCCAGGCAGGAATACCAGCACGTCTCCCGGACTGCGGCGTTCACTGCGCTCATAAGCTGCGATTTCGTCGAGGGTGGCGAGGATCGCTTGATCCACCGTCAGGTCATCCTCGACGCGGTTGCCCTCCTCGTCCTGTTCCAGGGTCAACGGGCGATACCAGGTGTCCACCGGGAAGGTGCGACCGGATACCTCGACAATCGGCGCATCATCGAAATGCCTGGAGAAACGCTCCAGATCGATGGTCGCCGAGGTGATGATGACCTTCAGGTCCGGGCGACGCGGCAGCAGGGTTTTGAGGTAGCCGAGCAGGAAGTCGATGTTGAGGCTGCGTTCGTGGGCTTCGTCGACGATGATCGTGTCGTAGCGTTCGAGGTAGCGGTCGTTCTGGGTTTCCGCCAGCAGGATGCCGTCGGTCATCAGCTTGATCAGGGTGTTGGAATCACTCTGATCCTCGAAACGTACCTGGTAGCCGACCAGCGAACCGAGCGGCGTGCCGAGTTCTTCGGCGACCCGACTGGCGACGCTGCGGGCAGCGATTCGACGCGGCTGGGTATGACCGATCAGACCGTGCTGCCCGCGACCGATTTCCAGGCAGATCTTCGGCAGCTGGGTGGTTTTACCCGAGCCGGTTTCGCCGGCAATGATCAGGACCTGGTGCTGCTCCAGCGCTTTTTTGATTTCGTCGCGCTTGGCGGCAATCGGCAAACTATCGTCGTAACGAATCACCGGCAGACTGGCTTTGCGGGCCAGCACCTGATCACAGGATGCCTGCATGCGCGCGACCCACTGGGCCATTTTGGCCTCGTCAGGTTTCTTGCGTAGCTCAAGCAACTGCCGCCGCAGCCGATGGCGGTCGGCGAGCATGGCGTGGTCGAGGTTTTTCAGCAGTTTGTCGATGGAAGGTGATTCGTCGGTCATCGGGTACGCAATTCGGTCGTCTGTTTATGCAGGGGGCCGATTGTCGCAGAAAAGCAGCTACAAGCGGCAAGCTACAAGCCGCAAGTTCAAAGCGGCTTCTCACTTGTAGCTTGCAGCTTGGTACTTTTAGCTGCAGTTATTCGTTATCCAGGCCCTTGCGCCGATACGGGAACACGTCGATGACCTTCCCCGCGCGAATCGCTTCCTGCAAACCCTTCCAGTAATCGGCGTTGTACAGCTCGCCATGCAGTTGATCGAACAGTTTGCGTTGCGCCGAATCAGCAAACAGGAACGGCGGAAACTCTTCCGGAAACACATCCAGCGGCCCGATCGAGTACCACGGTTCCGAGGCCATCTCGTCCTCCGGTGTGCGCGGTGCGGGGATATGGCGGAAGTTGGCTTCAGTCAGGAAACAGATCTCGTCGTAGTCATAGAACACCACGCGCCCGTGGCGGGTGACACCGAAATTTTTCAGCAACATGTCGCCGGGAAAAATATTCGCCGCCGCCAATTGCTTGATCGCCAGGCCGTAATCCTCCAGCGCCTCGCGCACCTGTGCGTCGTTGGCGTTTTCCAGATAGAGGTTGAGCGGAGTCATTCGCCGCTCGGTCCAGCAGTGGCGGATCAGCACCGTTTCACCCTCGACCGACACCGTCGACGGCGCCACATCGAGCAATTCTTCAAGACACGCCGGATCGAACTTGCTCAGCGGAAAACGGAAATCGGCGAACTCCTGGGTATCGGCCATGCGCCCGACCCGGTCGACACTTTTTACCAGTCGGTACTTCTCGATCACCGTCGCGCGGTCGACATTTTTCGACGGCGAAAACCGGTCCTTGATGATTTTGAATACCGTGTTGAAACCCGGCAGGGTAAACACGCTCATGACCATGCCGCGCACACCGGGGGCCATGATGAACTGGTCGTCGGTATTGGCCAGATGATTGATCAGCGCCCGGTAGAACTCGGATTTGCCGTGCTTGTAGAAGCCGATCGAGGTGTACAGCTCGGCAATGTGCTTGCCCGGCAGGATGCGCCGCAGGAAGCCGATGAACTCCGCCGGCACCGGCACGTCGACCATGAAGTACGAACGGGTGAAGGAGAAGATGATCGACACATCGGCTTCGTCGGTGATCAGCGCGTCGATCTGAATCCCGCGCCCTTCGCGGTGCAACAGCGGAATCACCAGCGGCCATTGCTCGTCACGGGTGTAGATGCGCCCGACGAGGTACGCGCCCTTGTTGCGGTAAAGCACCGAAGAAAACAGCTCGACGCTGAGTTCCGGGTCCTTGCACACCCAGTCCGGCAGGTTTTCCCGCAGTTGCGCTTCGAGGCGCAGCAGATCGCCGGGCAAATCGGCGTAATCCTCGCTGAAACGATAGTCGGCAAAAATGCTCGCGAGCATCCCCGACAATTGCCCTTGCGGCTTGTAGGTGCGGGTCTGCGCGGCCCTGGCGCGGCGCAGGCTCGGGCGCGTGGTGTGGATGAACATGCAGCCGTCGCTGATCAGGTCATGACTGAACAGCCCGCAGAAAATCGAGTTGTACCAGGTCTCGGACAGTTCATCGTCGAAGCGCAGGTCGATGACGCTGATGTACGCGCTTTTCACCAGCGGCCAGCAACTGACATTCATCAGCGTTTCGTCGTCGAAATGCTCGCGCAGGCGGGCGATGGTTTCGCCGACTTTTTCTTCATAGAGATTGATTCGCGCTGCCGAGGCGGTTTGCGTTTCCTGCCAGCGCGCCTGCTCGAAACGCTCCCGGGCACCGTCGGTGATCCGGCGGAAATGCTCGCGGTAATCGTCAAAGCCATCGAGGATCATGCGGGCGATGTCGGTGGCTGGCCATTGCTGCGGCATAGATGAGACCTCTGCGTGCATGTGGAAATCTGTGCCTGAGCTTAGTCACGGAAACGCATGCAGGTGAAGCGCAATTTCTGCCAAATCTGCGTCAGGCTTGTACGCGACACAGTTATTTGCAAAGTTTTTTTAATCGACCGTTCGGTCAGTAAACCACCTGAGAAGTCCACTCCCCAACGCCGCGCCAGCCCGCGTTTTTTCAAGGCCTGCGATCCATTCGCCGCGCCAGCGCTCTATGACGCGGATGTCACGAAATAAGCATGCCGCTGCGAGTGTCTGCTGAAACGATTCAAGATTGGTCTTACCAAAATAGTGGCACTTTGATATACAGCCCGCCATCACTCCCCTCACAACAAGATCCTCGCTCACGAGGGCGACCTCTCCCTCAAAGATCAAGGAGCACATTGATGTCTATCCGGAGCCTGCGCATCGGTTTGCGCGCCAGTTTGAGTTTTGCCGTGCTGGCCGGGTTGCTAATGGTGGTCGGCCTGTTCGGCCTGGGCCAGATGAAAACCCTGCGCGAGAGCGCCGCGGTGATTGAAGAGTCGTGGATGCCGAGTATCGAGAGCATTCACGATGCGGCGACCAATATCGCCACCATCCGCCTCGAATCCCTGCGCCTGATCACCAGTACCCAGCCGGCGGTGCGCGACAGGAGCAAAAGCATCATCAAGGCGCAGCGCGAAGAATTGCTCAAGCGTCTCGGCGACCACAAGACCCTGCTCACCAGCGATAAGGAAGCGGCGATGCTCGTCAGCCTGAATGCCGACATCGCCAGGTACATGGGCCTCCTCGAGCAGATCATCGTCCTGATCGATGCCGGGCAAAGTGAACAGGCCTATGCACGCCTGAACAACGAGCTGGCCCCCCAGGGCTCGGTGCTCGACAAGGCCCTTGAGCAAATGATCGCGCTCAACCAGCAAGGCGCCGACGCTGCCGCCAAGTCTGCGGCAGCGATGTATCAGCAGGCGCTGTGGATCGTCGGGACGATCATCGTCATCGCGCTGATCGCCACCCTGCTGCTGGCCTGGCAATTGACCCGCAGCATCACCACACCGATCAATCAGGCGCTGACCGTGGCGCGGCGAATCGCTGCCGGCGACCTCAGTGGCCAGATCGTCAGCAGTGGCAAGGATGAAGCGGCGCAGTTGCTCGACGCATTGGCCGACATGCAGGGCAATCTGCGCTCGACCATTCGCGGGATCAGTGAGTCGGCGCAGCAACTGGCCTCTGCCGCCGAAGAAATGAGTTCGGTCATGGAGCAAAGCACCCGTGGCCTGCAACAGCAGAACGACCAGATCGAACAGGCCGCTACCGCAGTCACCGAAATGAGCACGGCAGTAGACGAAGTGGCAGCCAACGCCGTCTCCAGCGCCGAGGCGTCCCAAGCGTCGAACGAAGACAGCAAGCACGGCCATGTGCAGGTCAGTGAAACCATCAGCTCGATTCAGGAACTGGTCAGCGCAGTGCTCGGTGCGTCCGAGCAAGCCGAGGGCCTGGCCACTCAGGCGCAGGACATCAGCAAAGTGCTGGAGGTGATTCGCGGGATCGCCGGGCAAACCAATCTGCTCGCGCTCAACGCGGCGATTGAAGCGGCGCGCGCCGGTGAGGCGGGACGCGGGTTTGCCGTGGTCGCCGACGAGGTGCGTTCGCTGGCACAACGCACGCAGAATTCCACCGAAGAAATCGAGCTGATGATCAACAGTATCCAGCAAGGCACCAGCGCCACCGTCGGCGCCCTGCAAAGCAGTGCCGAGCAGGCTGGACAGACCCTGCGCCGGGCCAACAGCGCCGGCCAGGCGCTGGAGAAAATCACCGCATCGATTTCGCAGATCAATCAGCGCAATCTGGTGATCGCCAGTGCCGCCGAGCAACAGGCACTGGTGGCTCGCGAGGTTGATGAGAATCTGGTGACCATTCGCGATCTGTCGACGCAAACCGCTGCCGGCGCCACCCAGACGTCGGCCGCGAGCCAGGAACTGTCACGTCTGGCGGTCGATCTCAACGGGCTGGTCACGCGTTTTGTGATCTGAGCCCGCAGTTCAATGCCCCAATAGCGGTTGCCATCGACAAGGCACTCGGCAACACTCTCGTCCCGATCAAGGAAGGAGACCCGCCGTGAGCCCTGTCGATATTTTCCGTATGTTGTCGCTGGCTGCCATCTGGGGCGCGAGTTTTCTGTTCATGCGTGTGATTGCGCCGGTGATCGGCTCGATCCCGACGGCGTTTTTTCGCGTATCGATCGCCGCCGCCGGGCTGCTGGTGATTCTTGGGCTGATGCGTATCAGTCGGGATTTCAAAGGCAAACTGAAAACCGTGATGCTGCTGGGCGTGATCAATTCCGGGCTGCCGGCAACGCTCTATTCAGTCGCCGCGCAAGTGCTGCCCGCCGGCTATTCGGCAATATTCAATGCCACCACACCGTTGATGGGCGTGCTGATCGGCGCGTTGTTCTTCAGTGAGAAACTCACTGTCGCCAAGTTCAGCGGCGTGTTTCTCGGCCTGTTCGGCGTTGGCGTGCTGACCCGTGCCGGTCCCGTGGCGTTCGATCTGCAACTGCTGATGGGCGCCCTCGCCTGCCTCCTGGCAACGACTTGCTACGGTTTTGCCGGGTTCCTCGCGCGGCGCTGGCTGGATCAGGCCGGCGGTCTCGACCCACGCCTGTCGGCACTGGGCAGTATGCTCGGGGCGACGTTGTTCCTGTTGCCGCTGTTCGGCTACAGCGTAATCACCGCGCCACCGGTCAGTTGGGGCGGCTGGAGTGTCTGGCTGTCGCTGCTCGGTCTGGGCCTGGGGTGCACGGCGTTTGCGTACATCATTTATTTCCGCTTGCTCAGTGCCATTGGTCCGGTGAAATCGATGACCGTGACCTTCATGATTCCGCCGTTCGGCGTGTTGTGGGGGGCGCTGCTGCTGGATGAGCCATTATCGATGGCGCATGTGTATGGCGGGGTGCTGATTGCGGCGGCGTTGTGGCTGGTGTTGAAGCCTGCGACGGTGAAACCCGCCGAGGTGTCAGCGCGCTGATTGCGGAGTTGCTGAGCAAGTCTTCGCGAGCAAGCCTGCTCCCACATTGGGAATGCGATCCCCTGTGGGAGCGGGCTTGCTCGCGAAGATGACGGCACACTCACCGCCCCTCTATCGGCTAACGGGTTTTACGAAATACAAACGCCAATCCGACAATGATCAACGCCATGCCCAGCACACTCAACGCCGCCAGACGATTGCCGAAAATCAGGTAATCCAGCACCGCCGTCACCGCCGGCACCAGATAGAACAGGCTGGTGACATTCACCAGATTGCCCTGCGCGATCAGGCGATACAGCAACAGCGTCGCCAGCACCGACACCACCAGGCCCATCCACAACACCGGCACTATAAAACCGGCGCTGTGCTCGAAGTGGAACGGCTGGAACGGCACGAAGATCCCGCACAGCAGCAGCCCGGTCAGATATTGCACCGGCAGCGTGCCGAGGGGATTGTCGGTGATGCGCTTCTGCATGATCGAACCGCCCGTCATACTCCCCAGCGCCAACAAACCAAACAGTATTCCGGCCCACGACATCCCGGCCAGACCGATGCTCTGATAGACCACCATGATCAGCCCGGCCAGCCCCAGCGCCAGCCCGAACAGGCGACTCGCCGAACGCTGTCGTTCCATCAAGACCACGGTGAGAATCGGCTGAACGCCCATGAGGGTCGCCATCACCCCCGGGGTGACCTTGGTGTTCAGCGCCAGCAGATAGAAAATCTGATAGGCCCCCAGCAACACCACGCCCGTAGCCATTGCATACAGCATCGGCTTGCCGCCCTTGGGCAGCTTCAGCTTGAGCAACGGCGCCAGCAACACCAACCCGCACAGGGCAATGACAAAACGGATCAGCAGAAAGGCAAAGGGCGAAGCGTGGGCCAGGCCCCATTTGGAGAAGATCGCACCGCTGCTCCACAGCAGAACGAACAGGCTCGTGGACATCGCCGCGAGCGCGGATTTTTTCGACAGGACAAACATGAATACCACCTGTAGTCAGGCAAGAAGCCAACTCAGCCGAAGCTGAAATTCAGTAGGTTTTTCTGGCGGGCGCAGGGGTCAGCAACGAATGCCGATCAGCCCGAAACGCCAACGCCCGGCGGCGATACGAATGCGCACACCGGCGTGCTACTGACAGGTGGGGGGTAATGACTGATCTGCTTGGGCTGCTGATTCCCGCACGGCACGACGCCAGCGTTGACCGCTGAATCGACTACCGCGTTGATGAGGGATGCAGGCATTGGGGCAGATCTTTTTTGAGGGACTTGGAAGTGAATCGCCAGATTCACGAGCGCCGACTATAACCAGCGTGGGACATGGATTGCAATGAGTTGGGCAAAGGGCCGCTAGCGACAGATGGATGAGAGCTCATTAGGCTGCTGAGTAACGGCTAGATCTATCGATGGGGAGACATGGAATGCTCGAAATCACATGCCAAGGGAACGGACGTATTTGCGGTATCAGTTGTATCGGTCGCAGGCCAGGAAGCAGGCAAGTCTCGCCACTGCTCAATTACAGCTACCCGCGGGACAAAACTTATCGAGAGTACGCTTTGAACCTATCGATACCAAAACACTTAGTGCGTTTGAGTTTTGGGAAAATCCGCACGTTTGCTGGCGAGAGATTGCTGGAAAAGATCAATCAAAACGGACGAAAAGCTTAACTCGTCCATGCTATCAGCCAATCAGCAACGTTTTCTTCAGCTACTGATTACAGGCATCGACGACGAACCCAACGTTCTCGCTGGACGGCGCTGACTCGCAGGCAAAAAAACCGCTCACAAGGAGCGGTTTTTTTCATTACAACATCCAGCCTCAGCCAAACAGCCAATACCCCAATAACGTCAACACCACCACCGCCAGCACCGGTCGCATTACGCGGTAGGCTTTCGGATGGCGGCGTTTCCACTGTTTGACCACACCACTGAATTTGTCGCTGAAACTCTTGCTCCAGGCGTAAGCCTGATTGATCCCGCCGACGCGTTCGTCGTCGAGGTTCTGCGGTGCGGTGGCTCGCCCCAGCCAGGCGCTGATCGAGCGGTTGATACGGGTCATCAGGCGGTTGCTCAGCGGACGCTCGACGTCGCAGAACAGGATCACCCGGGTCTTTTCGGTTTCGTTCTTGACCCAGTGCACGTAGGTCTCGTCGAACATCACATCCTCACCGTCACGCCAGGCGTAAACCTGCCCGTCGACGAAAATCCGGCAGTCGTCGGAGTTCGGCGTCGATAGGCCAAGGTGATAACGCAGGGAGCCGGCGAACGGGTCCCGGTGCGGGTTGAGGTGACTGCCGCCCGGCAGCAGGGCAAACATCGCGCCCTTGACGTTGGGAATTGCACTGACCAGCGCCACGGTTTTCGGGCACAGGGTTTCGGCCGAGGGCAGCGGTTTGTCGTACCACTTGAGGTAAAAACGCTTCCAGCCTTTTTTGAAGAACGAGCCGAAACCCGCGTCGTTGTTCTTTTCGGCGGCGCGAATGTAACCCTCGTCAAACAGGTGCATCGCTTCGTCCCGAATGGTTTCCCAGTTATCACGCAGCACATCCAGTTCGGGAAATTTGCTGCGATCCAGATAGGGTTTCGACGGCACGCCGGAAAACAGGTACATCAAGGCGTTGTAGGGGGCGAACAACGCCGAGTGGTTGACGAACTGACGCAGGACCGGCAGACGCGCCTTGCCGCGCAAATGCACATAGAGCGTGCTGCCCAGAAACAGCAACAGCACAAACGCCTTGGCGGCAAACGAAAAGGTCATCAACAACTCCTTGAATAAAGACAACGCTGCGCGATGCCATTCACCCGGCATGGCAGCCGGCCATGATAAACACTCCCGGCCTCGGGCAAAACCCGGTCAACCCAAGATTCAGTGTTAAGGATTGCGCAACAAAGCACTTGTTAACATGACGACCCTGAACCCTGGCTGATCTGAATCAAATGGATTTACTGCTGATTCTCCTGCTCGGTAAACAGATCACTGAAGAGCATGCTCGATAGATAACGCTCACCAGAGTCCGGCAGAATCACCACAATGGTCTTGCCCTGCATTTCCGGGGTCTGCGCCAAACGCACTGCGACCGCCATCGCAGCACCGCAAGAAATACCGCACAGAATCCCTTCTTCCTGCATCAGGCGCAGGGCCATGGCCTTGGATTCTTCGTCCGTGACCTGCTCAACCCGGTCAACCATCGACAGATCAAGGTTTTTCGGCACAAAACCGGCGCCGATGCCCTGAATCTTGTGCGGACTCGGCTTGATTTCCTGCCCCGCCAGCGCCTGGGTGATCACCGGAGATGACACCGGCTCCACAGCCACCGACAGGATCGGTTTGCCCTGCGTATTCTTGATATACCGCGAAACACCGGTGATGGTTCCACCCGTGCCGACGCCCGCCACCAGCACGTCGACCGCGCCGTCGGTGTCGTTCCAGATTTCCGGTCCCGTGGTTTTTTCGTGAATGGCCGGGTTGGCCGGATTATCGAACTGCGCCGGCATGAAATATTTGTCGCCATCGCTGGCGACGATTTCGGCAGCCTTTTCGATTGCGCCCTTCATGCCCTTGGCCGGCTCGGTCAGCACCAGCTCGGCGCCCAGCGCCTTGAGGACTTTACGACGCTCGATGCTCATCGACGCCGGCATGGTCAGCATCAATTTATAACCGCGCGCGGCGGCGACAAAGGCCAGACCAATCCCGGTATTGCCCGATGTCGGCTCGACGATGGTCATCCCCGGCTTGAGTTTACCGCTGCTTTCGGCGTCCCAGATCATGTTGGCGCCGATCCGGCATTTGACCGAATAACCGGGATTGCGCCCCTCGATCTTGGCCAGAATGGTAACGCCACGCGGCGCGATACGGTTGATCTGCACCAACGGTGTATTACCGATGGAATGGGCGTTGTCAGCAAAAATGCGGCTCATGGCTGGATCCTTATGCAGCGGTGAATTCAGCGCTCCAAGGTATGCCTGTTGCCCATCACAGTCCAGTCGGGGCGAACGTCTGCAACCGGTAACAGTCAATCGCTTACATCGTTCGGGAATTACCACCATGAAGCGTCGCTACAGTTGGCCGTTGTGGACACTCGCGGGAGTCGTCGTGCTGCTGATCGCATTGCACATCGCCCTGCCCTATATGGTGCGTGACTACCTCAACGACAAACTGGCGAACATGGGGGATTACCGTGGGCAAGTCACCGATGTCGATCTGGCACTGTGGCGCGGCGCCTACACAATCAATGGACTGAAAATCGTCAAGGTCGACGGCAAGGTGCCGGTGCCGTTCGTCAATGCTCCCGTGATCGATCTGTCGGTCAGCTGGCATTCGCTGTGGTACGACCACGCCGTGGTTGCGCAGGTGAAGTTCTTTAAACCTGAAGTCAATTTCGTCGATGGTGGGGGCAACAAGCAGAACTCGCAGACCGGTCAAGGCACCGATTGGCGCGCGCAACTGGGTAAGTTATTGCCAATCACCCTCGACGAAGTGCAGATCAATGAGGGCAAGATCAGTTTCCGCAATTTCAACTCCAAACCGCCGGTGAACATGGACGCCACCAACGTCGACGCGAGCATCTACAACCTGACCAACGTCGTCGACAAAGAAGGCAAGCGCGATGCGCGCTTCGAAGGCAAAGCCCTGTTGCTCGGCCACGCACCGCTGGAAACCACTGCCACCTTCGACCCGCTGAGCAACTTCGAAGACTTCGAGTTCCGCCTGCGCGCCAAAGACATCGAACTCAAAAGCATGAACGATTTCGCCTCGGCCTACGGCAAGTTCGACTTCAACGCCGGCCACGGCGACGTGGTCATCGAAGCCCAGGCCAAAAAAGCCCAGGTCAACGGTTACATCAAACCGTTGCTGCGTGACGTTGAAGTGTTCAACTGGCAGCAGGACGTGGAAAACCAGAACAAGAGCATCTTTCGCTCAGTCTGGGAGGCGCTGGTGGGCGGCACTGAAACCGTGCTGAAGAATCAGGCGAAAAACCAGTTCGCCACCAAGGTCGAACTCAGCGGCAACGTGCATCAGCAAAACATCAGCGCGTTCGAAGCGTTCTTGCAGATTTTGCGCAATGGCTTCGTGCAGGCATTCAATGCGCGGTATGAGCGACCCAAGCCGGATGCGGGTTAGTTTTTGAAATGGGAGACCCATTCCCTCGCCACAACCGTGTTGTCTGGCGTCAGGCCGAGACCGAGTCAACATGTGACGCCCCATTCAGAGACTGAATAAGCCGTCTGCGTTCACAGTCGACCGGCCTGCGCGTTATAGTCGGGCATCCGATTATTTCGCCCCCGCCCTGCCCGTCAGGTCGGCGTTACCGTTCGAGGATTAGCAGATGAAGTTCGAAGGCACCCAGGCCTACGTCGCCACCGATGACCTGAAGCTGGCGGTCAACGCCGCCATCACCCTGGAGCGGCCGCTGCTGGTCAAGGGCGAACCGGGCACCGGCAAGACCATGCTCGCCGAGCAACTGGCCGAATCGTTCGGCGCCAAGCTGATCACCTGGCACATCAAGTCCACCACCAAGGCCCATCAAGGTCTGTACGAGTACGATGCGGTCAGCCGCCTGCGCGACTCGCAACTGGGCAATGAAAAAGTCCACGACGTGCGCAACTACCTGAAGAAGGGCAAGCTCTGGGAGGCGTTCGAGTCCGAAGAGCGGGTCATTCTGCTGATCGACGAAATCGACAAGGCCGACATCGAGTTCCCGAACGACTTGCTGCAAGAACTCGACAAGATGGAGTTCTACGTTTACGAGATCGACGAGACCATCAAGGCCAAAAAGCGCCCGATCATCATCATTACTTCCAACAATGAAAAAGAGCTGCCGGACGCCTTCCTGCGCCGCTGCTTCTTCCATTACATCGCCTTCCCGGATCGCCCGACCCTGCAGAAAATCGTCGACGTGCACTACCCGGACATCAAGAAGGATCTGGTCAGCGAAGCGCTGGACGTGTTCTTCGACGTGCGCAAGGTGCCAGGCCTGAAGAAGAAGCCGTCGACCTCGGAACTGGTCGACTGGCTGAAGCTGCTGATGGCCGACAACATCGGCGAAGCGGTACTGCGCGAACGCGATCCGACCAAGGCAATTCCGCCGCTGGCCGGTGCCTTGGTGAAGAACGAACAGGATGTGCAACTGCTTGAGCGTCTGGCGTTCATGAGCCGTCGCGGTACCCGCTAAGAGGCTGATGCCATGTTGCTCAACCTGTTCAATGAAATGCGTGCAGCCAAGGTGCCGGTGTCGGTGCGCGAGTTGCTCGACCTGATCAACGCGCTGAAACAGCGCGTGACCTTCGCCGACATGGACGAGTTCTACTATTTGTCGCGGGCGATTCTGGTGAAGGACGAACGCCATTTCGACAAGTTCGACCGCGCGTTCGGCGCCTACTTCAATGGCCTGGAAAAGCTCGACGATCACCTGCAGGCGCTGATTCCCGAAGACTGGCTGCGCAAGGAGTTCGAGCGCTCGCTGACTGACGAGGAACGCGCGCAAATCCAGTCCCTCGGCGGCCTGGACAAGCTCATCGAAGAGTTCAAGAAGCGTCTGGAAGAACAGAAGGAACGCCACGCTGGCGGCAACAAGTGGATCGGTACTGGCGGCACCAGCCCGTTCGGTTCCGGCGGCTTCAACCCGGAAGGCATCCGGGTCGGCGACGCCGGCAAGCGCCAGGGCAAAGCGGTGAAAGTCTGGGATCAGCGCGAGTACAAGAACCTCGATGATTCGGTGGAACTGGGCACACGCAATATCAAGGTGGCCCTGCGTCGTCTGCGCAAATTTGCGCGCCAGGGCGCGGCGGAAGAGCTCGATATTGACGGCACCATTGATCACACCGCCAAGGACGCCGGGCTTTTGAATATCCAGATGCGTCCGGAGCGCCGCAACACGGTGAAGCTGTTGTTGCTGTTCGACATCGGTGGTTCGATGGATGCCCACGTGAAGATTTGCGAAGAACTGTTCTCGGCCTGCAAGACCGAGTTCAAACATCTGGAGTATTTCTACTTCCACAACTTCATTTATGAATCGGTGTGGAAGAACAACATGCGCCGTACCTCCGAGCGCACGTCGACCCAGGATCTGCTGCACAAGTATGGCGCCGACTACAAGGTGATCTTCATCGGGGACGCCGCGATGGCGCCTTATGAAATTACCCAGGCCGGCGGCAGTGTCGAGCACTGGAACGAAGAGCCGGGTTACGTTTGGATGCAACGGTTCATGGAGAAGTACAAGAAGCTCATCTGGATCAACCCGTACCCGAAAGACACCTGGGGCTATACCTCTTCCACCAACATCGTGCGGGATTTGATCGAGGATCAGATGTATCCGTTGACGTTGCGTGGGCTTGAGGAAGGGATGCGGTTTCTGTCCAAGTGATTTGTGTTGGCAATCAAGGCCCCTCGCGAGCAAGCCCGCTCCCACCAGTGCAATGCATTCCGATGGTGGCAACGGGCTTGCTCCGGGCGGCGTTCCGACGACGCTTTCAGCTACTCGGAAAAGCGCTGCAAATACTCGACATGCTCGCGGTGCGCAACGTCCTGCACCACCGGCCGTAACCGCACCTGCGTCCCCGGCAGACACTGCGCCAGCCGCGCCAGCGCCAACGGCGTCAAAGCCCCCAATCGCGGATAACCACCAATCGTCTGCCGATCATTGAGCAACACAATCGGCTGTCCGTCCGGTGGCACTTGCACCGCGCCCAATGGAATCCCCTCGGAAATCATCGGCTGGCCCTGATATTCCAACGCCTTGCCCAACAAGCGGATGCCCATGCGATCGGCGCGGCTGTCCAGCGTCCAGGCACTGTTGAACACATCAAACAGACTCTGCCCGCTGAACTGGCCGATCTGTGCGCCAAGCACCAGATCCAGAGGTGCTGTCGATTTCAAATCGGGTCGTAACGCCAACGGCACTTCCCGTAACCCCAGCGATTCCCCGTAATAACTCAGGGTCGCCCCCCTAACCAACGGCAGCCCCATGCCATCCAGCCCGCCGAGCTCTTCACGCACCACCGTCGCGCTGCTGCCCAGCACCTTCGGTGCCTGAAAACCGCCAGGCGCCGCCAGATAGGCCCGGGCCCCGAGCAACGGCTGCGTGAACTGCAATCTCTGTCCTTTGCTCAATTTGAAACTGCGCCACGGTGCCAACGACTGACCCTCGATCTGCGCCCCCAGATCCGCCCCCGCCAGCGCCAGCAAACAATCCTCTTCAGCCACCACAGAGAATCCGCCAAGCGTGATTTCGACCACCGGCACATCCAGACTGTTGCCCAGCAACCCGTTGGCCCAACTCATCGAACACCAATCCGCCGCGCCGCCCTGGGTCACGCCCAGATGCCTGACGCCAAACCGCCCGGCATCCTGCAACAGGCACAGCGGCGTGCTCGCCTCAATCGTCAGTCGGCTCATGCCAGTGCCTCCAGTGGCGTATCGTCGCCGCCGAGGTTGATGAACTCGGCGTGGCTGACCGCTTCGAAGCGCACCGTGTCGCCGGGTTGCATCAGGCTGTAGCCGTCACGCTGGCGGTCGAACAGTTGCGCGGGCGTGCGGCCGATCAGGTTCCAGCCGCCGGGAGACACGACGGGATAGGCAGCGGTCTGCCGCTCGGCAATGCCGACGCTGCCGGCAGCGACTTTCTTGCGCGGGGTGTTCAAACGCGGCGCCGCCAGGATTTCTTCGACCAGTCCCATAAACGCAAAACCTGGCGCAAAACCAAGGGCGAACACCTGATATTCACGAGCGCTGTGACGGCGAATGACGTCCTCCACCGCCAGCCCGCTGCGCTCGGCGAGCACGCTCAACTCTGGCCCGACGCTCAAGTCATACCAGACCGGCAGCACATGGCATTGCCCAGCGTTTCGCGCATTCGGCGACAGGTCGACCAGCGCCTCAGCGATCAGTGCCCGCGCCTGATTCGGGGTCAGAACCGTCAGGTCGTAATGCACCATCAACGTCGTATAGGACGGCACCAGATCAATCAACTGCGCCCCGAATACCGTGCGCAAGCGCTCACTGGCCGCGAGCATCCACGGCATGTTGGCTTCGCTGATCTCATCGAACAAACGCAGCATCAGACAATCCAGTGCCACCACTTCAATCCTTGGGTTCATGACGCGCTCTGCTGATTCAAGGCCTCGCGGATGCGCTGCACGGCTGACACCGAACTGGCGTTGTCGCCGTGTACGCACAGGGTGTTCGCGTGCAGTTGCAAGGCGCTGCCGTCGCTGGCGGTCAGGTTGTCACCTCGGGCAATCGTGAGCGCTTGCTTGATGATGGATTCGGGGTCGTGATGCACCGCGCCCGGCAGTTGTCGCGAAACCAATCGGCCAGCGCTGTCGTAGGCACGGTCGGCGAAGGCTTCAAACCACAGGGTCACGCCGTGCTCGTCGCCGATTTGTTGGGCAGCCGAATTGTCGCGGGTCGCCATCAGCATCAGCGGCAAGTCGCGGTCGTAAGCCGCCACGGCCTGCACCACTGCGCGCAATTGCGCCGGGTTGGCCATCATGTCGTTGTACATCGCGCCGTGGGGTTTGACGTAACTCACCCGCCCGCCCTGCGCCTTGCAGATGCCGTCGAGGGCGCCGATCTGGTAATGCAGGATGTCTTTCAGTTCTTGCGCCGAATACGCCATGGCGCGGCGGCCAAAGCCGACCAGATCCTGATAAGCCGGATGCGCGCCAATCTGCACGCCATGACTCAGGGCCAGGCTGACCGTCTTGCGCATGATGCTCGGGTCACCGGCGTGAAAGCCGCAGGCGACGTTGGCGCAATCGATGAAGGGCATGACCTCGGCGTCCAGACCCATGGTCCAGCTGCCGAAGCTCTCGCCGATGTCGCAATTCAATAGCAGGCGGCTCACGGTGAACACTCCTGTGGCTTCTTGTCTTTTTATCGGTAGGACTTTGCGACGCAGGTTATCAGTTACTGCGCATCGAGTTGCTTGCCACGGGTTTCCGGCAGGCTCAATGCCGCGAGAATCACCACGCCGTAGGACACCGCCGCGAAGGCGCCGATGCCCACGCTCAGCGGCACTTTCTGGCTCAGCAGACCGATCAGCAACGGAAACAGCGCCGCCAGTGCCCGGCCAATGTTGTAGCAAAAGCCCTGGCCCGAACCGCGAATCCGCGTGGGGAACAGTTCAGTGAGAAACGCGCCCATGCCGCTGAAGATTCCCGAGGCGAAGAAACCCAGCGGAAAGCCCAGCCACAGCATCACGCCGTTGCTGACCGGCAGTTGCGTATAAAGCAGAACGATGGTGAACGAGCCGACGGCGAAGAGGATGAAGTTCCTTTTGCGGCCCAGCAGATCGGTCAGATAAGCGCTGATGACGTAACCCGCGTAGGAGCCGACGATCACCATCGCCAGATAACCGCCGGTGCCGAGTACGCTCAAGCCGCGCTCATTCTTGAGAAAGGTCGGCAGCCACGAAGTGATTGCGTAATAGCCACCCAGCGCACCAGTGGTCAGCAGTGAAGCGCGGAACGTGGTGAAGAGCATGCCGGGGGCGAAAATCTCGTAGAACTTCGCCGGGTTCTGCGGGGTTTGCGCAGCCTTGGCTTGGCGATAGATCTCCGGATCTTTCACCAGTCGACGGACGAAAATCACGAAAATCGCTGGCACGATGCCGAGGATGAACAGTGCACGCCACGCGTCTTCCGGCGGCAACACCGAGAACAGCAGCGCATACAGAATCGCCGTCAGCCCCCAGCCCAGCGCCCAACCGGATTGCACCATGCCCACCGCTTTGCCGCGATCCCTGGCGCGGATCACCTCGCCGATCAGCACGGCGCCAGCGGTCCATTCACCGCCAAAACCGAAACCCATCAACGTGCGGGCGATCAACAGTTGTTCATAGTTTTGCGCAAAGCCGCAGAGGAAAGTGAAGAAGGCGAACCACAGCACGGTCAGTTGCAGGGTACGCACACGGCCGATGCGGTCAGAGAGAATCCCTGCCACCCAGCCGCCAATCGCCGAAGCGATCAGGGTGCTGGTGTGAATCAGCCCGGCCTCGCCGGTGGTGATACCCCACATCGCGATCAGGGTCGGCACGACGAAGCTGAGCATCTGCGTGTCCATGCCGTCCAGGCCGTAACCGATCTTGCAGCTCCAGAACGTGCGGCGCTCCTGCTGGTTGATGTTGCGATACCAGTCGAACGGCCCCGGACGTGCCGTTGCCGTGGATGCTTCTAGGGTGTCGGGAGCACTCATGGCTTATCTCCGCAGGTTTTTTATTGGTCTTGTTCATAGCCCCGACGACGCCTATCGTGGGGACCGGATGCGTCGATTTTTCGTCGCGCAGCCCGGCTGCGTCCAACGAATAAAAACCCGCCTTAGCCATAAGAAAAATTTGTCACCCGAGCCTTGCCCATGAACCTGAAGTTTCTCGAGACCTTTGTCTGGGTCGCCCGACTGAAGAGTTTTCGCCTGACCGCCGACAAGCTGTTTACCACCCAGGCGTCGATTTCCAGTCGCATCGCGGTGCTGGAAGGCGAACTCGGTGTGAAGCTGTTTTTGCGCGATTCGCGCGGCGTCAGCCTGACGCCCGAAGGCCTGAAAGTGCTGGAGTATGCCGAGCAGATGCTCGACACCATGCAGGCACTGAAGCAATCGATCGAGACCCGCTCAAGCAAGATCGGCCGTGTGCGTATCGGCGTGATGGACACGGTGATTCACACCTGGCTCAGCCCGCTGGTGGCGCAGATGACCGACCTGTATCCGCGAGTGGAAATCGAGCTGGTGGCGGATACCTCGCTGAACCTCTGCGATCAGCTGCAAAAAGGCTTCCTCGACATCGTTCTGCAAACCGACCTGATCCGCCATGAAAGCGTGCGCAGTCTGGAGCTGGCCAGTCATCCGCTGGGCTGGATCGTCGCGAGCAATTCGATCTACAACCGCGACTACGCTGACCTCGCCGAACTGGCACAGGAGCGGATCATCACTTATTCGAAAAACTCCCGACCGCATCAGGATCTTCTTGCGTTGATGCAGGCGAACGGCGTGATGGCGCCGCGCTTGAATTGCGTGAACTCGGTGTCGGCGATCACGCGGTTGTTGCGCGATGGATTTGGTGTTGGTGTGTTGCCGCCGGTGCTGGTGGCCGAGGAATTGGCGCGGGGGGAGTTGACCTTGTTGCCCATCGATCAGTGTCCACCGAACTTGCAGGTGGTGGTGTCCTGGAGAATCGGCGTGGAGTGGGTCGAGGAGATTGTGAAGTTGTGTCAGCAGGTATTGGCGGGGTATGCGCGCAAAGCGGGTGAAAACTACATCATCCTCTCTGACTGACACTTCGTGGCGAGGGAGCAAACGCCCTCGCCACAGGGGATCGTATCAATCCTAGAGACCGCGCACGTCGCGGTCTTCGATTGGCCGGCTCTGGCGCAGGCGTCGGCCACCGAGAACGACCCAGTCGATCAGACGGAACAGGCATTCAATCCCGAACGACAGCAGCAACGCGCCGCTCATGCCCCAGATCATCGCTTCCGGAGTCAGCAGAATCTGGTAGCTGTAGCCGTTCCAGGTTTCCTTGCGAATGTCCGGATCGGCGGCCAGCACCACTTGCAGGAAGCGGATGTACCACGGGCCCTGCATGGCCTGGAACTGCTTGTCCAGAGCGAGCTGGCGATTGAGCAAGGTGCTCAGGCTGTCAGCATCGCTGCGAAACACCGGGTCTTCACTGGCACGGTAATGCGCGACCAGCGCCTGCATGTCACCCTTGAAAAATTGCTCGGCAGTGCCCTGGAAACCACGCAGACCGGTCTGCGCCTCGATCAGATGCGCCTCGACCCGTTTCGCGTAATCGTTGATGAACCCCGGCACCTGGACACCGATCAACAGGCCCGCCGCAAACAACACCAGCCTTACATAACTGAGCAACATGGGGTGCAATCCTTATTCGGTCTTGCCCTGACTGACGCATTCGCCGCGTCGCCACAGGCTCCATTGGCCCGGTTCGTAGCGGGTCCAGGTTTCGTTTTCGGTCAAAGGCTCGGTGGCAATCACCGTGACCACGTCGTTAGGCGTGGTTTCGGCCTGGAAGTCGACGATCACATCGACATCCTTTAGCCGCGCCGGGCCAAAGGGTGCGCGCCGGGTGATCTGTGCGAGTTTGGTCGAGCAATAGCAGAACAGCCAGTCGCCATCGCTGAGCAGGCAGTTGAACACGCCTTTGCTGCGGTATGCGGCGCAGGCCGCGACCAGATCGGGCAGCAGCGCTTCTATATCGACCGGTTCTGGAAACGCTGCACGCACGCGATTCAATAAATCGCAGAAGGCCGCCTCGCTGTCGGTATCGCCGACCGGGCGGTAGAAACTCTTGATCGGGGTGAAGTCGGCGAGTTGGCCGTTGTGCGCGAAACACCAGTTGCGGCCCCACAGTTCGCGCACGAACGGGTGGGTGTTGGACAGGCAGACCTTGCCGACGTTGGCCTGGCGGATGTGGCCGATGACCACTTCGCTTTTGATCGGATAGCGCTGGACCAGATTGGCGACTTCCGACTCGCTGCTCGCCGCCGGGTCCTGAAACAGACGCAAGCCACGTCCCTCATAGAAAGCGATGCCCCAGCCATCTCGGTGCGGGCCGGTGCGACCGCCGCGCTGCATCAGCCCGGTGAAGCTGAACACGATATCGGTCGGCACGTTGGCACTCATGCCCAGTAATTCACACATGTGCGGACTCTCGGCTTACAGGCGCGGCTCGACCCGCATGCGCTGCGGATTGTTGGGCAGAGGTGGACGGCCGTAACGGTCATCACCGGCACCGCCGAACGGTTGATCATCGTCGCGATCATCGGCACGGGCTGCGGCCTTGGCCGCTTCGGCCTGTTCACGACGGGCGCGGGATGCACGCTCTATCGGGAAGCGGATCAGCACGAAGATCAGGTAGATGCCGAAGGCGATCATGCCGTACATGAACAGATCGGAGACCGCACGCCAGGCGTTGTTGCCGACCTTGAAGGCCAGGTCCAGCGCGGTGATGGCGATGGACGGTGCGACCTTGGCTTTCACCGGGTCAATGATGGTCGGGCTGAACAGCAACACCACCATCAGCACGCGCAGCGGCTCGCGCAACCAGCGCCACATCCAGCGGGTCAGGCGCATCCATACCAACAGGCAGCCCACGGCGGCAAAGGCGTAGAGGCCCCAGGCGATCAGATAGTCGTTCTCGGTCATGGTGTCCATGGCAAGGCAGGCAAAGAGGCGCTTATAGTAACGACTTTTCGCCCGTCAGGCTTGTCCCAATAGACATGCGACCTGTGGGAGCGGGCCCGCTCGCGAATGCGGCCTGTCAGTTGAAACATTGTCGTCTGACCCAGCGCTTTCGCGAGCGAGCCCGCTCCCACAGGGGTATGCGGCGGTTTCGAGCGCTGCGAAAAACCCTATTACGTCATTTGTCCGAGAGCCTTTCATGCCCGAATCTGCCAACGTCATCAGTGCCCCGATTGCCCGCAAGGCGGCCGGTGCTGACCCGTATGCCTGGTTGCAGGAGCGCGACACCGACGCGGTGCTCGATTACCTAAAGGCCGAAAACGCCTACCAGGAGGCGCAAACCGCCGATCAGGCCGAGTTGCGCGAAACCCTGTTCGAAGAGATCAAGGGCCGCATCCTCGAAACCGACTTGTCCCTGCCCTCGCCGTGGGGACCGTATCTGTATTACACCCGCACCACGGCGGGCGACGAATACGCGCGCCATTATCGCTGCCCGCGTCCGGCGGACGACAGCCTGACCCTCGATGAAAGCCGCGAACAACTGCTGCTCGACCCAAACGTGCTGGCCAATGGCGGTTTTTTCTCGCTGGGCGCGTTCAGCATCAGCCCCGACCACCAGCGCCTGGCCTACAGCGTCGACGCCTCGGGCGACGAGATTTACACGCTGTTCGTCAAGGAACTGTCCAACGACAAGGTCAGCGAGCTGGAATTCGAAGACTGCGACGGCAGCATGACCTGGGCCAACGACAGCCTGACCCTGTTTTTCGGCGTACTCGACGACACTCATCGCCCACACAAACTGTTCCGCTACCGTCTCGATGGCACCGCTGCTGAAGAAGTGTTCAACGAGCCGGACGGCCGTTTCTTCCTGCATTGCTACCGCGCCAGTTCCGAGCAGCAACTGTTGCTGTCGCTCGGCAGCAAAACCACCAGCGAAGTCTGGGCGCTGGACGCCAATCAGCCGCACTTGCCGTTTACCTGTCTGGCACCACGGGTCGAGGATCACGAATACGACGTCGATCACGGCCTGCTCGACGGCGTATGGACATGGTTTATCCGCACTAACCGTGACGGCATCAATTACGCCCTGTATCAGGCGCCGGACACCGGCACCGCGCCGACCGAAGCCGAATGGAAAAACCTGATCCCCCACAGCGATACAGTGATGCTCGATGGCGTCAGCCTCAACACCAAGGCCATGACCCTGAGTCTGCGCGAAGGTGGGCTGCCCATCATCGAAGTTCACCCACAGGGCCTGACGCCGTATCGCGTGCAATTGCCGGACGCGGCCTACAGCCTCTATGTGCAAAACAGCCTGGAATTTGAGAGCGACCGCATTCGCCTGCGTTACGAGGCGTTGAACCGCCCGGCGCAGGTGCGCCAGTTGATCCTCGCCAGCGGCGAGCAGACGGTATTGAAAGAAACCCCGGTACTCGGCCCCTTCGACGCCGATGCCTACGTCAGCCAGCGTCTATGGGCGACGGCGCCGGACGGCACGCAAGTGCCGATCAGTCTGGTGATGAAGCGCGAAATGGTCGGCAAAGCGGTGCCGTTGTATCTCTACGGTTACGGCGCTTACGGTTCGAGCCTTGATCCGTGGTTTTCCCATGCGCGCCTGAGCCTGCTTGATCGCGGCATGGCCTTCGCCATTGCCCACGTGCGCGGCGGCGGTGAACTGGGCGAAGCCTGGTATCGCGCCGGCAAGCAGGAACACAAGCACAACACCTTCGGCGACTTTATTGCCTGCGCTGAATTCCTCATTCTCAACGGCATCACCACTGCCGACAAACTGGCAATCAGCGGTGGCAGCGCCGGTGGCCTGCTGATTGGCGCGGTGCTGAATCAGCGTCCAGACCTGTTTGGGGTGGCGATTGCCGAAGTGCCATTCGTCGACGTACTCAACACCATGCTCGACCCCGAACTGCCGCTGACCGTCACCGAATATGACGAGTGGGGCAACCCGCAAGAGCCCGACGTTTACGAGCGAATCAAGGCTTACGCGCCCTATGAAAATGTCACTGCGCAGGCTTATCCGCCGACGCTGGTGATCGCCGGCTACAACGACAGCCGCGTGCAATATTGGGAAGCGGCCAAGTGGGTGGCGAAACTGCGCGCGACCAAAACTGACGACAACGTGTTGCTGCTCAAGACTGAATTGGGCGCCGGGCATGGCGGGATGAGCGGGCGTTATCAGGGATTACGTGACGTAGCGCTCGAATACGCATTTGTTTTCAAGGTTCTGGACCTGGCCTGAGGAACTCCGTCGGTCACTCGGGTCTTAATTCCAGACCCGAGAGGCCGATATCCCCCAGATCCCATGGTGGGAGCGGGCAATGCCCCGGAATCAGTGAAAACAGAACAAGACCGTGACGACATGTCAGAACCGACCTTCCTGAACAATGAAATCCGCGACTGGCTGATGGACTGCGGCCTGTTCGATCAATTGCAACTGGCCGACTTCGCGGCCGCTTCCGGCTACTTCAGCATCACCACCGTGGCTGAAGGTGAAGCGATTTTCCGCGAGGGCGATGCCGGCAGCTTCATGTGCATCATTCACACCGGTCAGGTCGCCGTGCAGAAAACCGGCGCCGACGGCCAGGTCATTACCATGGCAACCCTGCGCAGCGGTCGCGCCTTCGGCGAAATGGCCGTGCTCGACGGCGAGCGCCGCTCGGCCACCTGCATTGCCGCAAGCAATTGCCAATTGCTGAGCCTGGGCAAGGACTCGCTGGAAAAAATGCTCAACGACGCACCGAAGATCGCCGCGAAGATCATCCGCGCCCTCGCCGTTTCCCTGTCCAAACGCCTGCGCATGGCCGACGGCCAACTGGCGGCGCAGCAGGTTTAACCGCCGGGGGATTTTGCCTTGGTACCGGTCGGTTCAATGCCCGGCACCGGTTGATCCTTGCTCGGCGGGCTGGGCATTTCGATTGGCACCAGCGGCGGGCTGCCACTGCCGGCGCCGGACTTGGGAATGTTGATCGGCGTGATCTGCGGATACGGCGTCGGTGTCGCGGTGCCGGGCGAACCGGGCTGCGGCGCCGGGCTGACCGGTATGGTCTGTTGCGCCTGCACCGCAGTAATCGAGAGCGCGGCAAGGGCAATGACCGTTAGAATGGTGCGCTTCATCAAGAGCTCCGTTTGGCCTCTAGTCTGCGCTCAGGCTACTCCCAACGGGCCTGCTTGCCTTCCCCCCTCGTAGAGATTTCCATGAAACGTTTCGTTCTGCTCGACACCACCCCGATCCCGGAAAGCGGCGGTGCCCTGTGCCTGTTCGAGTATGGCGAGGATTTCGTCATCAAGATCCAGGGCGGCGATGGCGGGCAATTGATGAACACGCGCATGCACGGTTCCGAAGATGCGCTGGCAGAAATTCCTTGCCGCAAGGTCGCTGGCCGACCCGATTCGCGGGTGCTGATCGGTGGTTTGGGCATGGGCTTCACCCTCGCCTCCGCGCTCAAGCATCTGGGCAAGTCTGCCGAAGTGGTGGTCGCTGAACTGGTGCCCGGCGTTGTCGAATGGAACCGTGGCCCGCTCGGCGAAAAGTCCGGTCGCCCGCTGCTCGACCCGCGCACGGTGATCCGTCAGGACGACGTGGCCAAGGTGCTGCAAAGCGAGCCGAACGGCTTCGACGCGATCATGCTCGACGTCGACAACGGCCCTGAAGGCCTGACCCAGAAGGCCAACAGCTGGCTGTACTCCGCCGCCGGTCTGAACGCCTGCGCCAAAGCGTTGCGCCCGAAAGGCGTGCTGGCGGTGTGGTCGGCCAGCGCCGACAAGCAGTTTTCCGACAAATTGAAGAAGGCCGGGTTCAAGGCCGAAGAAGTCCAGGTCTTCGCCCACGGCAACAAGGGCACGCGTCACACGATCTGGATTGCCGAGAAGCTCAAGGGCTGAGCTAAACTCTGCGCATAACCGTCATTAGTCTTTTACAAAGGTGAACCCATGAGTTCGTCCACCCCAACCAACACGTCGAAGCTGGATCGCATCCTCGCCGACAACCAGCGCGACAAGGAAATGGGCTACCGCGACAAGGCCCTGAAAATGTACCCGCACGTCTGTGGCCGTTGCGCCCGTGAGTTTTCCGGCAAGCGCCTGAGCGAACTGACCGTGCACCACCGCGACCACAACCACGACAACAACCCGCAGGATGGCTCGAACTGGGAATTGTTGTGCCTGTACTGCCACGACAACGAACACTCGCGTTATACCGACCAGCAGTATTTTGGCGACGGCTCGCTGAGCACTCCGAAAATTGCCAAGGCGACGCATAACCCGTTTGCCGCGCTGGCCGGGTTGATGAAAAAAGAAGACTGAAGATCTTCAGCGCCGGTATTGGCCCAATCGCGAGCAGGCTCGCTCCCACACAAACCTATGTGGGAGCGAGCCTGCTCGCGAAGGCGGCCGCCCAGACACCACAGATCTCGAATCTGCCCGCCCACCCCCAATCCCCGTATAATCGCCCTCTTTTTCCCGAAGGCACCCCGCTCGTGGCAGACAAACGGTACAGCTGCATTGGTTTGTATAACCCCAAATCACCGGAGAACGTCGGTTCGGTGATGCGCGCCGCAGGCTGCTATGGCGTGGCCTCGGTGTTCTACACCGGCAAGCGTTATGAACGCGCCGCCGACTTCGTCACCGACACCAAACGCGTGCACTACGACATCCCGCTGATCGGCATCGATGATCTGAAAAAGATCCTTCCGCTCAACTGCGTCCCGGTTGCCGTGGAGCTGGTCGAGGGCGCCCGCCCGCTGCCGGAATACACTCACCCGGATCGCGCCCTGTACATCTTCGGCCCGGAAGACGGTTCGCTGGATAAAGAGATCCGCGACTGGTGTGAAGACGTCGTGTACATCCCGACCACCGGCTGCATGAACCTCGCCGCCACGGTCAACGTCGTGCTTTACGACCGTATGGCCAAGGGCCTGAACACCCGTTCAGGGCCAAAATTCCGCTGAAACGTCGCACATCCGATGGAACGAGCAGACCGCCCAGGCAGTCAGCTTGTGTATCCATTACTCATTGCCGGAGACAGATCATGACCGAGCTCAAACGCGTCGAACGTATCGAATCCACCCCGTTTCAAAGCCGTTCCGAACAGAACGTCGAAGGCTGGGAGCGCATCGGCTCGCTGGCGGGCGGTGTGATCATGGTCGGCAAGGGCCTGCGCCGTGGCGGGGTGTTCGGGTTGATTCAGGTGGCGATTGGCGGCGTGGCCATGGCGCGCGGGATCACCGGGCACAGCTCGATGAAAAGCCTGCTGGAGAAAAGCCGTCAGGACATGAACAACGTGCGCGCCAGGATTGAACGGGCCGGGGAAGAGCTGAGCAAGCTCAAGGCCAATGCCGAGGCGGCGACCGGCACCGCCACGGTGACCGGCAATGATTCGGTGAAGTCGCCGAAGGCCGGGGTTTGATCCAGCATCTGACGCGGGGCTGACGGCTCCTTCGCAAGCAAGCCCGCTGCCACAGGTTTTGTGGGTGAGCACATGATTTTGTGTCCAGCCTGAAACACTGTGGGAGCGGGCTTGCTCGCGAAAGCGGTATTACTGCAGTAACGCGGTATCAAGGACATTCGAGGATTCGCCGAGAACGCTCTCGGCCAGTTGCACAAATTCCTTGGTGCTCACCGTCCCAAGACGCATCGCCCCACGCAACACATCATCCAGCGAGCGCTTGTTGCGCGTCTTCAAGCGAATCTCGTTGTCCAGTTCCTGCAGCAAAACGACCGCTTTTGACACCTGCGCCGGGCTGATCTGCTCGCCGCGCAAGGTCGTGACTTTCTGGCTGTCCTTGATCAGTTTTGCCTGCAACGCCTGATAACGCTCATCGCTCATGCCGCCGGCGCGGCGCACCAGCTCGATGGCGTAATACTCGGCAAATCCCTCGCTGACCCAGTCGCTGCGCTGCTCATCGTTGATCCGCCCGAACACCTGCGCCAGTTCGCGCACCAGCGCGCTGCTGCCGCTTTCGCTGACCAGCGGCAATCGCGTGTTGACGTAGATCGATTCATGCGCGCCGAGGCTGCCGCGCCACATCGGGTCGTTGGCGCCGACGATCAACAGTTTGCCTGGATGCCGTGGATAAACAGCCTGCAGTTGCGGCCAGACGAAGGTCAGCAACGTCAGCACATCCATGCGGCGCATGCCCTGCCCTTGCGGCGAGGCCACGGTGACTTCGGTTTCGCCCAGACGTGTGCGGCGGCTGCCGAGGTTGCCGGCGAGCATCCAGCCGGTCGGGCGATCAAACAGGCGTGACGGGTTGTCGATGCGGAATTTGTTCTTGCCGATGCGCGGCCAGGCGGTTTCGACACTCTTCCAGCCGTCGGGCAATTCGAATTGCAGGCGCGCGACCAGTTCAGTGCCGTCCTGCTGATCGAGTCTGGCTGGCGGCACCAGATCATCGCCGCGCATCAGCGCCCAGGCTGGGGTCATGCGCGCGTCGAAACTGCCGTTCCTGCGACCGAGGCTGAGGCGAACGCGATAGGTCAGACTGGCTTTGTCGCTGGCGGGACGCCACACCCCACGGGCCTGCTTGCCAGGGTTGAGGAGCCATTGGCCATCCGCCTTGAAGTCGCTGTAATGGCTGCCGTCGCCGAGGTCGAAATCAAGACTGCGCACCGCTTCGCCCTTGGTCAGCGTCAGCCGTACTTCGGCCTGATCACTCTGCGGCAACAGACGCACGTGATAATCCAGATCGACTTTCTTCGCCGCCCAGACGGGCGCGCTCAACGCCAGCAGCGCAATCATCGACGCTCGCTGCAATCCGCCAGCCATACACACTCCTTGGCAAAGCCTGATTCGGCGGACGCTCAGCCCGCGCGGAAAATCAGGTGATCTTCCCAGTCATCTTCCGGCACGCTGCCCTCGGCGAGCATGCGCCCGGATTGGGAAATACGTTCGTGATGCACGGCATCGCGATCGCCGCAGACGAGGTGGTGCCACAACGGCAAGTCCTTGCCTTCGCTGACCAGGCGATAACCGCAGGTCGGCGGCAGCCACTTGAATGCTTCGGCCTGGCCCGGGGTGAGCTGGATGCAGTCCGGGACAAACTTGATGCGATTGGGATAATCGCTGCACTGGCAGGTTTTCAGATCCAGCAGTTTGCAGGCGATGCGCGTGTAATAAACGCTGTTGTCCTCTTCATCCTCGAGTTTTTGCAGGCAGCACAGACCACAGCCGTCGCACAGCGATTCCCATTCCTCGTGATCCAGTTGATCGAGGGTTTTGCGTTTCCAGAACGGTTCGACTTTGGCGGCCATGGCTCAAGCATCAACATCAGGTGGTGAAAAGGCCGCCAGTCTAGTGCCCAAGTCGCGGCGGGCCAAGCGCTAGCGACTGCCGGTCAATCGCGCCGTCCGCTAAACGAGCTGGCGGCGGAACCGCTCCCACACCTGGATCGGGAATAATTCAATAGCCGCGACTGAAATCCACTTCCCCGCGTAACGCTTCACCCGCTTGATACGCCTTCAGGTTCTCGACAAACAGCTGCACCATCAACGCCGGCGACGTCGGCGCCGAGCTGTGGCCCGTCAGCAGCAAGCCCCAGGCGGTCCAGAACGGATGGCGCTGCGGCAGTGGCTCCTGACGGCAAACGTCGATCACTGCCCCCGCCAGATGACCTTCCTTCAACGCGGCCACCAGATCCGCATCCACCACCGCAACCCCGCGCCCGGCGTTGATGAACAACCCGGTCGGCTTGAATTGCTTGAACAGCGCCGCGTCGTAGATATCGTGAGTGTGTTCGGTGTTCGGCAGGAGATTGACCACGTAATCCACCTCGCCCACCAGTCGTGGCAGATCAGCCATCGAACCGACTTCGACAAACGGAGCCTGCTCGCGGGCGCTGCTGGCGATGCCATACAACTCAATGCCGAATGGCAACAGAAACTGCGCCACGCTCTGGCCGATGTCGCCAGTGCCGACGATCAACACCTTGCGCCCGACCAGGCTCTGGCCGCTGCGGTTGTCCCATTTGCGCTCGACCTGGCTGACCAGTCGTGCCAGCACCTCGCGTTCGTGGCCGAGTAGGTAAGTGAGGACGTATTCAGCCATGACCTGACCAAAAATTCCCACCGCGCGGGTCAAGCGATAATCGCGGCGCAAACCATCGGCGAGCAACGGCGTGATCCCCGCCCAGGTCGATTGCAGCCATTGTGGTTGATGACCTTGGCGCAACAGGGTCGCCAGCAGATCCGGCTGGCCCAGCCACACCTGGCAATCGGCCGCCTGACGGGCCAGTTCGGCGGAGTCGCCGCTGGTCAGCACTTCAAGCTCTGGCGCTGCCTGACGCAGCAGCCGGGCGTATATCGCGTGGTCGTGTTCAGCAATCAGAACGCGCATCTTCAAACCTTTCGCAAACCGTGCAGACGGCCGCCGGATTTCGGCTGGCCATCGCGGTAAAAACAGTTCAAGGGTCAACCGGGGCCCAGAACGGGACCCCGCAGATCAGACCGGATCGTTGCGTCGCAGCAACTCTTCGGGCAAGTGCTCGATGTACTCGTCCTCGGCCGGTGGCATCTGCAGGTGGTAGCCCTGCTTGTCGAGGTTTTCCAGGACCACGACGATGTCCTCGCTGGCCAGCTTGCGCTCGGGCGACAGCACCAGGTCGAAGGAATGCTTCGGCTTGCCGAACGCCAGCATCAGCGCTTCCGGCACACGCTCGAGCGCATCGCTTTTGAGCACATAAAGGTACATGCCGCTGCGCTTGGAGCTTTGGTAGATGGAGCAAATACGTTTCAAGGCTGTTCTCCGGCGGTGGCCAGGCTGTCGAGCAGCTTCTGGCCCATGAGTTCGCGGCGCCAGCCACGCAACGACTCAGGCAATTGGTAAGGGCCCTCAGGGAAGCCGCTTTTGACCAGCGCTTCGAGGGTTTTCTTGCGCAGCATCAGTTCCGGGGCGATGCCCAGACGCTCGGCCTCAGCCTGGCCCAATGCGCGCAGTTGTTTGATCAACGCAGCGGCTTCAATCGGCAATGGCTCCGGTACGGCGGGCGGCCATTGATCAGGCCCCACACTGCCAGAGCGCTTGATCAGATCAAGCAGAAATTGGCCGTCCTGACGCACGGTACGCGGGTGCATGTCTTCGATCTTGCCCAGCGCCACGAGATTGTCCGGCTGCGTGCGGGCCAGCGGCCACAGCGAATGCTCCCGAACGATGCGATTGCGCGGCAGATCGCGTGCGCGGGCTTCTTTCTCGCGCCAGGCACACAGTTCGCGCAGCACCGCCAATTGTGCGCGGGACAGCTTCCACGCCAGTTTGGCGTCGCGGTAGACCTCGTAAGGATCGGTTTCGCGGCGCAGGTTGGCGACCAGTTCGGCGCCGTCCTCCAATACCCAGGCGAATTTGTCGTCGGACAGTTTCGGCCGCAGTTGTACGAAAACTTCCGCGAGATGCACGGCATCTTCGGCGGCGTAGCTGATCTGGGTTTCCGACAACGGACGCTGCAGCCAGTCGGAGCGCGTCTCGCCCTTCGGCAGTTCGATGCCGAGCACTTCCTGCACCAGCCGCGAATAGCCCATCGAGAAACCGAGATTGAGATAGGCGGCAGCCAGTTGGGTGTCGAACATCGGCGCCGGCAGACTGCCGGTCAGACGCAGCAGCACTTCGAGGTCTTCGCTGCACGCGTGCAGGACTTTGAGCACCGCCGGGTTTTCCAGCAGCGCGGCCAGGGGCTGCCAAGCGTTGATGGTCAGCGGATCGATCAGGTAGGCGCGTTTGCCGTCGCCCACCTGCAACAGGCCGGCAATCGGGTAGAAGGTGTCGACCCGCATGAATTCGGTGTCGAGGGCAACGAACGGCAATTGCTGCCACTCGGCGCAAAACTGCGCGAGGCTTTCGTTGTCGCGAATCCAGTGAATATCGATGGCCACACGGCTCTCCCTTGAAGAATGGCGCGCAGTATATATCGCCACTGGCGATTTACGCGCCTGCGAAGGGCAAGAGCTGTAACGAAATGTCCTGCCAGCTTGAAAGAATAGTCTGACAGCGGGATTGGAACGGGCCTGCAGAAACTGCCGCAGACGGTTCCTACAGAGGTAGCGGCTTCATTCTTTGGCCAGTACGCCGTCGATGACGGCACCACGGCAACCGGCGAACATGTCCAGATCCGCCTCATACACCTTGCTCTTGACCTCCAGCAGACCCAGCATCGAATGGAACAGGTTGTCCTGGCTCAGCGGTTTGTCACGGCTCATTTGCAGGCAATGGGTGTCGACCGAGTAAGCCTTCTGATAGCTGTCGGAGAACCACGCCAGCATCGCCACATGTTTCTGTTGCTCAGGCGCCAGCATGTAAGGCGTGCCATGCAGGAACAGGTTGTATTCGCCCAGGGACTCGCCGTGATCCGACAGGTACAACATGGCGGTATCGACTTTGTCCTGATTGTTGCGCAGGACATCGATCAGGCTCGACAGCACATGGTCGGTATACACCAGCGTGTTGTCATAGCCATTGACGATACTTTCGCGGCTGCAGTTGTTCAGCGCATTACTTTCACACACCGGGGTGAAGTGCTCGTATGCCTTTGGATATCGCTTGAAATATTCCGGGCCGTGGCTGCCCATCTGATGCAGCACCAACACCGTGTCTTTATCCAGATGATCAATAAAACCTTGCAGGCCTTGCAGGAGGATTTCATCACGGCATTCGCTGTCGGCGCACAGTGCCGGGTCTTTCAGGTTGCTGACATCCTGCAGGGTGACCCGGTCGCAGGTGCCTTTGCAGCCGGACTGGTTATCGCGCCAGATCACGTCGATGCCGGCACGCTTGAGCACGTCGAGCAGACCTTCTTCATTCTTCGCCTTGCTGGCGTTGTAACCCTTGCGCCCCATGTTGGAAAACATGCAAGGCACCGACACGGCGGTTTCCGTGCCGCAGGAGTGCACATCGGTAAATGCGATCAACCCGGCTTCCTTTTCCAGTTGCGGCGTGGTGTCCCGGTCGTAACCGAGAATGCCGAAGTTCTCCGCCCGGGCACTTTCGCCCACCACCAGCACGGTCAGGGATTTGCGTGGCTGAAGTTTCACTTGGGGATCGCGCTCGGCATCTTCGCCGATCTTGACGAAGGGTTGCTTGGCCGAGGCGACTTGCTCAAGCAAGTAACCCGCCGACGCGCCGATGTAATTGCTCGGCACCAGCATCAAACGAATTTCATGGTGATTGCGAAACAGTGATGACAGGCCCTGATAGTTGGCCAATGCGACACCCCCAATAACCGCCACCGAAGCCACACTGACTATCACTTTACTGAACAACTCATGATGCCAGCGCCGATACTTTACAGGAACTTTCCACAACAACCAGGACGGTAAAACCCCCAGCAACAGGATATAGACAAACAACTTCAACGAGAGCAAATCACGAACTTCCGTAACATTGGTCTCGGCAAAGTTACGGAACATGCCGGCGTCAATCATCACGCCATATTGGCCCATGAAATAAGCCACGCCCGCACTGATCAGAAACAACAATGTCAGCAGCGGCTTGAGCACCGGGCGAAAGGCCAGGAATGTCAGGACCGTATTGAACGCCGCGAAGATCATCACTGCAAACGCCAACCGCATGGCAATGCCCTTGCCATCGGCGGAGGTGATCTCTAACAGGTGCTGCCAGAGTGCAAAATTGAAGCCGAACAAAAGAAAGGCACTGGCAAACAACGTCACCCATTCCGGGCGCACGGCTTTTAACTTCAACATAATGAATGGCGTTCCTGAAAGAAGAACCCGGGTTAATGATGAACGTCTCGAATGTGAAATTTTCATTAACTACGGCGTGACAAACTTTAGGCAGGAATGCATCAATTTTTTGTGAAAAAGACGCCAACGAATAGTTGGACTGATAAATAAATCGACAACTTTCGAAGTATTTGAGAATGATTCAGCCAGGGTTCAGTTGAAGACTTCTGCAGGAGCTGCCGGAAGCTGCGATTTTTTGATCTGGCTTTAACGTTCGCGGCCTGCGGTAGCACCTGAAGGTGATATTTGATTTTTCGCTAGCTGGATGGGTTTTCTGGTTTGCGGGCGGTTGACGCTCCTGCGCTAAATCGACAGCTCCGCTCAAAGGTCTGATGATGGAAACCGTCCGCACCACTTCGCGCCCCGCTGTCTGGCTGATGCTCGCAATCAGTCTGGTTGCACTCAACTTACGTCCCTCGATGGCGGCCGTCGGGCCGTTGCTCTCTGCGATTCGCGGCGACATTGCGCTGAGTTTCAGCCTCGCGTCGCTGCTGACCATGCTGCCGGTGATGGCGATGGGACTGGCGATGTTTTTCGGTATAGGTATCAGTCAGCGTCTCGGTGAACAGCGCACCGTGCTGATGTCGCTGTTGATCATTGGTCTGGCGACGGTATCGCGGCTGTTTGTCGACTCGGCCGGGCAATTGATTGCCAGCGCGGTGCTGGCAGGCGTCGGTATTGCGCTGATTCAGGCATTGATGCCGGCGCTCATCAAGTCGCGCTTTCGCGACAACGTGGCGCTGTGCATGGGTTTGTATGTCACCTCGATCATGTGCGGCGCAGCCATTGCAGCCTCGTTTGCACCGCTGGTGAAGGTGCAAACCGGCAACTGGCGCAGCGGTTTGGCGATCTGGGCGCTCCTCGCTGTGCTCGCACTGCTGTTCTGGTGGTCGCAACGCGGGCACTTGCCTGCGAGCATGGCAACCGCAACCCGGACTGAATCCTTCTTCAATAATTCCCGCGCCTGGTTACTTGCCATCTTCTTCGGATTAGGCACAGCGTCCTACACCTGCGTACTTGCGTGGCTTGCGCCGTATTACGTGGAAAAGGGCTGGAGCGAAGAACAGGCCGGTCTGCTCCTGGGTTTTCTGACCGCCATGGAGGTGATTTCCGGCCTGGTGACACCCGCCATCGCCAACCGCAGCCGTGATCGGCGTGTGGTGTTGATGAGCCTGCTCGGGCTGATCATCATTGGATTCTGCGGATTGATCATCAGCCCGCAGCACTTGAGCCTGCTGTGGCCATGCCTGCTGGGCCTGGGCATCGGCGGGCTGTTTCCGATGAGCCTGATCGTCTCGCTCGATCACCTTGAGGCGCCGCAACGAGCGGGAGGCCTGACGGCTTTTGTACAAGGCATTGGTTATCTGATTGCAGGTCTGTCGCCACTGGGGGCCGGATTGATCCGCGATCAACTGGGCAGTTTCGAGTGGGCGTGGTGGTCACTGACGGCGGTGATGGTGATCATGTTGCTGATGGTCACGCGCTTCGATCCCGTGCATTACGCACGACACTTTGCCCAGCCAGGCTAAAGGCATCTGGCCACCTTTCAACGCATTTGATTAACGCCGTCGTGTTGCTAAAACTTTCTGTCCCACAACTGTCCGTGAAATGTCCTACAAAGCTTTGTCCTGGCACCATCGTTCCGTTAGGATCGTTCGCACACGTTTGCGCGGATTCAGCGCAAGGAGCACAGCGAGACAGAACGGATGCTGAACAGTAACTTGCTAAGAAAGCTCGACATGCAGGACCTCATGGTGTTTATCGCCGTGTATGAGCAAAGCAGCGTCACCGATGTGTCGGAAACATTGTTCGTCAGCCAGTCCACTGTCAGTTATTGCCTGAAGAAACTGCGCACCAGTTTCGAGGATGAGTTGTTCATCAACACCCGCACCGGCATGCGCCCGACCTACAAGGCCTGCAACATGTACGGCCATGTGCAGAAGATTCTCGAAAACATCAATCTGTGCCACGCCGGCGCACCGGCGTTCGACCCGACCCAGCAAGCGGTCACGTTCAATATCTGCGCCCCGGAATACTTCGAGCAACTGCTTCTGCCACGTCTGTTGAAGCGCTTCGACTTCGATGACTTGCCGGTGATGGTCAACATGCGCAAGTTCGAAACCGATGTACCGGCTGAAGAACTGCGCGACGGCAGCCTCGACCTGGTGATCAGCTTCGGCCCCGACTTCCATCGTCATCACGCCGACCTGAAATCAAAAATGCTGCTGGAAGACGATCTGGTCTGCGTCTTTGACAAGCGCGCCACGCCGCTGGAACCGCGATTGAGCTTGCAGGCCTTCACCGAGCGTCGCCATGTGTTCCCGACCCCGTGGACCTCCACCACCAACATGGTCGACGGCTGGCTGGCGCGGCAAGCGCAGAAGCGCCAGATCGTCGCCCGCTCGAACAGCTACAGCGCGGCACTTAAAATGATCACCGGCACGGACTTCATCCTTACCCTGCCTCGGCGGATTCAGCGCTTGCTGACCAATGAGGCGGTGTTCAATCACTGTGAGGCGCCAAACGGCTTGCCGGGGTTTACCCTTGACATGCAATGGAGCCAGCACGCTGACCAGGACAGCGCCAACGTCTGGCTGCGCGAGCAAGTCATCAAAGTCTGTAGTGAGCTGGAAGCTGGCTGAGTCCTACACGCCGATGGCGGTTTTACTGTAGGACTCGCGATCTATGTCGAGCAGCTCGACACACAGTTGCACTTCGACACCCGCCGGCCATTCACACAACTCCTGCAGCACTGCCAGCAGACTCTGCGACAGTTGCTTCTTGACCTCCGGGGAGCGGCCGCTGAGCAGCGCCAGCTTCACATGTACGAACGCCCGCTCCGCCATGGCGGTGCCGACCTTGAACGTTTCGACCTTCACCGCACGGCTCTTGATATCGAACTCGGCGGCGAACTGACCGGACCCCACCAAGGTGTTGTTGAGCCGAATCAACGCCACGTCGGCGTTCAGTTGCGGCAGGTTGGCGGTGTATTCCATGTGCAGGTGTGGCATCGGGAGGCTCCAGTCGGTCGGCGGAAAGGTCGTACATATAACACAGCGCCATCCTGCTCTCCTGCGCCTTTTCCGACGCCACCGGCATCCCCCGGCTTGACGCCGCGATTGTTCAGTCGGATGTGGTCGGGCGTTCGCTCATGAATTGCTCCAGCCTGGATCGCAACCAGCGCTCCGCCGGGTCGTTGTCGACGTGGCTGAGCCAGACCATCGACAGGTCCAGCGTCGGCGTCTTGAAGGGAAACGGCTCCTTGAACAACAGGCCCGAGGCGGCCATTGCTTCGGCGGTGTAGTCCGGCAGGCTGGCGATCAGATCGGTTCCGGCCAAAAGCGCCGGCAGCGCGCTGTACTGCGGCACCGAGAGCACCACTTGGCGGGTGCGGCCGAGCTCCGCCAGCCACTCATCCGCGAAGCCACTGACATTCGCCGTGTGGGACACCAGCACATGCGGACGGGCGCAATATTCATCAAGGGTCAACGGGGTGTCCGAAACGTCGGCGCGCAGGATGCTCGGCTGAATATGGCGCAGCAATTTGCGCTTGGCATTGGCCGGCAGGCCACGGGTCTGGCTGATGCCGACCGTGATGTCGCCGGACGCCAGCAGATCGGGAATCCGCCAGTAATCGACATGCTGCACCACGAACACCACGGTGGGTGCCTCTTGGCGCAGCGCCCGCAACAGTGGCGGCAGCAGACCGAACTCAACGTCGTCGGACAAGCCGATACGGAAGGTCATGGTGCTGACGGCCGGGTCGAACTCCCGGGTCAGGCTCAGTGCCATCGACAACGAATCCAGCGCGGGCTGCAGATGGCGGAAGATTTCTTCGGCGCGGGCAGTCGGTTCCATGCGATGACCGACGCGAATAAACAGCGGATCATTGAGCATCGTCCGCAGACGATTGAGCGCCGAACTGATGGTCGGTTGACCGAGAAACAGTTTCTCCGCCGCCCGGGTCACGTTGCGTTCGAGCATCAAGGTCTCGAACACCACCATCAGGTTGATGTCAGCCTTGCGCAGTTCATTTCGGTTCATCCATTGCCCCCGCTCCCCGGAATACGGGCAGTGTAGAAAGGCCTTGGGCCCGGCGTCCATCAACCTTTGGGTGTACGACTGCGCATTCATTGCACGGTCAGTGTTTTCAACCCCAGTCCCATCACGCGCGGATCATCGTTCAGGCCCAATTGCTGTGCGCTCACCGCATCGGGAAGATGCAGTTGAAGCGTCAGCGAGCCGTCACCGCCCAAGGTCTCCCGTGCAGCAGCAGTGATCGGGATGTGCAACTGATTGCCCTGAACCTGAGTCAGGCGAGTCGACAACACCTGAATTCCATTGATACTGACGATGACTCGCTGATTCAGGTTTGGCGGCATCACGAACGCCAATGCATCCATCACGATCAGACGCGCCTCAGGGGCGACACGCAGGGCGATTTCAGCGTCCTTGCCCTCACTCCAGGTTCCCCAGGGTTCCGGCGTCGACCAGCCCTTGAGCAATTGCCGGGTCTTGCGATTGAAGGTCTGCACCAGCCCTGGCCGACTCAAGGGTACGACGGACATTGCGCGCCCCTGATCAGCCATGGCCGGGCATTGCCCGCAGCGCTTCCAGCCCGGCGCCAGTACGACGAAGTCGTCGACCCGAGTCAGCAGGTCCGTGTCGCTGTGGACGCTTTTGATCGCCAGATCCATTGCATCCTCATCGAGGATGTAGAGGGAATCGCTCGCGTATTCTCCGCTCGCCAGTCGGCGCAGTGCTTCGCGCTGCGCTGTGTCCTGCGCTTTGGGACTGACCCGGCCCATGTACACCGCATCGGTTTTCAGCCCGTGGGTGGCGGCAAAATCGGCGATGACCTGCCACTGATCCGATTGATTTTTCGGCATCAACGCACGGATGTTCTTGTAGTGACTGGCGGCACTCTCCCAGAAAGGATCGCGCATGGGACTGTCCCAGGCCGACGTTTCAGGGATCATTTTCGCCGCCCTCAAACCGGCCCAGGCGATGCGGGTGTCGACGACTTGCGCCACCAGCGCCAACGCCAGCAAAACCACGGCGACTGGTGCTCGATAACCGCGCACCACAAGATAAATGACCAACACAAATAACGCGTAGAACACCGGCCAGAACAGACGTCCCGAGGCGCGAAAAATACTTGCCAGCCCCTCAATGAACCTGGGCAGTGGATAACTGAAACTGTGCGTACCCCAGCCGATATGGTTCGACAAGGCAAACAGCGTCAGCCCGAACATCGCCAGCAATAGCCACGGGCGTCTGGTCAGCAGTGCTTTCAAGGAAATGTCACGCTGGAACAAAGCGATGCCGGCCACGGGCAACAGCAACAGGCCGCCAAGGCCCAGATAGTTGAAGCCCTCGTAATCACCGCCGTCCATTTTGATGTCCGGCAATACGAACGACCAGCCATCGGGATCGAACAATGCCAGCAGGTTCATCCGATACCAGCCGAATCCGCCCCCGCCGGCACCGTCGACAATGCTGAAATAGCCCGCCTGCCAACAACACACGCTGACCAACGCGAACAGACTGGCAAACTCGAACCCGCCCTGACGACGGGTCAACTTGCCAAGGCTCACCTTACCCAGCAGATCGGCCACCCAGAGCAACGCGACCATGATCAACAGATACGCGTGAACCAGGGCCGTGACCGCCAGCAAGGCGCCCCACGCCCAGCGTCGCCGCTGAATCGCTGGATGCAGCGCCAGATACAGCGCAGCCAGAATCAGGAAATGACCGGCCAGCGACAAGTGCCCGCCGGTGCGAACCAACAGCGGTGGCGAAAACACCAACAGCCCCGCGCCCAACAGGCGCAGCACGGGGTTGTCGGTGATCAGCCCCAAGAGTTTCCAGGCGAACCAGGCCTGCAGAACGAAGCAGGCCAACAACCACAAGCCTAAATACTGAAAGGTCTCGGGCAGTAACCCGCTAAAGGGCTTGAACAACAGCGCCGGCAGCGGATTGGAGTCGGAGAAAATGATCGCACTGCCCAACTCCAGACCGTAGGACGGGTTGAGCCCGAGCGGAAAGGTCCACGGCGAATGGCGGAAATATGCCCAGCCCAGATAGTGCGTGGCAGGATCGCCATCCTTCAGCCAGGCGATGTTTTGCGGGTCCAGCGCGCGCGGTCCGATCACCAGGAAAAACGCCAGCGCACCGAGCAGCAACGGCAGCAGCGCGAGAGCCGGATGCTTGTTCACGTCCCTCATCGATACGTCCAGAAATTATGCAACACAAAGGTGAATGCCGGGATCGTCAGCGCCACCGCAACGATACCCAGCAAATAGTGAAGCCCGGCGATCTGCGCCACCCAAGCGACCAACACCGCCAACAGAAACCCGCCGGCGGAGACCAGCAGAAAACGCAACAAGGTTCGGCCATGCAAGCGGGCGGAAAAGCTCCAGGTGGTGTTGATCACATAGGAAACCACCGTCGCCACGGCAAATGCCACACCATTGGCAAGGGGCGGTTGTGCGGCAATGAAATTGATGAACAGCACCGCCACCAGCGCGTGCAACGCCGTGACAAACAGACCGGTCACGGCAAACCGCAGGCCACGCTGGATCAACGCCGACTTTTCGGCCGAGGTCACGGCTTTTGCGCCAACACAAAGACACTGAGACCCGCGAGGCGGTTGCAGGCCATCAGCGGCAGTTCGAGGCTGCACAGCGTGTTGAGCACGCTGTTCACCAGCGGATGATGACGTTTGAGCTGCGAGCGCGGCACCGAGGCCTGCGGCCCTTGCGGCAATAGCCGCAACAGCGCCGCAATCGGGAACACCGCGCCGAAATAGTAGGCGCCGCGCTGCACGGTCAGCCCGGCATCGCGCGCCAGGGTTTCGAATTGCGCCAGAGTGTAACGGCGCTTGTGCTCAAGGAAGTCATCGTGCCCGCTCCAGAGAAACTGGAACGCCGGCACCGTCATCAGAAAGCGGCTGCCGGACGGCACTTTGTCGACGTACATCCTCAGCAGGCCAAGGTCGTCATCGACATGCTCCAGCACGTCCATCAGCAGCACCAGATCGGCGTCGAGGTTGTCGATCCCGCGGCGGTAATGCACCGGCTTGCCGGCAGTCGTCGCACTGGAGTCGGCGGGGTAACTGATGTCGACACACCACGCTTCCCGCGCATCGGTATGGGTCAGCAGGTGATGGGAGAAAAACCCGGAACCGGCGCCCACATCGAGAATTCGCCCGATCGGCGCAGCGCCCAGCAAGCGCCGGGTCGCGGCGGCTTTCGAACGGTAATACCAATGCTCGCCGATGGTGTCGCCGAGGATGTCGGTTTCCTTGAGGTCCATGTTTCAATCCTTGGAGTCGTAGACACGACGCACCAGAAAAACCGGCCGGCGTTTGGATTCGATATAAGTGCGACCCAGGTACTCGCCGAGCACGCCGATGCCAATCAACTGCAAGCCCCCAAGGAAGGTCACGGCCACCATCAGGGAGGCATAACCGGGCATGTCGACGCCGTGAATCAACGTGCGCAAGACAATGAAAATGGCGAACGCAAACGAAACCAGCGACACCAGCGCACCCACGTAAGTCCAGACCCGCAACGGTTCGGTGCTGAAACTGGTGATGCCTTCCAAAGCAAAATTCCACAGCCGCCAGCCATTGAATTTGCTCTGCCCCGCCACGCGTTCGGGACGCTCGTAATCAACGTGCGTGGTGCGGAAGCCGACCCAGGCAAACAAGCCCTTCATGAAGCGCCGGGACTCGGGCAGGGTCAGCAAGGCATCGACCACGCAACGGTCCATCAGGCGAAAATCACCGACGTTCTCGGGCAATGGCTGTTCGGCAATCTTGTTGTGCAGACGATAGAACCAGTGCGCCGACGTCTGCTTGGCCCATGTGTCGCTGCGGCGGCTGACGCGGTGACCCAGCACCACTTCAAAGCCTTCACGCCAGCGCTCGATCATGAGCAGAATGATTTCCGGCGGGTCCTGCAGATCGGCATCAATGGGCACCACGACCTGCCCGGTCGCGATCTGCAGACCGGCAGACAATGCCGCTTCCTTGCCGAAGTTGCGACTCAGGTCGACGATACGCAGGCGCGAGTCCTGCTGCTGGCATTCCAGCAGGCGCTCGAGCGTGGCGTCGGTACTACCGTCGTTGACGAAGACCATCTCAAGATCAATCAACGGCTGCTGTTGAAAGACTTCATTGATGCGCTGCAAAAACGTATCGAGGCTGTCCTCTTCGTTAAAAACGGGGACAACCAGTGATAACGTCACGTGCCCGGCCTGCTGCGTTCCATGCTTGGTCAAGGGAGTGCTCTTTTTATAGTGTTTGTCGGTCGTCGAACGATTGTCGACACCATGAGCCGTCCCGTATTAAGCAGTAGCGATGACGCTGTTGCAAGGGTCAGACGGCGTCATATTGGCCAATCCAGCGGTCGATCCATACGCTCTAGCCCGCATGCTTCGGAAACATTCGCGAACGATTGGAAACAAATGTCCGATAGCCAAAAAACCCGCCTGAGCTAGGCTTGCGTCGATGCGCCACACAGGCTGTCGCAATAATAAATCGCATGGAGCGAACTGAATGTATTTCGAGATTTACAGACAATCCAAAGGCACCCCGAGTACCGGCAAAGGGCAATGGCGCTGGAGGCTGAGGGCGGGCAATCACGAGACCATCGCCAGTGGCGAGTCCTATGTGAACAAGGCGGATTGTCTGCACGTGATCGGGTTGATCAAGGCTGTGCAGGGGGAGACGCCGGTCAGGGAAATTTAAATGCCTGAACACTGCGCGGCGCCGCATCCTCGATACCCTGAACAATTCGCCGTTGTGCGGACTTGTTGTGGATGGGGGGTGTAGATCCCGCTGAAATGAAACTGCCCTACAGGTGTCCTGCCTGTAGGGCCTTGCCATTTACCTTCCGCGCAAAAACGAAAAAGCCCCGTAGATTTTCATCTACGGGGCTTTTTCTATGTAATGGCGGAGAGATAGGGATTCGAACACCTTCGCCTATCACCATAGACCGCTCCAGCCCACCAGATACGCGTTTTTCGCTAATCGCGTATGGCCTATCGCGGCCCTGATTCTGCCCTGATTTTTGCCCTAAACGGATTCCGCTCCAGCGTAGGTTCCTCAAGCTAACGCAGAAGCTCAGCCTCAGCTTGGCACTGTTCATCCCGCCAATTTCCCCATTCATCTTGCTCACGTTTGAACGTTTCTGAACAAACCGTTCGAGGCCGAATAAGATGGATATCGCTCTGGTCTCGAGAAAAAACGTAGCGATCAGCGTGCTCAATTATGATCTTCCGCATTAGTTGAGCATTCTCTTCGTCAAGCATCTTTCCTCGATACCAAGGGCGCTTGCCGATGCACGTATAGAGAAGGTGTTTCGGACTCAGCGGAAGAAGTATCTCCCCGTTTTCAACTCCCCAGCCGCCCCCAAAGTTATAGTTTCGAGCATCATGGAAATTGAGACGAATCAGTGGGTTATCCGAGGTTGGCCATGATATGCCCTGTGGTGCATGGAGTATCGTCCACCGATGCCTCGGCAGACGACCTAAAGTCTTGGTCAGTAGATGCCTTATGTTCCATAGCCATAACCGCCTGCCTATGATGACTTCTGCATTGAGCAACCCACTGCCGTCCAACTCCTTTTCGATTGAAACTTTCATTGGAAAGCCGTCGGTATAAATTTTAGATTCTGGAAGCGCCCCCCTGCCTCGGACAGCCCTTTCCATCATATGAACAGAACGCTCAACGGAATCTTCCAGCATTGATGGCAGTATCTCGCGTTGCCGTCCGAGAAACTCTCTAAGCCGCGCAGGCGTTCGCACATCCTGAGCAGCAGCGAAACGCACTAACTTCTTCCAGTGCTCTGGCGAAAGACTTCGCTCATTGACGACACGCTCTATAGCTTCCTGCGCTGGGTTTTCAAACTCTTGATCAAGCCACTTTTCAAATTCGTCAGTCTCTTCCTGCCCAGCCAGGTAGGTATAGAGATGTTGGTGAAATGCAATACCTTTGAGAGATTGCTCTTTCCACAATGGATATTTTTCGTTGGGAACTAGTAATCGGTAGGTGGGGATAAAACCGTCATGTGACCACTGCTTCAAATAGAGCTTCGGTACATAGTGGTTGTCCCTACGCAGATTCGCCATCAGTAGTTCCTACTTGTGCAGTGCTTCAGACTGTTCGGAAGTAATCTTGGCTGTTACATAGCATGGCCGGAATTATGATACAACACGGACAGACGAGCTATTAACGGCCTGCGATGGTTACACCGTACTCGAAATTAACAACCTGCAGCTTCCCAAGCTGATAACGAGGGTTCGATTCCCTTCACACGCTCCACTGTTTTCAAGGCTTCCAGCCTGCCTCACAAATCCAAGGTGTCTGTTGAGGTGTCTGTTTCCAGTTTTCACCGCTTGCTTGCCAAAACAGACACCAACACTAAGTAAAGCGCCGAAGTCAGTTCTGCCCCATCGGCACACCTTCAGCCAATGCTCCGCTCTTGCACTCCACCTTCCCCTCTAATCAAGCTTGGCAATAGCACCTGGGCCCCATCAATTCCCATCGCACGTCCTAGACATCACTTTGCGAACATTTTCGCGAACCATTTCTCAAAGCAGGTCTGATACAGTTATTCCCGTTAAATTCTTTGACAGGGAGTCAATCATGGCAAAGCCAGCTGCACGCATCACCGACCCAACCAGTTGCCCCATACCCGGGCACGGTCCCAAAGCTATCGCGTCCGGCTCTCCTGATGTGTTCTTCGACGGTCTTGCAGCCGCCCGCAAAGATGACACGTGTACCTGCGGCAGCGCGCTAGCCTCGGAAGTGTCCGGCACCGTGTTTATCAACGGAAAAAACGCTGCACTAGTCGGCACTGTCGGCACCCATGGCGATGTCGTGATAGGCGGTTCGGGCACAGTCATCATCGGCAGCGCGCATACCCCCACCCACTTTATTCCTCCCACGCCCATGGTCATCCACGGAAACTGGATCGGCTTTAAAATTCCTGCGGAAGAAAGCTATGAAGGATTTTCCTGCACAGCTCACTTTGACGACGGCTCCTCCATGCCCGGCGTCTTCGACGCGAACAACTCAGTCAAATTCTCCAACCCCACCGGAAAGACATGCCATACCTTGGCATTTGCCCAAGACGAGAGCACCTGCACAGTCGCAGGTATCGACGGACTACTGAACGATATTTTGGGATAAGGATATTCTCGTGAGCGAACCGAACTTGGTAACCGGAAGTTATGTTGTCAAAAGCGAACATACGCTCGAGCAGTCTCCGCTTGAGATGGCGGTTGCAGGTATGGAGGGGGCGGCGAGTCGATTTTCCATCGATGCCATCAAGGACGAACGCGTCCGTGCAAGCTACGAGGGCAATATTCGACGAATGTCACAGCAGATATTCGCTGACGTGAAAGCCGGCAATATCAGCGTCGAGGAAGCGACAAAGTTCAGCAACGAGATGCGCAACAAAATCATGTACGAACACCGCAAGCTGACCTCTGCACAGGGCTTGGCCATCGTGCAAAAAAAGAAAAAGACTGGAAAAACATACAGCGAAATCCTCGACGGAAAGTCTCAAACCCAATTCAACAAAAATTACGAACAACTTTCTAAGGCCCAACAGAAAGAAGTCTTGTACAAAGCACTAGAGCGGTCTGGCAGTGCCAATGCCAAGTTCTCTGCTGGAACCAAAATCATGTCTGTTATGGGCAAGGTTGGCATCATCATGACAGCGGTGCTTGCCACATACCAAATACTGAACGCAGACGACAAGGCCAAGGAAACGGCCCGTCAAGCCACCATCCTCGGTGGTGGTGCGGCGGGCGGATTTCTGGCGGGGTTGGGCATATCCGCTCTTTGTGGTCCTGGAGCTCCGGCCTGTGCCATAGCCGTTGTTCTCATTGGAAGCATCGCCGGCGGCATTGCTGGCGGGGTCGCGGCTGATACGTTCGACGCAGAGTTAGAGGAGCTGGCACATTGGGACATATTCTGACTCCTGCGGAACGAGCAAGTATCCAGATCGCACTGGCAGAAGCCTTCGTAGACAGCGCTGTCGACTATGCCTCTATCGCAGAACGAATCCAGGGCTACGACCCAAAGGTCGTTGAAGACATCTTGTATTCAGAGGTAGCTCCCGTGTGTTTCACCAATTTAGAAGCGCCCGTCCCTCCTGTTTGGAGTGGGTTTCAGGATGAATGGTTACTAGAAGAAATAGCCAAAGAACTTAAAGCGCGAGAAAACAGCTGGCTACGACGTAGCTTCGACCGGTTAAAAATTACTTGGCTGCGCTTCAGCTATGGTTACATCTGGAAGGAGCTTTTGAAGTTTCATCACGCCTAGTAATTAGGGCTTCCATACGAATCCCCTCAACCGGCTCAGTGATCCGCAGATAGGGATTCGCCCCCCTTCTGCCGCCCCCAGGTCGCTTCTGGCCATGGAATACGGACACTGTAGTGGTCTAATGAAACCGGACACCCATTTAGGCGAGAATGCTCGCCAGATCGAGGTGTCAGATGACCAAACAACGCCGCTCCTTTACTGCTGAATTCAAACGCGAGGCTGCCGACCTCGTGCTCAAGCAAAACTACAGCTACATCGAAGCCAGCCGCTCACTCGGCATTGGTGAGTCAGCGCTGCGCCGCTGGGTTGACCAGGTTCAGAAAGAGCACCAAGGCGTTACTCCGCAGAGCACGGCGCTGACCCCGGAGCAGCAGAAAATTCAGGAACTGGAAGCTTGGGTCGCCCGGCTTGAGCGAGAAAAATCCATACTAAAAAAGGCTACCGCACTCTTGATGTCGGAAGATCACGAGCGTTTGCGCTGATTGATCAGTTGAGTGCCCATGAGCCGGTTGATTGGCTGTGCAAGGTGTTTGAAGTCACCCGCTCGTGTTTCTACGCCCAGCGTCTCAGACGCCGGACTCCTGATGTTGAGCGGCTTCGGCTGCGCAGTCGGGTCAATGAACTGTTCACGCAAAGTCGCAGTTCTGCGGGCAGCCGCAGCATCTTGTCGATGATGCGTGAAGACGGTGAGCAACTGGGCCGGTTCAAGGTACGTAGCTTAATGCGCGAACTTGAGCTTGTGAGCAAACAGCCTGGCTCTCATGCGTACAAACGAGCAACAGTCTAACGACTGGATATCCCGAATACGTTAAATCGGGAGTTCGATGTTCCTGCGCCCAACCAGGTCTGGTGCGGCGACATCACTTACATCTGGGCTCAAGGTAAATGGCATTACCTGGCTGTCGTGCAGGATCTTTGCGCGCGCCGGATAGTGGGCTGGGCACTGTCGGAAAAACCGGACGCTGAACTCGTGATCAAGGCCCTAGATATGGCCTACGAGCTGCGTGGCAGGCCTTCGGGCCTGCTATTCCACTCGGATCAAGGGTCGCAATATGCAAGCCGTTTATTTCGCCAACGGTTGTGGCGATACCGGATACGCCAGAGTATGAGTCGCCGGGGAAATTGCTGGGACGCACCGATGGAGCGAGTGTTCCGGAGTTTGAAAACTGAATGGATACCGACCTTAGGCTACAGAACTGCGCAGGAAGCACAGCGCGACATCAGCCATTTTTTGATGCATCGGTATAACTGGATTCGGCCTCACCAATTCAATGGTGGGCTGGCGCCAGCTCGGGCCGAGGAAAAACTTAACGTCGTGTCCGGGATTAGTTGACCACTACACCCCGAATCCGTGCTGGAGAAAATAACTCAGCACTTAGGGCAGCCAGCGGGCAGATTGAGTAGTACAAACGAGTAGTACAACCCAAAAAGAAAAACCCCCGTAACTCATTGAATTACAGGGGTTTTCTGAATATGGCGGAGAGATAGGGATTCGAACCCTAGGTACCGGTGAAGGTACAACGGATTTCGAATCCGTCCCATTCGGCCACTCTGGCATCTCTCCAACGGCGCGCATCATAACAACACTTTTACCGAAAGCAAACCCTCTTTCGAAATTTTGTTCGTGCTATCAGATGCTTGCGTCGATTAAAGCGGTACGCCCAGACGATTGGCGACTTCTTCGTAGGCTTCGATGACGTCACCGAGGCCCTGACGGAAGCGGTCTTTGTCCATCTTCTTCTTGGTGTCCTTGTCCCACAGACGGCAGCCGTCCGGGCTGAACTCGTCACCGAGGACGATGGAGCCGTCGCTGAACACGCCGAATTCCAGCTTGAAGTCGACCAGCAGCAGACCGGCGTCGTCGAACAGCTTGCTCAGCACTTCATTGACCTTGAGCGACAGTTCTTTCATGCGAACCAGTTGCTCGGCGGTGCCCCAGCCGAATGCCACGACGTGGGATTCGTTGATGAACGGGTCGCCCTTGGCGTCGTCCTTCAGGAACAGTTCGAAGGTGTAAGGATTGAGCTTCAGGCCTTCTTCGACACCCAGACGCTTGACCAGGCTGCCGGCGGCGTAGTTACGCACGACGCACTCGACCGGGATCATGTCGAGTTTCTTCACCAGGCATTCGTTGTCGCCCAGCAGTTTGTCGAATTGGGTCGGTACGCCGGCCGCTTCGAGTTTCTGCATGATGAAGGCATTGAACTTGTTGTTCACCATGCCTTTGCGGTCGAGCTGCTCGATGCGCTTGCCGTCGAACGCCGAGGTGTCGTTGCGAAACAGCAGGATCAAGCGGTCAGCGTCGTCGGTCTTGTAAACCGATTTGGCTTTGCCGCGGTAGAGTTCTTCACGTTTTTCCATGATGGGCTCCGCTTGCTAAGTAGGTGGGCTAGGCGATATGGCGCCAGTCGAGCCCTGAATCTTGATCGGCCAGTTGCAGCCAGTCCGGGTCGCACCCGAGGGTGTCGACAAAACATTGCCGGGCCAGCTGCGGCATGTTGTTCTTGCTGCTCAGATGGGCCAGGACCAGGTGTTGCAAGCCCTGCCACCCCAACTCGGACACCAGGAATGCCGCCTGATGGTTGTTCAAATGTCCCAGCTCGCCGCCCACCCGCTGCTTGAGAAAGTACGGGTAATGCCCACGAGCCAGCATGTCGCGGCAATGGTTGGACTCGATCATTAACGCATCGAGGTCCCGATAGCCATCCAGCACCCGCTCGCAGTAGGAACCCAGGTCGGTCAGCAGGCCGAAGCGCCGCTGCTCTTGATCACTGAAGACGTACTGGGTCGGTTCATGCGCATCGTGGGCCACGGCAATGACCCCGATGTTCAGTGCTCCGATCTGCAGTTGCTCGCCACCGGCCAGAAAGCCTGCGGGTTCAATCGGTTTGCGCATCCCGCGCAATGTGCCGCGACTGAGGTAGACCGGTAGATTGTAGCGCCGAGACAGCAAACCCACGCCATGCACATGGTCGGCATGTTCGTGGGTTACGAGTATCGCGCTCAGTTGCGCCGGATTCACACCCAGGCGCAACAGGCGTTTTTCGGTTTCCCGCAGGGAAAAACCACAATCTACCAGCACATACGTATCAGCACTGGCGATCAGCGTGCCGTTCCCTTGGCTACCGCTGCCGAGAACGGCAAAACGCATGGTTGATCAGCCCAGGTTGTCCTGAATCACGCTCAACACTTTACGCGCCACTTCAGCCGGTGCGACGGTGTTGATGTTTTTCTCGACGGTCACCTGAATGTTCTCGCCAACCTTGCTCAGGCGAACCTGATAACGCTCGGCGCGGGCTTCAACTTCTTCCTTGCTCGGCGCGCTGCCGAACAGGCTGCTGAAGAACCCAGGCTTGTCGTCTTTCTTCTCGGCTTTTTCGGCCAGGTTGATGTAGTACAGGCCCAGACTGCGGTTGATGTCCTCAACGCGCCATTCGCCTTGTTCCAGTGCACGACCAACGCTCGACCAGGCACGGTCCAGGTCAGTGCCGACGTTCAATACCGGGTTACCGCTGCCGTCTTCGCTGAGGCTGACGCGGCTCGGGGTATCGAAATCACGCGAAGCCAGCATTGATACCGAACCGCCCTTCTCGGAGATACGGCTCATGCTCGCAAGCATGTCGTCGACCAGGGCGGCATCCAGACCGGTATTGACCGAACGGTTGGTGAAATCGACGTCGGCGGTGCTGCCGGCAGGACGCTCGGCGCTGACCACGTAGATTTCACTGGTGTTGCGCTGCACGCCCGGCTCGATCCGCACACGCACGCGGGTTTCGCTGTCGCTGGCGACGCCGGCCGCGCTCAGGCGCTTGGCCATGGACGCCGACAACTCATCGGAATGCTGCCAGGTGGTGGTGAACTCACCGGTTTGCGGACGTTGTTCATCCAGACGGAAACCGTTGTCCTGGAAGAACTGCACCGCCACTGGCCAGACTTCGGCCGGTGGATGCTGTGCCATGACCCAACGCGAATCGCCGCTTTTCTGCAGCGAATAATCGGTGGCATCGGCGATGGCCGACAACGGCTGAGGACGCGGAACCACGTACTCGCCCGTTGCAGTGTCATCAGCCACGTTGCGCGGGATCGGCAACAACGGGTCCAGACGCTTGGAGGTGCTGACATCCGGTGGCAATTGCATCGGTGCAGTCTGTTGCGCTTGCAGGTAATCGCTACCACGGTCGCGGAAATAACCTTCCGGCCCCCAGACCCATCCGCAGCCGCTGGTGCTGGAGATAATCAAGGCAAGTGCGGAAAGTCCGGCCATTCGCTTCATGCGTTGTACTTCCTCAATTAAACCAGGACGCTGCACTGGCGCAGGGCCGAGCGAAGCGTTTCATGACAAGGTGCGCTCAGCCAGGTGAGTGGCAGGCGGATGCCTTCGTGCATCAGACCCATTTCAACCAAAGCCCACTTGACCGGAATCGGGTTGGCTTCGATGAACAGGTCTTTGTGCAGCGGCATCAGTTTTTCGTTGATCGCCCGCGCGGTGTCGGCGTCGCCTTTCAGCGCGGCCTCGCACAGGTCGGCCATTTCGCGCGGAGCGACGTTGGCGGTAACAGAGATGTTGCCTTTGCCACCCAGCAGGATCAGCTCGACCGCGGTCGGATCATCACCGGACAGCACGATGAAGTCCTTGCTCACGCCGTCGATGATGGTCTTGGCGCGCTTCAGGTCGCCGGTGGCTTCCTTGATACCGATGATGTTCGGCACGGTGGACAGGCGAATCACGGTCTCGGCCTGCATGTCGCAAGACGTGCGGCCAGGAACGTTGTAGAGAATCTGCGGGATGTCGACCGCTTCAGCGATGTGTTTGAAGTGCTGGTACAGGCCTTCCTGAGTCGGCTTGTTGTAGTACGGCACTACCAGCAGGCAGGCATCGGCACCGGCTTCCTTGGCGTTGCGGGTCAGCTCGACGGCTTCGCGGGTCGAGTTGGCGCCCGTGCCGGCGATGACCGGAATACGTCCGGCAACCTGTTTGACCACGGCTTTGATGACGGCGATGTGCTCTTCTACATCAAGAGTCGCCGACTCGCCGGTAGTACCGACCGCGACAATGGCATGGGTGCCGTTCTTGAGATGGAAGTCCACGAGTTTGCTGAGGCTGTCCCAGTCAAGACGCCCTTCTGCATCCATGGGAGTGACCAGTGCCACCATACTGCCCGCAATCATGAAACCGCTCCTGCCGGAAAAAGAGAGCGGTAATGGTACTGGCGCCAAGATGCTTGCACAAGCGAAGTACTGCGCTGCCGCCATTCCCCTTGGCGTCGCTTTTCGCTACCCTTCAGACTTTGATCGGTACTGATCAGCTTGTACGCCGGGTTCCAGCCTCCCTTTTCGGCCCCCAGACCCCGTTCCAGCGTTGCTGTCGCGCGCTCCCGCTATATTGGAGAGTGCCGTGCAATGCGCTCCGGAGTTTTCTGAAGGGGCAGGCACAGGCACTTCCCGGCGGCTGACGCCCGTTAACCTACCGACCGCTCATCGCTTTAGGAATGCTGCATGTCCACCCCCACAGTTCGCGAACAATTCCTTGTCATCAGTGCCCTCGGCGCCAACCCCATGGAGCTGACTAACGTCCTGTGCCGCGCCAGCCATGAAAACCGCTGCGCCGTGGTCACTTCACGTCTGACCCGCCACGGCGAGTGCAGCGCACTGGTCCTTGAGGTCTCGGGTAGCTGGGACGCCTTGGCGCGCCTGGAAGGCAGCCTGTCGGGCCTCGCCAAGAAGCACGCGTTCACCGTCAACGTGGTACGTAGCGCCGCACTGGAAAATCGCCCACAGGCGTTGCCATACGTGGCTTACGTCAGCTCGGCGTACCGCCCGGACATCATCAATGAGCTGTGCCAGTTCTTCATGGATCACAACGTCGAGCTGGAAAACCTCACGTGCGATACCTATCAGGCGCCACAGACCGGCGGCACCATGCTCAACGCCACGTTCACCGTCACCCTGCCGGCCGGCACCCAGATCAGTTGGCTGCGCGATCAGTTCCTCGACTTCGCCGATGCGATGAACCTGGATGCGCTGATCGAGCCGTGGCGCCCACAAAACCCAATGTAAGGAAGCTTTCATGGCCGTTGTCATCGATCAACCGGTTGCGGATTTCGAAGCACCTGCCACCAGCGGGCAGACCGTCAGCCTGTCTGCACTCAAGGGCAAGCAAGTGGTGATCTACTTCTATCCGAAGGACAGCACCCCGGGCTGCACCACCGAAGGCCAGGGTTTCCGTGACCAATACGCGGCGTTCAAAGCTGCCAACACGGAAATCTTCGGCATTTCCCGCGACAGCCTGAAGTCCCACGAAAACTTCAAGTGCAAGCAGGAGTTTCCGTTCGAGCTGATCAGCGACAAGGACGAGGCCGTCTGCCAGCTGTTCGACGTGATCAAGTTGAAGAAGCTGTACGGCAAGGAATACCTGGGCGTTGATCGCAGCACCTTCCTGATTGACAAGGACGGTGTGCTGCGCCAGGAATGGCGCGGCGTGAAAGTGCCAGGGCATGTGGATGCGGTTCTGGCTGCGGCTCAGGAACTGCACAAGGCCTGATGTTTCTCTGGCGTCTTCACTGACGCCTTCGCGAGCAAGCCCGCTCCCACATTGGATCTGTGGCGTTCACAACTCCAATGTGGGAGCGGGCTTGCTCGCGAAGAGGCCCTACCCCCACCTAACAATCTGAATCAGCCACTAAAGCAGCGGCGCCACCACCGGTTCCTTGCGCGGCCACGCATCCAGTACCGCCTTGAACAGCGTCGCCAAGGGAATTGCGAAGAACACCCCCCAGAATCCCCACAACCCGCCAAACAACAGCACTGCGCAAATGATTGCCACCGGGTGCAGGTTGACCGCCTCCGAGAACAGCAGCGGCACCAGCACGTTGCCATCCAGTGTCTGAATGATCCCGTAGACCGCCATCAGATAAATGAACTGATCACTCCAGCCCCACTGGAACAGCGCAATCAACAGCACCGGCACGGTCACCACCACCGCGCCGACATACGGCACCACGACCGACACGCCCACCAGCAACGCGAGCAGCGCCGCATAATTGAGCCCGAGGGCGACGAAGGCGATGTACGTCACGCCGCCGCAGATCACGATCTCGATGACTTTGCCGCGAATATAGTTGGCAATCTGCCGGTTCATTTCCTGGGCGACCCGGGTAATCAAAGCGCGCTCGCGTGGCAAATAGCCGCGCACCCACTCACCGATCATGGCCCGATCCTTCAGAAAGAAGAACACCAGGATTGGCACCAGCACCAGATAAATCATGATGTTCACCAGCAACGGCAGGCTCGACAGCGAGAACGTCAGCGCCCACTGGCCGAATTTACCGATCTCGCCGCGCGCCGCTTCGATGGCTTGCAATACTTGCTCATCGGACACCAGATGCGGATAACGCTCTGGCAGCAGCAACAACAGCGACTGCCACTTGGCGAGCATGCCCGGCAACTCGTTGAACAGCGTGATCAACTGATGCCAAAGCAACGGCATGACCACGACGATGAACAGCATCAACACGCCCATGAACAAGGCGAATACCAGACCCACCGCCGCACCACCGGGCACGCGCAAGCGCTCAAGGGTGACCACCAGACCTTGCATCAGATACGCCAGCACCATGCCCGCCAGCACGGGCGCGAGCATGCCGCCAAGGGTGAGCACGGCGGTAAAGGCCAGAAACAACAGCACGGCCAACACCACGGCTTCTTCATCGGAGAAGTAGCGCTGAATCCAGTCGCGTAACACTTTGAACATCAATAATCCTTAGGTCTTTTACGCTGTCGGCGTCAGGCTTTTTTCAACCAGTAGCGGTAAATCCCCGCTTCGTCTTCTTCGCGCAGCAGCGTATGACCGGCCAATTTGGCGAAGGTGCGGAAGTCGCGTTGCGAGCCCGCATCGGTGGCGATCACCTTGAGGACAGCACCACTTTGGAGTTTGTTGAGCTCCATTTTTGCCTTGAGCAACGGCAACGGACAATTCAGGCCACTGGCGTCCAGTTCCACGTCATGGGCTACAGCGTCAGTCATTGCGTCACTCCGGTTCGGGTCATCGAGCTGCCTAGAATATCTGGTCGCGGGCCCGGTGTCCGGCTACAGTAAGGTCTTTGTCTTCTAAGGCTTTGTGCATGACTTTTCTGCGCCCTACCCTGCTGACGCTCGCTTGCCTGCTCGCCTCACCGGGCTTCGCCGACGATCTGCCGTCACTTGGCGACGCCAGTTCTGCCATTGTCTCTCCACAACAGGAATATCAGCTCGGTCGCGCATGGCTCGCCATGTTGCGCAGCCAGGTCTCGCAGCTCAATGACCCGCAACTCAAGGACTACGTCGAATCCAGCGTGTACAAGCTGGTGGAGACCAGCCAGGTCACGGACCGCCGCCTTGAATTCATTCTGATCAACAGCCCGCAGCTCAACGCCTTCGCAGCACCGGGCGGTGTGGTCGGGGTCAATGGTGGCTTGTTCCTCAATGCGCAGACCGAGGGCGAGTACGCGTCGGTACTTGCGCACGAACTGGCTCACTTGTCGCAGCGCCACTTTGCTCGTGGCGTCGAAGCTTCGCAGCGCATGCAGGTGCCAATGATGGCCGCGCTGCTGGCGGGTATCGTTATTGCGGCGGCGGGTGGCGGTGATGCAGGGATCGCGACCATTGCCGGCACGCAGGCTGCAGCGATTCAGTCGCAACGGACGTTCTCCCGTCAGAACGAACAGGAAGCCGACCGCATCGGCATCCTCAATCTGGAAAAAGCCGGGTACGACCCACGCTCGATGCCGACCATGTTCGAACGCTTGATGCGCCAATACCGTTTCGATGCCAAGCCGCCGGAATTCCTGCTGACTCACCCGGTCACCGAATCGCGTATCGCCGACACCCGCAACCGTGCCGAACAGGCCAGACCGGGAGGCATCGAAGACTCCAAGCGCTATCAACTGATCCGCGCACGCGTGCAACTGATCTACGAAGAAACCCCAGGCCTGGGCGCCAAGCGCTTCCGCGCACAGCTGGATGAAAACCCGAAAAATGACGTGGCACGCTACGGTCTGGCGATTGCGCAGATCAAGGGCGGCCAGTTGAATGAGGCACGCGAGAATCTCAAGCAATTGCTGGCGACCTCTCCGAACGAAATCATCTACAACCTCGCGCAGGTCGATCTGGACATCACCAACAATCGCCTGCCCGACGCACAATCTCGGGTGGACCGGATGCTCGCACAGTATCCCGGCAACTATCCGCTGAATCAGATACGGGTCGATCTGTTGCTCAAACAGAACCGCGCCCCCGAGGCCGAGAAAGCACTGGAAGGTTTGCTCAAATCACGCCCGGATGATCCGGACGTCTGGTATCAGGTCGCCGAGACTCGTGGCTTGTCGGGCAACATCATCGGACTGCATCAGGCGCGCGCCGAATACTTCGCGCTGGTTGGTGATTACCGCCAAGCCATCCAGCAACTGGACTTCGCCAAGCGCAAGGCCGGCAACAACTTCCCGCTGTCCTCGCGGATTGATGCCCGTCAGCGCGAGCTGATGGAGCAGGAGCGCATGATCAAGGACATGATGGGCTGAGGTTCGTCGACTCGAAACAAAAGCTTCAGGCATAAAGAAACCGCCTCTTTCGAGGCGGTTTCTTTTTTACCCTGGCGCTGGATTATTCAGCCAGCTTGAAGGTGATGAAGCTGGCACGACCTTGACGCAGGACGCGCATCGACACCGAACGGTTCTTCGGCAGCGCCTTGGCGATCTCGGTGAACTCCTTGGTGGAGCCGATGGCCTGGTTGTTCAGGTGAGTGATGACATCGCCCGGTTGCAGACCGATCAGGACGGCAGGACCGTCCTGTACTTCCTTGATCACCACACCACCCTTGAGGTCGTAGGCTTTCTTCTGCTCGGCAGTCAGTTCGCCCACGGCAACACCGAGACGGTTGCTGGTGGTTTCAGCGCCGGACTTCGGCAGTGCATCCAGTTCTTTGTCTTCATCCGGGATCGCGCCAACCGTCAGTTCGACGTTCTTGCGCTTGCCTTCACGAATCACTTCCAGATTGGCTTTGGCGCCAGCCTTGAGTGCGCCGACCAGATGCGGCAGGTCAGCAGACATGACGATTGGCTGGCCATTCATGCTCAGGATCACGTCACCCACTTGCAGGCCGCCCTTGGCAGCAGGACCGTCATCCTGAATTTGCGCAACCAGCGCGCCGGCCGGCTTATCCAGACCGAACGACTCGGCCAGATCCTTGTTCACTTCCTGGATGACCACGCCCAGCCAGCCTCGGCTGACTTTGCCACCGCTCTTGAGCTGGTTGGAAACATCCATCGCCACATCGATAGGGATCGCGAAGGACACGCCCATGAAACCGCCGGAACGGGTGTAGATCTGCGAGTTGATGCCGACCACTTCACCGTTCAGGTTGAACAGCGGGCCGCCGGAGTTGCCCGGATTGATCGGCACGTCGGTCTGAATGAACGGCACGTAGTTTTCGTTCGGCAGACTGCGACCTACGGCGCTGACAATGCCTTGAGTCACGGTGTGGTCGAAGCCGAATGGCGAACCGATTGCCACGACCCACTGGCCGGCTTTCAGGTCCTGGGACTTGCCGAGCTTGAGCACTGGCAAATCCTTGCCTTCGATTTTCAGCAGGGCCACGTCGGAGCGTGGATCGGTGCCGATCAGCTTGGCTTTCATTTCACTGCGATCAGCCAGGCGCACCAAAATTTCGTCGGCGTCGGCAATCACGTGGTTGTTGGTGAGGATGTAGCCATCCGAGGAAATGATGAAGCCCGAACCGAGCGATTGTGCTTCACGCTGACGATCACCGCGCGGTGAACGCTGCTGAGGCGGCATGCCGCGCTCGAAGAACTCCCGCAACATCGGCGGCAGACCTTCAAGGTCAGGCATCTGCTGGTTCACTTTGCGATCCGGCAGTTTCTGCGTGGTACTGATGTTCACCACTGCCGGCGAAGCCTGTTCGACCAGTTGGGTGAAGTCAGGCAGATCGGCCGCTTGCGCAGCAGGAACCGCCTGACCGAGCACCAGCACGGTGGCGAGGATGGAGAGATAAGATTTCAAGCTAGGTATCGACATACAGCTCCCGTTACGACGAGCAGGTTTTAAGCGATATGGAACAGGATTCAGCGCAAACCACCGACTGAGACTTTTGTTCCAGCAACAACAAACAAGGCCAGAGCCGTGAGGCTCTGACCTATAAAAAACTTTCGGGGTATTTGCAAATGAAAATGCTCAGCAAACATTTCATCAACGCCTGAGTGAAGACGTGGTAATGACTGAATCAGCTCACTGCTTGCTGGTTGCAGCGCCACTGTTATTACGCATCGACAAAGCGATTCGCTCGGCTGTACCGATCGGGATTTCACCGACCACTGTTACCATCATTTCGCCTTCAGGCGTGGTCAAGCGACGGGAAACAGCCACGGTTGGCCCGAGTTGAGTCCGCGTATCGGTGACTGTTGCACCGTTTAGCGGTTCAAGGAAGACCGAGAAGCGCGCCAACCCATCGTCATACAGAAGGCTGTTGACCTGAGTCTTGGTTTCCGGATCTTTGTGTGAAGTGCTGCTGGTCAGTTCGAAACCTGGCGGCAGCCAGTCTGAATGCCAGACCTGGGCAGTCTTGACGGCCGATGCCTTGTCACGGTCGAGGGTAATCGCCTTACAGTCGGCGTCCGCCTGCAGATCCTTGTCCGATGGAACTTCATCAGTATCAAGGCTGGTGAACTGGAACCGCTCGAGCAACTGGCCCTTGTCGTTCAACAACAACGATTTCAAGGGCAGACCGGTCTGTTTGTCCAGGTGCAACTCAAAACCGTAGCGATGCTGGTCACGAGGCGTCAGCGATATGATCACGGCTTCTCGTCCGGCCACGCGTGACTTGCCGATGACGGCAAGGTCATACCAGTTCTTCAGTTTCTGCGGATCGAGAGGACGAGCCGCGGAATTGGGTGAATCTCCCAACCCGGCAATCAGGGTGCCGCTGACGCATTGAGTATGTCCATCAATGCGCACGACTTCCTGAGCCGAACCGTCGAGCTGGAGTAAACGCTCGCGGACCTGGCCATTCTGGACGCGATGCCAGATGTTGTGGGTAGAAAAACTACCGTTCCGCTCGTAAACGAAGGTACCGTGAAAGCTTTGCTGCTGCTCGGCCCGGCCCAGACGGGTCAACCAGTCCTGGGCCTCATCGGCATGGGCTGGGACAACGAACCAGCCGCTCAGCAGAAGCGAGAGTAGAGGAATGGCGCGCATGATCCTCCTTAACGGTTTTCCATACTTGCAGCACGTGCGTATGGCAGCGCGCTTTCAGTACCCTTCAGTGCAGCCTGTTGAGCGTGTTGGCGCAAGTAGCCTGGCAGACGCTGATCGTGCCAGCCTGGTTGACCTTGCAGCACGCCGTTGGCCATCGGGCCAGTGGCTTCCGAACTTTCAGTGTAGCCTGCCAGAACCGCCGGGCCTTTGACCTGGGGAGTGGCCAAGGTTGGCTGATTCGATTGCTGGGCCAGTTCAACGCCAGCGATTTCGTCCTGGTTGTACAGGCGAACACCGGCCAGAACGGCGACAGTCACCGACGCGGCAACGGCCAGGCGACCAAGGCTACGCCATGGGCTGCGCGTTACTTTGGCTGGGGTCGCTTCATCTTCCAGTGCAGCAGACACTGCCGCAGCGATATCCAGACGTGGAAGCAGCAGATCCTTGTGCATGGCTGCCCGAGCGATCTGGTAACGAGCCCAGGTTTCACGGGTATCAACATCATCCAGTGCACTGAGCACTCGACGCAATTCCAGTTCGTCCGCTTCGTTATCCATCACTGCGGACAGCGATTCCTGCAGGGCTTCACGACTCATGGCGTTCCTCTCTTGGCTGTCGCCGCTGTCTCAGTTTTCCTGCAACAACGGCTGCAGGGCTTTATCGATGGCCTCCCGGGCGCGGAAAATCCGGGAGCGCACGGTACCCACCGGACACTGCATGACGCTCGCAATGTCCTCGTAACTCAGACCATCGAATTCACGTAAAGTTAAAGCAGTACGCAAATCCTCTGGCAATTGCTGGATAGTTCGATGGACAGTGCCTTCGATCTCATCCCGCAGCAGTGCACGTTCTGGTGATTCGAGATCCTTGAGGCCGTGATCGCCGTCGTAGAACTCTGCATCCTCGGAACTTACATCGCTATCCGGCGGCCGACGGCCGCGTGAAACCAGGTAATTCTTTGCCGTGTTAATGGCAATACGGTACAGCCACGTATAAAACGCACTGTCGCCGCGAAAGTTTCCAAGTGCTCGATACGCCTTGATGAAGGCTTCCTGAGCCACGTCCTGGGCTTCATGGGTGTCGTGCACGAAACGCACGATCAACCCGAGAATTTTGTGCTGATATTTCAGCACCAGCAGATCGAAAGCTCGCTTGTCGCCACGCTGAACGCGTTCGACCAGCTGCTGATCCTCTTCCTGGGTTAGCATGAACACTCCTCGATAAGCCCGGAGGAGACTTGCATAACTAAACGACCAGACTTGCAAACATAGACTCGGGCTTTTCGCAAAAGTTCTCCCCCTCCAAGCAAGTTTCCTGCGAGCTCTGATTTGGCACGCACGAAAAACGCAGCGCGGGATAAACCGGCTGCGCGAATAATCTTGTCATCGGTTTCTCCAGCAAGGATCGAATGACTGATTCCGCACTGAAGCCGACACTGTCCCTTGTTTTGGCAACCGTCTATTGATCTTGGGCCTTTGGCAAAAGTTCCAATTATTTATAGCCGTAGCCAACAGGCATTGGGCAGCCCTGCGCAGAAAAACCCTGTTTCAGCAGCGATACAGTCGTCTTTCCCGCTGTCGCCGAAAAAAACATCCGACGAATCACACGGACTTTCCCGTCACAGTAGTTTCACAATGCCATCTGGGCCCGGCTATTGTGCCGCTCCACCCCTCTATATACTAGTGGGCTGTGTGGCTGTCTTGACTTGCCGATCCAGCTGTCTTGCGCCAACCCCGACCCGGGTCGCTTTGAGCGGAATCCTGTAATGAGCCAACAATTCCAACATGATGTTCTGGTCATAGGCAGCGGTGCTGCCGGTTTGAGTCTCGCGCTGACCCTGCCGGGTCATTTGCGCATTGCCGTATTGAGCAAAGGCGACCTCGCCAACGGCTCGACCTTCTGGGCCCAGGGAGGTGTCGCCGCCGTGCTGGACGACACCGACACTGTCGAATCCCACGTCGATGACACCCTCAATGCAGGCGCTGGCCTGTGCCATGAAGACGCGGTGCGCTTCACCGTCGAGCACAGCCGCGAAGCCATCCAGTGGCTGATCGACCAAGGCGTGCCCTTCACCCGCGACGAACAGTCCGGTACGGAAGACGGCGGCTTCGAATTTCACCTCACCCGCGAAGGCGGACACAGCCATCGGCGCATCATCCATGCCGCCGATGCCACCGGCGCAGCCATTTTCAAGACCTTGCTGACCCAGGCGAAAGAGCGCTCGAACATCGAATTGCTCGAGCAGCACGTCGCCGTTGATCTGATCACCGAACGCCGTCTGGGCCTGGCGGGTGATCGCTGCCTTGGCGCCTATGTGCTTAACCGAAAGACCGGCGAAGTCGACACCTACGGCGCGCGCTTCGTGATTCTGGCCTCGGGCGGTGCCGCCAAGGTCTACCTCTATACCAGCAACCCGGACGGCGCTTGCGGCGATGGCATTGCCATGGCCTGGCGCTCCGGCTGCCGGGTGGCGAACCTGGAGTTCAACCAGTTCCACCCTACCTGCCTGTATCACCCGCAAGCCAAAAGCTTCCTTATTACTGAAGCACTGCGCGGCGAAGGCGCACATTTGAAGCTGCCCAATGGCGAGCGTTTCATGTATCGCTTCGACAAACGCGCTGAACTGGCACCGCGCGACATCGTCGCCCGGGCTATCGACCATGAAATGAAGCGTCTGGGCGTCGATTGCGTCTACCTCGACATCAGCCACAAGCCTGAAGACTTCATCAAGACTCACTTCCCGACCGTGTACGAGCGCTGCCTGGGCTTTGGCATCGACATCACCAAACAGCCAATCCCCGTCGTTCCCGCCGCGCACTACACCTGCGGCGGCGTCATGGTCGATCAACAGGGCCGCACCGATGTGCCCGGTCTGTACGCCATCGGCGAAACCAGCTTCACCGGCCTGCACGGTGCCAACCGCATGGCCAGCAATTCGCTGCTGGAATGCTTTGTTTATGCCCGTTCGGCCGCAGCGGACATCTTGGCGCAACTGGATGCTGTCGCCGCGCCAAGCGCCCTGCCCGCTTGGGACGCCAGCCAGGTGACCGACTCCGACGAAGACGTGATCATTGCGCACAACTGGGACGAACTGCGGCGATTCATGTGGGACTACGTTGGCATCGTGCGCACCAACAAGCGCCTGCAACGGGCGCAACACCGCGTGCGTTTGTTGCTGGATGAGATTGATGAGTTCTACAGCAACTATAAAGTCAGCCGTGACCTGATCGAGCTGCGTAACCTGGCGCAAGTCGCCGAGCTGATGATTTGCTCAGCCATGGAGCGCAAGGAAAGTCGCGGCCTGCATTACACCCTCGACTATCCCGACCTGCTACCCGAGGCGCTCGACACTATTCTGGTGCCGCCCACCTACGCCGGCTGAACTTGAGCCTCACTCGCAGGCGTCGGTGCACATCCGCCGCCTGCGAATCACGCGGCACACAGATCGATCTGACCCGCCATTCCCCGCGCAAACGAAAGCGCAGCACCACGATCAGTGGCAGCGCCAGGCTGTCCGGGCGCAATTGCGCCGCTTGCCAGCCATGCGCCTGATTCCACACTTGCCAGCCATCAGCATCGCGGCGCAAGCCGCGAAATGCCTGGGGATGACTCAGCAGAATCTGCCGGGGCAGCACCCAAAATCCATGCAGCAGACAGGCAAAAGCCCCGAGCAGACTGACCCAGAGTGGAATGGAAAGCAGCAACAAGGCACCCAGGGCGAACGCCTGGGCCAACAGATACGCCGCCAGCAACTGCCGTGAGGCATGCCAGCGGCATTCGAATGGGTTACTTGGGCTGGACACGATCCAGGATCATGCGAACCATGCGTTGCAGCTCAGGATCTTCAGACTCGCTGCGCTCCATGAACCAGCCGAACATGTCCTGATCCTCGCACGTCAGCAGACGCACATACAGATCGCGATCCACCTGGTTCAACGTCGCGTAAACCTCCTGCACGAATGGCACCAGCAATACGTCAAGCTCAAGCATGCCGCGACGGCTGTGCCAAAACAGGCGATTCAGTTCAACTTGTTCGACCATGGGGCCCTCCTCAAATTTGCCGGCAAGTATACAGACCCCAAGCGCACCGCACAGTCGGCTTTGGTCGGGCGCCATCGATCCTTTATCAACTACCCATTTCAACAATGCCCCCTTATGATGTGCCCCAGACTTTTTACCCTGCGATGACCCATGGCCGATTCTGCTTTTTTCTGCACCCTGTCTCATGAAGGCGTTCTCGCGGTTCGCGGCGCGGATGCCGGAAAATTCCTGCAAGGCCAGTTGACCTGCAATATCGATTACCTGAGCGACAGCTGCGCCAGCCTCGGCGCCCGCTGCACCCAGAAAGGCCGTATGCAATCGAGCTTTCGCATCCTTCTGGAAGGCAACGGCGTGCTCCTGGCGATGGCCAGCGAGCTGCTGGAACCGCAACTGGCGGATCTGAAAAAGTACGCAGTGTTCTCCAAATCGAAACTGACCGACGAGAGCGCCGCATGGGTACGCTTCGGACTGGTGCAAGGCGAGGCCGCACTGAGCTGCCTCGGTCTGGACCTGCCGGTCGACACCGACAGCGTCGCCCGTCATGAAGGCCTGGTCGCGATTCGCGTCTCGCCGGATCGCGCCGAACTCTGGGTGCCTGCCGATCTGGCTGATGCGATCAAGGCCAAACTGGCGGTGACGCTCCCTGAAGGTGAGCTGAATCAATGGCTGCTGGGTCAGATCCGCGCCGGTATCGGTCAGGTCATGCCAGCCACCCGCGAGTTGTTCATCCCGCAGATGCTCAACCTGCAAGCCGTCGGCGGTGTGAGTTTCAAGAAGGGTTGCTACACCGGCCAGGAAATCGTTGCGCGCATGCAATACCTGGGCAAACTCAAGCGCCGCCTGTATCGCCTGAGCCTGGATGGCGCCGAGTTGCCGGAGCCGGGCACGCAACTGTTCGCGCCAAGCCACAACAGCTCCATCGGCGAAGTGGTGCTGGCCGCCCATGCCGGGCAAAACATTGAACTCCTGGCGGTGCTGCAGGCCGAAGCTGCCGAAGCCGGTGATTTGCATCTGGGCACCCTCGAAGGCCCCGCACTGCATCTGCTCGACCTGCCTTACGAACTGGATCGCGACCGCGAAATCCAGCGCTGATCGCAGCATTTGATGCAACACCCTAGAGAGTTTAAATGAGCGAACTGGCGGAAAAGGTCCAACAGGATTTGGTTGAGGCCATCGATAACGATGACCTGGTTCTGCCCACGTTGCCGGAAGTGGCCCTGCAGATTCGCAAGGCCGCCGAAGACCCGGAAATCAGCGTCAGCGACCTGAGCAAAGTGATCGGCCGTGACACGGCGCTGTCAGCGCGCCTGATCAAAGTGGTCAACAGCCCGCTGCTGCGTGCCGCGCAGGAAGTCACCGACCTGCACACCGCCATTACCCGATTGGGCATCAACTACAGCAGCAATCTGGCGATCGGCCTGGTGATGGAGCAGATCTTCCACGCCCGCTCCGACGTCGTCGAACAGAAGATGCGCGAAGTCTGGCGCAAGAGCCTGGAAATCGCCGGGGTCAGCTATGCGCTGTGCCGACGTTACACTCAGCTCAAACCCGATCAGGCTGCGCTCGGAGGCCTCGTGCATCAGATCGGTGTGCTGCCGATTCTGACCTACGCCGAAGATCACTACGAACTGCTCTCCGATCCGGTCAGCCTCAACCATGTGATCGACCACATTCATCCATTGCTCGGTGACAAGCTGCTGCGGGTCTGGGAATTTCCCGAGCGCCTGGTGGAGTTGCCGGGGCGGTATCAGGACTTCAAACGTGATTCGACCACCATCGATTACGTCGATCTGGTGCAAGTGGCCAGCCTGTATTGCCACAAAGGCACGGATCATCCGTTCGCGCGAATTGATCCGCTGACTGTGCCGGCGTTCAGGAAGCTCGGGATTGATCCGGAGAACAAAGCGCTGTGCGAAGACCTGGAAGAGTCGCGGACGATGTTTTACTGACCCGAGGCCGCGCCGCCCCATTCGCGAGCAGGCTCGCTCCCACAATGAAATGCATTCCCCTGTGGGAGCACAGCTGATTCACACATTGGAATCCATTCCCCCTGCGGGAGCGAGCCTGCTCGCGAAGGGGCCAGCAAAACCACCACAATCACCCGGCAATGAAACTGACCCGCACCTTCAACCCCGCCTGATCGCCATCATGCAAAGTGATCTGTGCCAGATGCGCCCGGCAGATCTCGCCGACAATCGCCAGCCCCAGCCCTGACCCCGCGACCTGCTGGTTGCGCCGGTAGAAACGCTCGAACACCCGATCACGCTCCTCCAGCGGGATGCCCGGGCCGTCATCTTCCACTTCAAGTATTGCCGGCGCGGTCACGCGCAAAATCACGTTCCCCCCCGGTGGCGTATGCGCCAAAGCGTTGTCCACCAGATTGCTCAGCAACTCGTTGAGCAATGTCGGTTCACCACGCAACCAGACCGGCTCATCGGCCTCCAGCGCCAGCGCCACCCCGCGCTTGTGCGCCAGCGGTGCCATGGCCATGCCCAGCTCCCGGGCCAACTGACTCAGATCGAGCAACTGCGCACCGCCCTCGGCAATCGCCCGTGCGCCGTTTTCCACGCGCGCCAAAGACAGTAGTTGATTGGCCAAATGAGTCAGGCGATCGGTGCTTTGCGCCGACGACTCCAAGGTGCTGCGCCACGTCTCGGATTCCGAGGAGCGCAGCCCCAATTCGAGCCGCGCTTTCAATGCAGCCAAAGGCGTGCGCAATTCATGGGCCGCATCGGCGATAAACTGCGCCTGACGCTCGAACTGTCCGCGCAAACGCTCAGTGAAATGGTTGAGTGCGCTGACCAACGGCCACAACTCGTGCTGCACTTCGACTAATGGCAATGGCCGCAAATCGTCAGACTGTCGCTCTTCCACCGCCGTGCGCAGGCGCTCCAGCGGTCGCAATGCCGCACTGACAGCAAACCACACCAGCAATAACGCGCCGACCGCCAACATGCCCAACCGCAGCAACGTGTCGGCCGCCAGACTGCGCGCCATGCTGACCCGCGCTTCGTCGGTTTCCGCCACACGGATTTCCGCCATGCCGTTCATGTTCGGTTCGCTCACCGCTTTCAGCAGGCTGACCACTCGCACGTTCTGGCCGTTGTAGGTGGCATCGTAGAAACGCGCCAGCGCGGGATAGCTGTCCGTGCGCTTGGTGCCGGGCGGCGGGCCGGGGAGGTTTTCGTAGCCGGAAATCAGCTTCTGGTGGATGTCGTTGACCTGATAATAAATCCGCCCGGCACTGTCGTAGGCAAACGTATCGAGGGCCACGTAAGGCACGTCGGCACTGAGGCTGCCATCGCGTTGCGAGAGCCCCGCAGCGATGGTCCGTGCCGAGGCGAGCAAGGTGCGGTCGTAAGCGGTGTCGGCAGCTTCGCGACCATTCCAGTAAGCGCTCAAGCCACTGGCGAGCATCAACACCACCAGCAACGACGCGAGGTTCCACAACAACCGCCAACGCAGGCTGCTGGGCTTATGCATCGCGGCTTTCCAGCAGATAACCGAGGCCACGGAAGGTCACGATGGCGACCGGTTGGCCGTCGAGTTTCTTGCGCAGCCGGTGCACGTAGATTTCGATGGCATCAGGGCTGGCTTCTTCGTCGAGGCCGAACACCTGCGCAGCCAATTGCTCCTTGCTCATCACCCGCCCCGGACGGGCGATCAGCGCTTCCAGCACCGCTTGCTCACGTGAGGTCAGGGTCAGCAGTTCTTCGCCGAGGGTGAAGCGCCGGGTGTCGAGGTCGTAGGCCAGCACACCACAACGCTGCTGGCGTTCACCGCCAAGGACACTGCGGCGCAACAGGGCTTTGACCCGCGCTTCCAGTTCCGTCAGTTCGAACGGTTTGGCGAGGTAGTCGTCGGCGCCGAGATTGAGGCCATGGACACGATCCTTCACATCACTGCGGGCGGTCAGCATCAGCACCGGCAGGTTCTTTCCCCGGGCGCGCAATCGCGCCAGCACTTCAAAACCATCCATGCGTGGCAGGCCGACATCGAGGATCGCCACGGCGTATTCCTCACTGCTCAATGCCAGGTCGGCGGCCACCCCATCGTGCAGCACGTCCACGGTCAGACCGGTGCTCTTGAGCGCCTGGGCAACGCTTTCGGCCAATTGCAAATGGTCTTCGACGAGCAGAACACGCATGGATTTTTACCTCGTTCAGGGATGGCCGGCGCCATGCTTTGTCGCGGAGTTTACAGCCGCAACCGCCGCTGTGAAGCCCGAAAACCGTGAAAGTCGGCTGAAAGGTTAGCGAAAGGTTAGCCCGTTAGAGTCGATCCACGGACAGTCCCGACTGCCGTCGCTGCCGCCACACAGCGCTACGAAAAACGCCACGAAGCGTTTTCGACCAATAAGAACAATAACGGAGTACAACCGCATGCCGTCCATGCCATCCAGGGCCCTGACACCGGCCCAGACTCCCAGCGTCCCTCCCGCCCTCAGCGGTTTTTTACCGCCGGGCCACACCGACTTCCTTTTCGATGCTCCATCGACCGCACTCGCGCCACGTCAAACTGCGCCCGCAGCTGAGCGAAGCGTTGCCCTTCGGTAATTCTGTACGTCTAAAACAACAACTCCCAAGGAGACTCAGATGAACTTGTCACTGCGTAAAGTTGCTCTCACCGCTGGCGCAATGCTGTTTGCCGGCCAACTGATGGCCGAGCCGAAACGTCCGGAATGTATCGCCCCGGCCTCCCCCGGCGGTGGTTTCGACCTGACCTGCAAACTGGTGCAAAGCGCACTGGTCAACGAAAAACTGCTGACCAAACCGATGCGCGTGACCTACATGCCCGGCGGTGTTGGCGCAGTGGCGTACAACGCCGTGGTCGCCCAGCGCCCGGCGGATGCCGGCACGCTGGTGGCGTGGTCGAGCGGTTCGCTGTTGAACCTGGCGCAGGGCAAGTTCGGTCGCTTCGATGAAACCAACGTGCGCTGGCTGGCAGCGGTTGGCACCAGCTACGGCGCCATCGCCGTGAAAAGCGATTCCCCCTACAAGACCCTCGACGATCTCGTCCAGGCGCTGAAGAAAGATCCAAGCTCCGTGGTCATCGGTTCCGGCGGCACCGTCGGCAGCCAGGACTGGATGCAAACCGCGCTGATCGCCAAGGCTGCCGGGATCAACCCGCGTGACCTGCGTTACGTCGCCCTCGAAGGTGGCGGCGAAATCGCGACCGCCCTGCTCGGCGGCCACATCCAGGTCGGCAGTACCGACATCTCCGACTCCATGCCGCACATTCAGAGCGGTGACATGCGCCTGCTCGCGGTGTTCGCTGACAAGCGTCTCGACGAGCCGGAAATGAAAGACATTCCAACCGCTCGCGAGCAAGGCTACGACATTGTCTGGCCCGTGGTACGCGGCTTCTACCTGGGGCCAAAAGTCAGCGATGAAGACTACGCCTGGTGGAAAGACTCGTTCGACAAACTGCTGGCCTCCGACGAGTTCGCCAAGCTGCGCGATCAGCGTGAACTGTTCCCGTTCGCCATGACCGGCCCGGAACTGGACACCTACGTGAAGAAGCAGGTCGCGGACTACAAAGTGCTGGCCAAAGAGTTCGGCCTGATTCAGTGATCGTCTCTGTCTAGCGGCTGCGTTCCCGGATGCGGGAACGCAGCACAGGAGCTCCCATGCTTATTCAACGCATTTTCGCCTCGGTGCTGTTGCTGGCCTGTGCCGGCCTGGCACTGATGGCGTGGCCGTACCAAGCGGCTTTTTCCTACGAACCGGTAGGCCCGCGTGCCTTTCCCCTATTGATGCTTGCCCTGATGGGTGCGGCACTGCTGTACATGGTGTTCCGCCCGGCGCCGATCAAACACAGTGACGATGAGCCGCCGCTGGATCGCGAAACCCTGACCAAGATCGGCATCTGCGTGGCGCTGCTGCTGGTGTTCGCCGGCACCTTCGAACCCCTCGGCTTCATCGTCGCCAGCATCGTCACCGGCGTTCCTATGGCCCGTCTCTACGGTGGCCGCTGGCTGCCCAGCGTGGTGATCATCAGCCTGATGGCCATCGGTCTTTACCTGCTGTTCGACCGTGTGATGGACGTTCCGCTGCCGCTCGGCCTGCTCAGCGTTCTGGAGAACTGATATGGATACTCTTGGCTATTTGGGTCAGGGTTTTGGCGTCGCGCTGAGCCCATACAACCTGGTGACTGCACTGTGCGGCACGCTGATCGGCACCGTCGTCGGCCTGCTGCCGGGCCTGGGCCCGATCAACGGCGTGGCATTGCTGATCCCGATTGCATTCGCCCTCGGCCTGCCGCCAGAGTCGGCACTGATCCTGCTGGCAGCGGTGTACCTGGGCTGCGAATACGGCGGCCGGATCAGCTCGATTCTGCTGAACATCCCGGGCGAAGCCTCCACCGTGATGACCACCCTCGACGGTTACCCGATGGCCCGCAAAGGCCTGGCCGGTGTCGCGCTGTCGCTGTCGGCATGGAGCTCGTTCATCGGCGCGTTTATCGCCACCTGCGGCATGGTGCTGTTCGCGCCGCTGCTGGCGAAATGGGCGATTGCCTTTGGCCCGGCGGAATACTTCGTGTTGATGGTGTTTGCGATTGTCTGTCTCGGCGGCATGGCCGGTGATCGTCCGTTGAAAACCTTCATCGCGGCGTTGATCGGTCTGTTCTTGTCGACCGTCGGCATCGACGCCAACAGCGGTGTTTATCGTTTCACCGGCGACAACATTCACCTGACCGACGGCATTCAATTCGTCGTGCTGGTGCTGGGCCTCTTCTCCATCAGCGAAATCCTTCTGCTGCTGGAAAAAACCCACCACGGCCAGGAAGCGGTGAAAGCCACCGGCCGCATGATGTTCAACTTCAAGGAAGCGGCGTCGGTGTTCGTGGTCAACGTCCGTTGCGGTGTGCTGGGCTTCATCATGGGCGTGTTGCCGGGTGCCGGCGCGACCCTCGCCAGCGCCGTGGCCTACATGACCGAGAAGCGCATCGCCGGTGCCAGCGGCAAATTCGGCGAAGGTGATGCCCGAGGCCTCGCCGCGCCGGAAACCGCCATCGGCGGCGCTGCCTGCGGCGCACTGGTGCCCATGCTGACCCTCGGCGTACCGGGTTCGGGCACCACTGCGGTGATGATCGGCGCCCTGTCGCTGTACAACATCACGCCGGGCCCGCTGCTGTTCCAGCAACAACCGGACATCGTCTGGGGCCTGATCGCGTCGCTGTTCATCGCCAACGTGATGCTGGTGGTCCTCAACATCCCGATGATTCGTGTGTTTACCCGCATCCTGGCCGTGCCGAACTGGGCACTGGTGCCGATCATCGCGATCATTACCGGGATCGGTGTTTACGCGGTTCACGCCACCACGTTCGACCTGTTCCTGATGATCGGCATCGGCATCTTCGGTTACATCCTGCGCAAGCTGGATTTCCCCCTGTCGCCGCTGCTGCTGGGCTTCATCCTCGGCGGTCTGATGGAGCAGAACCTGCGTCGTGCCCTGTCGATTTCCAACGGTGCACTGGAAATCCTCTGGTCGAGCCCGATCACCTTCGGTTGCTGGGTACTCACGGCGATCATGCTGTTGATGCCGATCCTCCGTATCTGGCGTAAGCGTTCGGCCGCGCGACGCGCCATCGTCGATGTTTGATCGGTCCGCCCTCAAATCCTGGTGGGGAACCCCGCTGGTCGGTCTGCTTGGCGGTTATATCGCCAGCCAGATCGGCTGGCCACTGCCGTGGATGGTCGGCTCGTTGCTGGCGATCATCCTCGTGCGCTGCCTGACCCCGTGGCAACTCACCGAAATCCCTGGCGGCCGCAAGTGCGGCCAGTGGATCGTCGGTATCGGCATCGGCCTGCACTTCACCCCGGTGGTGATGGAGCAAGTGCTCAGTCATTTCGGTTTGATCTTCTTCGGTGCGCTGGTCACCAGCCTGTCGGCGGTGGTCGGTGTGTGGTTGATGCGCCGTACCGGCGAGGATCGCGCCACGGCGTTTTTCTCGAGCATGCCCGGCGGTTCCGGGGAAATGGTCAACCTCGGCGCACGCAATGGCGCGATGCTCAGCCACGTGGCGGCGGGGCAGAGTTTGCGCGTGTTGGTGGTGGTGTTATGTGTGCCGGCGGCGTTCAAGTACCTGCTGGGCGATGGCAATCCGATTTCCCACGCTGGCAGCGTCGATTGGCGCTGGCTGGCGATTCTGTTTCCGGCGGGTGGTTTGCTTGCCTGGCTCTGGCAGCGCTTGCGTCAACCCAATCCGTGGCTGTTCGGGCCGTTGCTGGTGAGCGCGGCGGTGAGCATTGGCTGGGATCTGCACATTGGTTTGCCCAATGGCGGCAGTCAGATTGGCCAGTGGTTGATTGGCAGCGGCCTGGGTTGTCACTTCAACCGGCAGTTCTTCCGCCGTGCGCCGTCATTTATGGGGCGGACGCTGATTGGCACGGCGTTGACCATGTTGATCGCGAGTCTGGCGGCGTTGGGATTGAGTGCTTTGACTCATCTGGACTTGCGTTCACTGACCCTGGGCATGATGCCCGGCGGGATTGCCGAGATGAGCCTGACGGCAGAGACGCTGCAATTGTCGGTGCCGCTGGTGACGGCGATGCAGGTGATGCGGCTGTTGTTCGTGCTGTTTCTGGCGGAGCCGTTGTTCAAATACTGGAATCGTAGTCCCGAGTAAGTCTTCAAGACCGAGTGATCTTCTTCGCGAGCAAGCCCGCTCCCACATTGATTATGTGCACGCCGCAAAACCAATGTGGGAGCGGGCTTGCTCGCGAAGGGGCCTGCCCGGTCAACCGATCAAATCGGCGGCAAACGCCACTCGATCGGCGCCTCGCCATTCTGCTCAAGAAACTTGTTCGCACGGCCAAAGTGCCCGCAACCCAAAAACCCGCGATAAGCCGACAACGGCGACGGATGCACCGACGTCAGCACCAGATGCTTGGTCGCATCAATCAGCTTCTGCTTGCTCTGCGCATGCGCGCCCCAGAGCATGAACACCAGGTGCGGCTGCCGTTCGCTGACCACCTCAATGATCCGGTCAGTGAAAAACTGCCAGCCCTTGTCCTTGTGCGCGTTGGCGTTGGCGCGCTCGACGGTCATGGTGGTGTTGATCATCAACACACCCTGATCGGCCCAGCTCTGCAGGTAGCCGTGATTGGGGATGTCGATGTTCAGGTCGCGCTTCAACTCTTTGTAGATGTTGACCAGCGACGGTGGCGCGGGCACGCCCGGCTGTACCGAAAAGCACAGGCCGTGAGCCTGACCCGGACCGTGATACGGGTCCTGGCCGAGGATCACCACCTTCACTTTATCCAGCGGCGTCGAATTCAGCGCATTGAAAATCATCGGTCCCGGCGGATAGATTTCCTTGCCGGCCGCCCGCTCCTGCTGCAGAAACTGGCGCAACTCTGCCATATAAGGCTGGTCGAACTCAGCACGCAGTGCCTCCTTCCAGCTCGGTTCGAGTTTGATACGGTCGTCAGCAGTCATGGTCATACCCGGCAAAAACAATGGGGCGAACCCTAGGAAAGCCGACCACGCTTGTCAATTGATCTGACGCAGATCCGGCACTTTCCCCCACAACGATCATACTGATCGTTCAAATTTCCGATCGAGGTCACGATGAATCTGCACTTCGAAGAACTTACCGGCACCGACGGCGCCCGCATCGGTATCGCCAGCCTGGATGCTGAAAAGTCGCTGAATGCGCTGTCCCTGCCGATGATCAACGCCCTGAGCGACAAACTGAACGCCTGGGCCAAAGACCCGCAAATCGTCTGCGTGCTGCTGCGTGGCAACGGCGCCAAAGCCTTCTGCGCGGGCGGCGAGGTGCGCAGCCTCGTGGAAGCGTGCCGCGCCCACCCCGGTGAAGTACCGCCGCTGGCCGCACAGTTTTTCAGCGCGGAATATCGTCTGGATTACAGCCTGCACACCTATCCGAAACCGCTGATCTGCTGGGGCCACGGTTATGTGCTCGGCGGCGGCATGGGCTTGCTGCAAGGCGCGAGCACACGGATCGTTACGCCGAGCAGCCGCTTGGCCATGCCGGAAATCACCATCGGTCTGTACCCGGATGTCGGCGCCAGCTGGTTTCTTGCGCGGTTGCCGGGCAAGCTCGGTGTGTTTCTGGGCCTGACCGGCTCGCACATCAATGGCCGTGATGCAATCGATCTGGATCTGGCCGACCGCTTCCTGCTCGACGAACAGCAGCCCGATCTGATCGAAGGTCTGCTGCAACTCAACTGGCAGGAACAGACCGACATGCAACTCAACAGCCTGCTCAAGGCCCTGCAGCAGGAAGCCGTGGCGCAGATGCCCGAAGCACAGTGGCTGCCGCGCCGTCAGCAGATCGACGAACTGCTCGACGTCAGCGATGTGACGTGTGCCTGGAAGGCCATCAGCCTGCAACGCGACAGCAGCGACCCGTTGATCGCCCGCGCGGCGAAAACCATGAGCGAAGGCTCACCGCTGACTGCGCATCTGGTCTGGGAACAGATCATCCGCGCTCGGCATATGTCGCTGGCCGAAGTCTTTCAGATGGAATACACCCTGAGCCTCAATTGCTGCCGACACCCGGAGTTCAGCGAAGGGGTTCGTGCGCGGCTGATCGATAAAGATCAAAAGCCGCACTGGCATTGGCCGGACGTCAGCAGCGTGCCGGATGCGGTGGTGGAGGCGCACTTTCACAAGGTCTGGGAGGGGCGACATCCCTTGGCGGACCTGACGGCCTACTGATCAAATCGCAGACACAAAAAAGCGGCGCTCAATGCGCCGCTTTTCATTTGCGCTGGATTACCAGCGGTTGCCCCGCCCGTTGTGGTCGCCTCGACCGCTGTGCCGGTCGTAATGGCCGCGACCGCGATGATCGTTGTCCCATCCGCCGCGACGATGGCCGTCCCAGCGCCCGCGATCATTGCCGTGCCAGCGACGGCTTTCGTAATAGCGTGGAGCCGGTTGATAGTAGCGCGGCGCCGGTTGGTAATAACGCGGTTGCTGGTAGTACCGCGGTGCTGGCTGGTAGTAACGAGGCTGCGCGTAATAGGTGCTGCTACCTCTGTAATACGTGCCACCCGTGTTGTAGTAGGCCGGTGCAGGTGATGTGTAGACCTGAGAGCTGTAATACGAGTCCGCGTAGGAGTAGGGGGCGCAACCGGCAACGGAAAACATCAACGCAGCAAGCAGTAGAATTCGTCTATACATGGCGGCCTCCTGGACCGCGGGTTGGCCACACCAGCGACGCTGGCAGGCGCCAGTCGTTTAATCGGTGACTGACGAAAAATCAGACCGCGTTTTTCGCTTCCGGTGCGTTCCCGTAACAAGTTGAAACAAGTGATTTATGAAGCCTTGTTCATCCGCGACCACGCCATCATTCAGACGCTGCATCACGGTGCAGCCGCGCACCAACACAAAGCGCCACACCGCCCTTGTCTGCGAGCCGATGCAACCCGCACCCCCGTGCCAGAGCGCCTGTCGCAACTTGGCACGCGTCTCGCTTTAGCAAACCCGTGCAGGAGTCATCACAGGTTCGCGGCACCACAATTTGCAATGGCTGACTAGGGTTCCGGCTCGCACTCGCGAGTGGCTGGTCCGAGAGTTGGCGACCTCCAGTTGAGGTTACACGGCGGGACAAAAGCCCGGGAGACAAGCCACCGTTCGCGGTGCCGCGTTGCCTTCCTGTCCGCCCTTGATCAACTGGAGAATGCACCATGACCCGACTACGTTTGCCCGCCCTGCTCGCCGCTGCCTTCGCCGCGCTCATCAGCAGCCAATCCCCCGCCGCACAGAAAGACCACTTCAGCGTCTGCTGGACCATTTACGCCGGCTGGATGCCATGGGAATACGCCGGCAGCCAAGGCATCGTCGACAAATGGGCGAAGAAGTACGGGATCAAGATCGATGTCGTGCAACTCAACGACTACGTCGAATCGATCAACCAATACACCGCCGGCCAGTTCGACGGCTGCACCATGACCAACATGGATGCGCTGACCATTCCGGCCGCCGGCGGGGTCGACAGCACCGCGCTGATCGTCAGCGATTTCTCCAACGGCAACGACGGCATCGTCCTCAAGGGCGACGGCAAGACAGTCGCCGACCTCAAGGGCATGGACGTCAATCTGGTCGAACTCTCGGTTTCACACTATCTGCTGGCCCGCGCGCTGGACTCGGTCGATCTGACCGAGAAAGACCTGAAAGTGGTCAACACCTCCGACGCTGACATTTCCGCCGCGTTCAACACCGGGGAGGTCAACGCGGTGACCACCTGGAACCCGATGCTCTCGGACATCAAGGCCAAACCCGGTGTGACCGAAGTGTTCAACTCCAGCCAGATTCCCGGCGAGATCATGGACATGATGGTGGTCAACAGCACCACCCTCAAAGACAACCCGGCGCTGGGCAAGGCACTGACCGGCGCGTGGTTCGAAGTGGTCGAATTGATGAACGCGAAAAACGCTGCGAGCAAAGCCGCGCTGGAGCACATGGCCAAGGCCTCGGGCACTGATCTGGCCGGATTCCAGGCGCAACTCGACACCACCAGATTGTTCGCCACACCGAGCGAAGCGCTGAGTTTCGCCACCAGCAAACAACTGCCGGAAACCATGCGCAAGGTCGCTGAGTTCTCGTTCCAGCACGGCTTGCTCGGTGAAGGCGCGAAAGACACCAGCGCGGTCGGCATGGCCTTCGCCAACGGCGTGACCAGCGGCGACACCGGCAATCTCAAGCTGCGTTTCGATCCGACTTACGTGCAGATGGCTGCTGACGCCAAGCTGTAAGCCACGGAGGATTTGGCCATGCGCCTGATCAATCGCCACCCGGATCGCCCCAGTCGCCTGTTGTTGGTGATCCTGCCGTTCGCCCTGGTGCTGTTCGCCTACTTCATGGGCTCGGCCGAGCGCCTGACGGACAACCCCAACGACAAACTGCTGCCCAGCGCCGTGCAGATGAGCGACGCAGTGAAACGGCTGGCCTTCAATGCCGACAGCCGCACCGGTGACTATCTGTTGTGGCAGGACACCGCTTCCAGCCTGCGGCGTCTGGCCATCGGCCTTGGCATTGCCGCCCTGGCCGGGCTGTGCCTGGGCATTGCAGCCGGCACACTGCCGCTGTTCGGCGCGCCGTTGTCGCCGCTGCTGACGGTGCTGTCGATGGTGCCGCCGCTGGCGATCCTGCCGATTCTGTTCATCGTTTTCGGTCTGGGCGAGTTGTCGAAGGTCATGCTGATTGTCATCGGCATCACCCCGGCGCTGGCTCGCGATCTGGAACAACGTGCCCGGGAAATACCGGTCGAATTGCTGATCAAGGCACAGACCCTCGGCGCCTCGACCTGGACGCTGATGCTGCGGGTGGTGCTGCCACAACTGTTGCCGCGCTTGCTGATCTCGTTGCGGCTGATGCTCGGCTCGGCGTGGCTGTTCCTGATCGCGGCCGAAGCGATTGCCTCCACCGACGGTCTCGGCTACCGGATTTTTCTGGTGCGGCGCTATTTGGCAATGGATGTGATTCTGCCCTACGTGGTGTGGATCACCCTCCTCGCCTGGCTGATGGATTGGGGCCTGAAATACCTGACCCGTCGCGCATTCCCTTGGTATGAAGGGGCGGCCAAATGAGCTTCATCAGCGTAAAAAACGTCTGGCAACAATACGCCGATCAGGTCGTGCTCGAAGGCTTGAACCTGAGCGTCAACGAGGGCGAATTCTGCACCCTGGTCGGCGCATCCGGTTGCGGCAAATCGACCTTCCTGCGCCTGCTGCTCGGTCAGGAAACGGCGAGTCGCGGCGAAATCCTGCTCGACGGACAGCCGCTCGCCAGCGAACCGGACGCCAGCCGTGGCGTGGTGTTCCAGCGCTACTCGGTGTTCCCGCATCTGAGCGTGCTCGACAACGTCGCCCTCGGCCTCGAACTGCCGCGTGCGCCGCTGCTGGGGCGGTTGTTCGGCAACGCCAAGCGTGAGGCGCGCGAACAGGCCGCGGCATTGCTCGACAAAGTCGGCCTCGGCCATGCGCTCGACAAATACCCGGCGCAATTGTCCGGCGGCATGCAGCAACGGTTGGCGATAGCCCAGGCGCTGATCATGAAACCGCGCGTATTGCTGCTCGACGAACCGTTTGGCGCGCTCGATCCCGGCATCCGCAAAGACATGCACGCCTTGCTGCTGGAACTGTGGCGCGAGACCCGACTGACGGTGTTCATGGTCACTCATGACCTGGCCGAGGGCTTCAGCCTTGGCACGCGTCTGCTGGTGTTCGACAAGGTTCGCCTCGACCCGCACGCCCCCGGCGCTTATGGCGCGCGCATCACCTACGACATCCCTTTGAACAGCGACCGCCGCGCCCAGCGCGCCGCCGTCGACGCCCTGCCGTTGCCACTGGCAGGCGCCCTTCGCACCGCTTGAGAGGACTGCTCCAATGACTGATTCGACCCAATTGTTCCCCCCGTTTGCCGAAGAAATGCTCCCCGGTGGCGGCCACCGTTCCTTCGTGTTGAAGCGCGGCCAATTGCTGCGCCTGACCGATCTGCGCGGCGGCGCCAACGTCAGCCTGACCTTGCTCAACGCCAATGAAAAAACCGAGCGGCTGAACCTGCCCGACAGCCTCAAATGCCAACACACCGCCAAGCTCACTGCCGGCCACTGCCTCTACTCGGACATGGGCCGCGTGCTGGCCGCGATCACCGCTGACACCTGCGGTTGGAGCGACAGCCTCGGCGGCGTGCTCTGCGCCGAAGAAGTCGCGCAGAAGTACGGCCAAGGCCGCTACCAGGAACTGCGCAACGGCTTCTTCCGCAACGGCACCGACAACCTGCTGGTGGAACTCGGCAAGTGGGGCCTGGGGCTCTCCGATCTGCTGATGACCCTCAACCTGTTCAGCCGCGTCAACGTCGATGAGACCGGGCGCTTCCACTTTGTCGAGGGCAACGCCAAGGCCGGCGACTACATCGAGTTGTACGCGCCGATGGACACGCTGGTGGTGCTCACCGCGCTGCAACACCCGATGGACCCGTCGCCCGAGTACGCGCCCAAACCGCTGAAGCTGAGCTGGATGAACGCCGACGCCAGCGTCGCCGAGCACTGCCGCACTTCGCGCCCGGAAAATGAGCGCGGCTTTATCAACACCGACCGTTTGTTCGCCTGAGGTTCGCTGCCATGTCAGTCGCTATCGCCACTTCGCAAAACCAACCCGACACAGCGGTGTACCGCGCCACGATCCCGGCCGGTGAACCCTGGCTGCTGGAGGTCAAGGCCGGCCAGACCCTGCGCATCCTCGACCTGGAAGGCAACCAGGCCGTCGATACGTTGTTCTACAGCCTCGCCAATCCCAAGGAACGCTACGACGTGCAGCGCACGCTGCGCCGGCAAAACAGCGTCTACCTGAGCACCGGCAGCGTGCTCTATTCCAACCTCGGCCACGCGATGCTGACCATCGTCGCCGACACCTGCGGGCGCCACGACACCCTCGGTGGCGCGTGCGCGCAAGAGAGCAACACCGTGCGTTACGCCCTGGAAAAACGCTACATGCACAGCTGCCGCGACAACTACCTGCGCGCCTGCGCCCATGACGGGCGACTGAGCAAAGGCGACATCGGGCCGAACATCAATTTCTTCATGAATGTGCCGGTCACGGCCGATGGCGGGCTGACCTTCGAGGACGGGATTTCGGCGCCGGGCAAGTACGTCGACTTGCGCGCGGAGATGGATGTGATCGTGCTGATTTCCAACTGCCCGCAGTTGAACAACCCTTGCAACGCCTACAACCCGACACCTGCGGAGCTGCTGGTATGGAACTGAAAATCGGTCGGTTGCGCCGTTGGCTGTTCGCCCTGTGCCAGGCCCGTTCCGGCCAGTGCCTGAAATCCCCCAAACATCCCTGATCAAAATGTGGGAGCGAGCTTGCTCGCGAAGGCGTCGCATCAGAAACATCAATGCTGACTGACACATCGCATTCGCGAGCAAGCTCGCTCCCACAGGGGATCTGTAGTGATTTGAAGTCGGTGTTTTTTCATCCGGGACGGCCCGGATGTCTGTCGAAAAACGGCGGGACGGCCCGCTTCCCCTTCAGGGGTTATGCCATGTTCGAAAAAGTCCTCATCGCCAACCGTGGCGCCATCGCCTGCCGCATCCTGCGCACCCTCGCCTCACTGCAGGTCAACGGCGTGGCCGTCTATAGCGAAGCCGACGCCGCCAGCCTGCACATTCTGCACGCCGATGAAGCCCACAGCCTCGGTGAAGGCGCCGCCGCCGGCACCTATCTGGCCGTCGACAAGATCCTCGCCATTGCCAAGCAAAGCGGCGCCACAGCGATCCATCCCGGCTACGGATTCCTGTCCGAGAACGCAGCGTTCGCTGAAGCCTGCGAAGCGCAGAACATCGCTTTCATCGGCCCGACGCCGGAGCAACTGCGCGTGTTCGGCCTCAAGCACACCGCCCGCGCGCTCGCCAGACAGTACGGTGTGCCCATGCTCGAAGGCACCGAACTGCTCGACAGCCTCGACGCCGCGCTGATCGCCGGCGAGCAGGTCGGCTACCCGGTGATGCTGAAAAGCACTGCGGGCGGTGGCGGCATCGGCATGCGCGTGTGCCGCAGCGCCAGCGAGTTGAGCGAATCCTTCGAAGCGGTGAAACGCCTCGGCCAGAACAACTTCAGCGACGCCGGCGTGTTCATCGAGAAGTACATCCAGCGCGCCCGCCATCTGGAAGTGCAAGTGTTCGGCGACGGTCGCGGAGAGGTCATCGCCCTCGGTGTGCGCGACTGCTCAGTGCAGCGGCGCAATCAGAAAGTCCTCGAAGAAACCCCGGCACCGAACCTGCCCGACGGCATGGCCGATGAACTGTGTGCGGCGGCAATCCAACTGGCAAAAGCGGTGAACTACCGCAGCGCCGGCACCGTGGAATTCGTCTTCGACAGCGAGGCGCAACGTTTCTATTTTCTTGAAGTGAACACACGCTTGCAGGTGGAACACGGCGTCACCGAACAGGTCTGGGGTGTCGATCTGGTGCGCTGGATGGTGGAACTGGCCGCCGGTGATCTGCCACCGTTGAGCGAGTTGTATCGCCAGCTGAAACCTGAAGGCCATGCGATTCAGGCACGGTTGTATGCGGAAGATCCGGGGCGCGATTTCCAGCCGAGCCCGGGCTTGCTGACGGCGGTGGAATTTCCGCCGGCCAACGGCATTCAACTGCGCATCGACACCTGGGTTGAGGCCGGTTGCGAGATCCCGCCGTACTTCGATCCGATGATCGCCAAGCTCATCACCTGGGCGCCGACCCGCGAACAGGCGCGGGCCGAACTGCATCAAGCGCTGGGCGACAGTCTGTTGTACGGCGTGGAAACCAACCGCGAATACCTGCGGCAGATTCTGCTCGACACGCCGTTCGCCATCGGCGAGCCGTGGACCCGTTGCCTGGAAGGTCTGGTCTATCGCGCCAACACGTTCGAAGTGCTCAGCGCCGGCACTCAAACCAGCGTGCAGGACTATCCGGGGCGCCTCGGCTATTGGGCCGTGGGTGTCCCGCCGTCGGGGCCGATGGACAGCCGCGCGCTGCGGCTGGGCAATCGTCTGCTTGGCAATGCCGAAGGTGCAGCGGCACTGGAAATCACCATGAGCGGGCCGCTGCTGCGTTTCAATTGTGCAGCGGTGATCGCCGTGACGGGCGCGCCGATTGGCCTGACGCTTGAAGGGGCAAGCGTGCCGATGAACACCGCGTTGCTGATCCCGCCGGGCGCGACGTTGCATCTGGGCAGCATCAGCGGCGCCGGCGCCCGCAGTTATCTGTGCCTGCGCGGCGGTTTACAGGTGCCGGATTATCTGGGCAGCAAAAGCACCTTTACCCTTGGTCAGTTTGGCGGGCACGGTGGTCGGGCGTTGCGTGCGGGTGACGTGTTGCATGTGCCTGCTTTGACCGATCACAGCAGTGGGCAACAATTGGCCGAGGCCCACGTTACCGCGTTGCCCGCCGTGCGGCAGATCCGGGTGATCTACGGACCGCACGGCGCACCGGAATATTTCACCGAAAACTACATCGGCACGTTCTTTGAAACCCGATGGGAAGTGCATTTCAACTCCAGCCGCACCGGTGTCCGGCTGATCGGGCCGAAGCCTGAATGGGTGCGCGCCGACGGCGGCGAGGCCGGGTTGCATCCGTCGAACATTCACGACAATCCGTATGCCATCGGTGCGGTGGATTTCACCGGTGACATGCCGGTGATTCTTGGCCCGGATGGCCCAAGCCTTGGCGGGTTTGTCTGCCCGGTGACGGTGATCGAAGCGGACCTGTGGCAACTGGGGCAGCTCAAGGCTGGCGACAACATCCAGTTCATCCCCGTCGACCTCAAGACCGCCCGCGATCTCGCCTGTCAATGGGATTCCCCCTGTGGGAGCGGGCTTGCTCGCGAAACCGGTGTGTCAGACACATTGATGTTGCCTGACACGGCCTCTTCGCGAGCATGCCCGCTCCAACAGGGCTTGGTGTCGCCTGTGGTGTTGGCGCTGGGTCAGGGGGATCGGCAGCTTGTGGCGCGGGTTTCCGGGGATACGCATCTGTTGCTGGAAATCGGCGCGCCTGAACTCAATCTTGTTTTGCGCTTTCGCGCCCACGCGCTGATGCAGGCACTGGAAAGCAAAACCCTGCACGGCGTAATCGACCTCACCCCCGGCATTCGCTCGCTGCAAATCCACTACCAGCCCGAGCAACTGCCGCTGGCCGATCTGCTCGGCATCATCGCCGGCGAGTGGGACGCGGTGTGCGCCGCCAACGACCTGCAAGTGCCGTCGCGCATCGTCCATTTACCGCTGTCCTGGGATGATCCGGCCTGCCAGTTGGCCATCGAGAAATACATGACCACCGTGCGCAAGGACGCACCGTGGTGCCCGAGCAATCTGGAGTTCATTCGTCGCATCAACGACCTGCCCAACCTCGACGAAGTGCAGCGCACGGTGTTCGATGCCAGCTATCTGGTGATGGGCCTCGGCGACGTTTATCTCGGAGCGCCCGTCGCCACGCCGCTCGATCCGCGCCATCGTCTGGTGACGACCAAATACAACCCGGCACGCACCTGGACCGCCGAGAATTCGGTGGGCATCGGCGGCGCCTATATGTGCGTCTACGGCATGGAAGGCCCCGGCGGTTATCAGTTTGTCGGGCGCACCTTGCAGATGTGGAATCGCTACCGCGAAGTCGCCGCGTTCGACGGCAAACCGTGGCTGCTGCGCTTCTTTGATCAGATTCGCTTCTACCCGGTCAGCGCCGAAGAATTGCTGCGTATCCGCCGCGATTTTCCACTGGGACGCTTCGACCTCGACATCGAACACAGTCAGCTCAACCTTGCCGACTATCAGGCTTTTCTCAATCGCGAAGCCGAGGGCATCAGCGCCTTCCGCGCCCGGCAACAGGGCGCCTTCACCGCCGAGCGCGAACGCTGGATCGCCAGCGGTCAGGCGCACTTCGACAGCGAGGAAGCGGTGGCCGAACCCAGTGAAGACGCGCCGCTGGCCGATGACGAACACAGCGTCGACAGCCACATCGCCGGCAATCTCTGGCAGGTGCAGGTCGAGGTCGGCAGCCGTGTCGCCGCAGGCGATGTGCTGGTGATTCTCGAGTCGATGAAGATGGAAATCCCGGTGCTTGCGCCACTGGCCGGGGTGGTGCGCGAGATTCGCGTGCAGCCGGGTTCGGCAGTGCGCGCCGGACAACGGGTCGTGGTGCTGGCACTCGACTGAAGCCAATTGGATAAGGATCTACTCATGAATCTGCAACTCGATGTTCTGCGCCATGCCTATCGCAATGGCGACACCACACCGCGTCAACTGCTGCTGAAACTACGGGAAAAAGCGGCCGCGCTGAACCCGGATTATCACCTGTTCATCCACTTGCTCAGCGCCGCCGAACTGGAACCCTATCTCGCTGCCCTCGACGGGCGCGACCTCGACAGCCTGCCACTGTACGGCGTGCCGTTTGCGATCAAGGACAACATTGATCTGGCGGGCATTCCCACCACCGCCGCGTGCCCAGACTTCGCGTCTGTGCCAGAACGCTCGGCGACCATCGTCGAGCAGTTGATCGCCTTGGGGGCGATTCCGCTGGGCAAGACCAATCTCGATCAATTTGCCACCGGGCTCAATGGCAGCCGCTCGCCTTATGGCGCGTGTCCGAACAGTGTGTTGCCGGAGTATCCGTCCGGCGGTTCCAGCGCCGGTTCGTCGCTGGCAGTGGCATTGGGCGTGGCGAGTTTTGCCTTGGGCACCGACACCGCAGGCTCCGGTCGGGTGCCGGCGGCACTGAACAATCTAGTCGGGTTGAAGGCGAGCAAGGGGCTGATTTCCACGGCCGGAGTGCTGCCCGCATGCCGCACGCTGGATTGCGTGACTACGTTCACCGCCACTGCGCGTGAGGCCAGCCAGTTGCTGGCGCTTGTCGCCCAACTCGATCCGCGCGATGAATACAGCCGTCGCAACCCATCGTGGAATGACGGCTCGGCGTTTGGTGCGCCACGGGCGTTTCGGTTCGGTGTGCCGCGCGCGCAGGACCTCGAATTTTTCGGCTGCGTCGAAGGCCCGCTGCTGTTCGGCGATGCCATCGACCGGCTCAAGGCCTTGGGTGGCGAAGCGGTCGAACTGGATCTGTCGCCGTTCCTTGAAGCCGCGCGCTTGCTTTACGAGGGGCCGTGGGTCGCCGAGCGCTACAGCGTGGCGGGCGAATTGATGGAACAAAATCCCGAGGCCGTGTTGCCGGTGATCCGCGCTGTGCTCGCCAAGGCGCCGGCGGTGACCGGCGTGCAAACCTTCCGCGCGCAATATCGGCTGCAAGCCTTGAAAGCCCTGTGCGATCAGGCCCTCGAAGGCCTCGACTGCGTATTGACCCCAACCATCGGCCGCCCGGTGACGCTGGCCGAACTGCACGCCGAACCGGTGCTGCGCAATTCCGAACTGGGTTACTACACCAACTTCATGAACCTGCTCGACTACGCTGCCGTCGCCGTGCCAAGCGGGTTTATGAGCAATGGATTGCCGTGGGGCGTGACGCTGTTTGGCCGCGCGTTCACCGATCAATATCTGCTGAGCGTGGCCGATGCGCTGCAGCGTCAAGAGGATTGCGACCTGCCGACACCGGCGAACGCAGCGCGCCATGATCGCGCACGCATCGTGGTGTGCGGCGCGCATCTGCAGGGGTTGGCGCTGAACTGGCAACTGACTCAGCGCGGTGGGCGCTTGCAGGAGGCGACGTTCAGTTCCCCGGACTACCAACTGCATGCGTTGGCCGGCGGCCCGCCATTGCGGCCGGGCATGGTGCGGGTCAAGGAGGGCGGCGTGGCGATTGCGGTGGAAGTGTGGGAGTTGCCGAGCAGCGAATTGGGCTCGTTCCTCACCGGAATTGCGGCACCGCTTGGACTGGGCAAGGTGCAACTGGCGGATGGGCGTTGGGAGAGCGGGTTTATCTGCGAACCGTATGGTTTGGAGGGTGCGCTGGATATCAGTCATCTGGGCGGGTGGCGGGCTTACCTCAAAACCCTGGCCTGACTCTCCCCCCCTGTGGGAGCGGGCTTGCTCGCGAAAGCGGTGCGTCCTTCAACACTGATGCGACTGACCCACCGCCTTCGCGAGCAAGCCCGCTCCCACAAGTGCAAGGCAGGAACGACCATTCGCGCCGCACATGAAGCAGTTATTTTCACGCAGGGCCACTAGAATGCATGCCATCGGGCCACTGCCAACGGATCTGCCATGCCGCTTCGTTCTCCCCTGTACTCGCAACGCTCGCTGGTTCTGACGCTGATCGCTCTGCTCGGCGCCGGGTTCCTCGCGACTTCACTGCTGAGTTACTACGCCTCGCGCGCGTCGATCCGCGACAACATCGTCAACACCGAACTGCCGCTGACGTCCGACACGGTCTACTCGGAAATCCAGAAAGACCTCGTCAGACCGATCCTCATTTCCTCGATGATGTCCCGCGACACCTTCATGCGCGACTGGGTGGTCAACGGCGAGCAGAACCCCGAGCAAATGACCCGCTACCTCGACGAAGTCATGACTCATTATGGTGCCTACACCGCGTTCTTCGTTTCCAACGCCAGCCTCACCTACTACCACGCCAAAGGTGTGCTCAAGCAGGTCAAGGTCGATGAACCGCGCGATGCCTGGTACTTCCGCGTCCGCGACATGCAAGCCCCTTACGAAATCAACGTCGATCCCGATCTGGCCAACAAGGACAACCTGACTTTCTTCATCAACTACAAAGTCTACGACTACAACAACCGCTTCATCGGCGCGGCCGGCGTAGGCCTGACGGTGGATGCAGTGATCAAGCTGATCGACAGGTATCAACAGCGCTATCAACGCAGTGTGTATTTTGTCGACACCTTCGGCCGCCTCGTGTTGACCGGCGCCGAAGGCGGGCCACAAGGCGCGCATATTGGTCAGAGCCTGAGCGAACTGGAGAGCATGAAAAGCCTGATCAGCCAGTTGCCCAAACCGCACACCGGCAGTTACGAATACTCCGCCCACGGCCAGGGGCATTTCCTCAATGTCCGGTTTATTCCGGAGTTGAACTGGTACCTGTTCGTCGATAAACGCGAGGACGGCGCACTGAGCGAAATCCGCCAGTCGCTGTACCTGAACCTGCTGATTTGCCTGCTCGTCACGCTGATCGTACTGGCCTTGCTCAACCGCGTGATCAAGCGCTTCCAAGCCAAAATCCAGGCCCAGGCGACTCTCGACAGCCTTACCGAACTGCCGAACCGGCGTGGCTTCGACATCCTCGCCGCGCAAGCTCTGCACGAAGCGCAACGCGAGACCAAACCGCTGACGGCATTGTTGCTCGACCTCGATCACTTCAAGGCGTTGAACGACACCTACGGACACATGGCCGGTGATCAGGTGTTGATCGGTTTTGCCCGCGATCTGCAAAGTTGTCTGCGCCACGCCGACATCGTCTGCCGCTGGGGCGGTGAGGAATTTATCGTATTGTTGAAGGACACAGACGGCGACACCGGTCAGAAAATTGCCGAAAAGATCCGCCAACACGTCGAACAGCACGAATATGCCTACAACGGCCACCGCCTCAATCTGACGGTGAGCATCGGCGCCACCACCCTGCAACGCGATGACACCTTGCACAGCCTGCTGTCGCGGGCCGATCATGCGATGTACCGGGCCAAACAAACCGGTCGCAATCGCACCTGCGTGGAAATGCCTCACTCGACTTATGCCTGATTCTGACGTGAAACCCGACCTTTGCCCGGCCTGCGGTGCCCGCAACGACTGCAGCCTGGCCGACCCGCGCACCGCCGACCGTGAATGCTGGTGCTATGGCGTGAGCATCGACCCCGCCGTGCTTGAAGCGCTGCCACCAGAACTGCGCAACCAATCCTGCCTGTGCCCGCGCTGCGCTCAGGTCGAGGCGCAACTGCAAGCGGCCAAGCGGCCAATCCCGTAAGATGCGCGCCCCTGAATCTGCCGAATCCTGACCATGCGCGTCGACCGTTTCCTCAGCAACCTGCCCCGCTACAACCGTCAGCAGGTTCGCCTGTTGCTGGTGGAAAAGCGCGTGCGGGTTGACGGAAAAATCGTCAGCGATCCGCACAGCGAAGTGCTGGAATTCAGCCGTGTCGAAGTCGATGACGAAGTTTTGCAAAGCGGCAAACCGGCGCGTTATTTCATGCTGCACAAGCCGCCAGGCTGCGTCAGCGCCACCCGCGATCCGCAACACCCCACAGTGCTCGACCTGCTCGATGAACCCGACAAGGACGACCTGCACATCGCCGGACGCCTGGATTTCAACACCACCGGCCTGATGCTGATCACCAACGACGGCGCGTGGTCGCGTCGCCTGACCCAGCCGCAGACCAAACTGCCGAAGGTGTATTACGTCGAGACCGAACAGGAGATTGGCGCGCAATACGCGATCACTTTTGCCGAGGGGATCTACTTCGCCTTCGAAGACTTGACCACGCAACCGGCGCAACTGGAGCTGCTCGGCCCACGCTCGGCACGGCTGAGCATCGTTGAGGGGCGTTACCATCAGGTGAAGCGCATGTTTGGTTTCTTCAACAACAAAGTGCTGCGCTTGCACCGCGAATCCATGGGGCTTCTGCACCTCGATAACGCGCTAAAACCGGGCGAGTACCGCGCTTTGCGCACCGAAGAGATTCATTTGTTCTAAGCCCGCGACCGCTCAGCAGAAGTTGTCGAACAATTTACCAACGGCACTTGCGCGATGCCGACTCCCCTGCTTGAATCAGGACGTCGGCCAGATTGTGACCGATGAGTCACAACATACCTCTAAGAAACTTTTTGTCGGTCGTCAGCCCTCAGGGTTGCGCCTCAGCCGACAGACTGCCCGCCAATAACAATACCCGTCGACCTGCCTTACCGGATCGACATGGGCCAAGCAAATTCCAGGCGTATGCCTACCTGTCACAAAGCTCGTGCAATCTCTATTTGCGCGCATACCCGCTTGCTTGCCAGGAGTCTTATGACATGAGGCCAGAAATCGCTGTGCTGGATATACAGGGTCAGTATCGGGTTTACACGGAGTTCTATCGCGCAGACGCCGCAGAAAAGACCATCATCCTGGTCAACGGCTCGATGGCTACCACTGCGTCGTTTGCACAGACTGTGAAAAACCTGCACCCGCAATTCAACGTGGTCTGCTACGACCAGCCCTACGCGGGCCGGTCAAAAGCCCACAACCGCCATGAGAAACATCTGACGAAGGACGTCGAGGGGCAGATTCTGCTCGAGCTCATCGACCACTTCGCCGCCGAACACGTGCTGTCGTTCTCCTGGGGCGGCGCCGCGACCCTGGTCGCCCTCGCCCACCAGCCACGGCGGATTGAACGGGCGGTGATCAGCTCGTTCTCGCCGGTCATCAACGCGCACATGCTCGACTACCTCGAACGCGGCGTCGACTACCTCGGCCAACGTGACGGCGACCGCGTCGGCCATCTGGTCAACAACACCATCGGCAAACACCTGCCGTCACTGTTCAAGCGCTTCAACTATCGCCACGTCAGCAGCCTGGCCGAGCACGAATACGGGCAGATGCACTTCCACATCAACGACGTGCTGCACAGCGACCGGCAGTGCTATCTGAATGCCGCGAAAAAGATCAACGTGCCCGTGCTGTTTCTAAACGGCGAATGGGACGAATACACCGCTGCCGAAGACGCACGCCTGTTCGGTAACCACGTGGCCCAGAGCACGTTTACCACGCTGCAAGCCACCGGGCACTTTCTCGACATGGAACACAAAGCGGCATGCCGCGACAGCCAGAACGCCTTGCTCGGCTTTCTGAAACCGGCGCAACAGGCCAGCCGAACGCGTTACTCGTTTGTTCAGGATCAACATGCATTGGCTATTTGAAAAAGAGTCGTCGCGAGCGAGGCTGCGGGACTGAGATTTTGCTTTTCTCACCGCAGTGCTCGCCCGCGATTGACCGTTTTAAACGATTTAAAGCGTTCATGAGCAAAAGAAAAACTTCAAATCCGTGGCCGAGTCTGGTACAAAGTCAGCCGCTCTGAGCGGGTATAGTTTAATGGTAGAACAGTAGCTTCCCAAGCTTCCGACGAGGGTTCGATTCCCTCTACCCGCTCCACTCAATTTTTGTCTCACGTTGTGTTTTTTGACGGGGGATGCAGGAATAGAAAAACCGGCCTACAGGGCCGGTTTTTTTGTGGCTGGGATTTGAGGTTGGTAAAAGGGGAGTACGCAAGCCCATTCGCAGACTTCATCCTGCTCGGTGACATTTTCGGATGAGGCGTTCGCGAAGCGGCTTCTGAAGCAACGAGTGCCGGTTGCTTTCGATTGTGCTGAAGGCTCGGAGAAGGAGGAGCGGCCTCGTTTAAGAGCAGTTCAGCCCCAAGCAACACTTCGATGATGCGATCCTTACGATAGGTTTTAGGAAAGGTATCGCTGGCCGATCGTCCTTGAATGTAAACCGAATTCTCTGACCATTGAATCAACTCTCGCTGACTTAAATCGCCCTTTGCATCTCTATAGCTGAATTTTAGAGTCGACATCCGTTTCACTCCCTTCTGACGATCACATGGCCAAATTCCATGCATTACTACGCTGGCTTTATCGAGAGGTGATTTCCTCTCAACAGGCTCGTTGAATTTCCATGACCTTCGCCCATTAGAGTTCAACGTTAGCTGCCCGAGCAGTGACGTCAGAAAAAGATGTGTTCCATCATTTTGCAGCGGAAGATCGCCACATGAACATAAGCAAAACCCGGTAACACACCCACCTCGCTATCGCTTCTGCCTTACCTAGACTGCGGCAAGCCACCCCGCCCGTCAGAGGACGACGATCGACCGGTGGTTATAGTGTTGATCATATTAATTCAATAGGTATAGTACCCACCAAGCACACCACAGGGAGGTGTTGTGAATAGCCGTTTTTTAATCGGCCAACTCGTCGCAGACGGTTGGTATCCGGTACGGATCAAAGGAAGTCACCACCACTTCAAGCATCCGACCAAACCAGGACTGGTCACCGTGCCACATCCGAAAAAGGATCTGCTGAAGAAAACGGCCATCAGTATTTTGCAGCAGGCGCTGCTTTGACTCTCTGAGTCAGTTGCGCCATGGAGGACAACAAATATGCTCTACCCGATTGCGATTTCAATTGGCGATGACCAACACGCCTGGGGTGTAGAAGTCCCGGACATTCCTGGATGCTTTTCCGCCGGAGAGGATCTGGACGATGCCGTCGCCATGGCTCGCGAAGCCATTGAAGGTCATTTCGAGATTCTCGCGGACGACGACGCCCCCATTCCAGCGGCCAGCAAACTGAACCTGCACGTGGCCAACCCGAAATACGCCGGTTGTGCTTGGGCCGTGGTCGATATAGATGTCGTGAAGTACTTGGGCAAAGCCCAGAAACTCAACATCACTTTGCCGGGGCATTTGCTTAACCGCATTGACGAATATGTGTTGCATCACCCGGAAGAAAAAAGCCGCTCGGGCTTTCTGGCGTCGGCGGCTCTGAAAGTTTTGCAGCAGGGTTGAACCATGGCGCGTCAACCCGTGCTGGCCTATCCTACCCATTAAACCTAAATACATTTTCTTGTGAGTTAAATTATTTTTTTAGGTTTAATCCACAGTATATTGTGTACTGATAATCAAAACTGAACGCCGACGGTACACACGACATGCTGGATTTAAGCCTCACTACCGCGAGCGAGATCGTCAAACGGATTTGCCAACGCCTGCGCACAGAGCGATTGGCCTTGGAGATGACACAAGCAGACGTGGCCGCTCGCGCGGGCATTGCGACGAATACGGTGTCAAACCTTGAAGCCGGTCGTAATGTCAGTTTCGACAACATGGTGCGAGTGGCGATGGTGCTCGGACGCGAAAAGGAGCTCGAAGGGTTGTTTCTGCCAAGGCTCGAAACTCTTGACGATATGATTCGCTACGAAAAGACGGCCAAGCGTCATCGCATCAAAAGGAAAGCCGACAATGCTTGAACAAGTTGACGTCTACTACGAGGGCTGGGGTGAACGTTGGCGGTGGGGCACACTTGCTACGACGAAAGCCCTGACCGGTCGCCCGCAGGTCATGTTTGAGTACAGCGATGAGGCAAAAAACAGAGGGCTGGAACTCTCGTCCTTGAGGCTTCCATTACAGGGAGCCAGGTTAAACCGGGATTTCCCGTCACATCAGTTGGGACTGCCTGGGCCGGTTTATGACTCGCTGCCAGATGGCTGGGGCATGTTGCTGATGGACCGATTGTTCAAACGTCGTGGCCTCAACCCCGTGCGAATAGGTCCTTTGGAGCGGCTAGCCTACATTGGCAACAATGCCATGGGGGCCATGTCGTTTGAACCTGTTGCGCCCGAGGCGCTGGAACCGCAAATGCATGTTCCCATCGAGCTGCTCGCGTCCGAAGTGCAGGAGGTACTCAAAGGTAAAGGTGGAGAGCTTCTCCAGAAACTGCTACTGGTCGGAGGCTCTCCACAGGGCGCCCGACCCAAAGCGCTGGTGTATCGCGATCCGCACACTGACGCCTTTACTACGGCTGCCACTCCCGGTTTCGAAGCCTGGTTGGTGAAGTTTCCGGCTCAGCAAGAACATCCCGAGGTGTGCGCCAATTGGAAGAGAAAACCTGCTCATCCTTGCAGTGGAGGCTGAAGTAAACGCCGCTACGGCCGCCGACATCATTGACAGATTTTGCGAGGTAGCTAGCCGATTCTCAGCCATGGCTGAAAGTTTGTATCCGGGTGTGATCACCCAGGAAACCTTGCGCACCATTCAACAACGCATCGACCAAAACATCGGGCTACTTGCCTGAGTTCGTGCTGCCAATTAGCAGTCTCGAGAAACCGGCACTAATTGGCCGGTTTCTTTGGCGTCCTAAAGCGATCGGGTTAACCCGCTGGCACGACCTTATCCAGGGCCTGATTCACCGCCAATTCCCCCAACATGACCACCTGTGCGATGCCGAGTGCGGTCTTGCGGTGTGAGGTGTCCAGCAGCGCGGCGAAGTTGTTGAGCATGGTGGTGGCAGAGCCGAGTGTTTCGCTGGCGTTGGCCAGCAGAGACTCGGTGTCGTAGGCAGGATTGGCGAGGTACATCGGTTCGGGTTCGTGGTTGGAACCCATGATTCTGGCCGTGGGGCTGAGATAGTGGTCGAGCGCGCGTTCAGCGGCTTCGTGGAATTTCTTTGAGTTGGGTGATTCGTAGGGGGATGCCGGATCGGTTTCCGGCGGATTGGGCGTAACCTTGAACATTGGATTGAGACCTTTTAGTAAGGCCGCAACCGATCTCGCTACTAAACGGATGGGTGGCAGCTGTGCGCAAGTTAGTAGACCGGACCCCAATCCAAATCCGGCGCACCCGAGGGCGCCATGCGCACAGCCACCATCAGGTGCAAGCATTTGCCTGACTGAGTGGAACTCATGCAGCTATTTGAATTGAAGATTGCAGGCTACTAAACCCGATCACTGGAAATCAGTGACGCGAACCAAGTTACCGACCGCCTCCCCAGCGCACAAGCCGGCGGATTCTGGCGCACCAGTAGGCAACGGCGCAAGGTTTTGTAGGCTTCAGGACGTAACGCCGCACCGCGTTAAACGCCATCCTCAGAAGGCGTTTATGCAGCGGAAAAACACAGCGATTTTTCCGACATTACAGATCGACAACACTCCACCGGTTTTCACCCTCCGCACAACCGACTAGCATTTCCCCATCGACCACCACCCTCCCCCTGCGCGGCCATCGACGAATACGCGCCACTACTTTCGAGGGATTCCATCGCGGCCACTTTGCCGCTGACGACCGAACGCAAAAGAGCCTTTCACCATGACGCAAAACATTTACGACGACCCCGAATTCTTCCAGGGCTACAGCCAGATGAACCGCTCTATCGGCGGCCTCGACGCGGCGCCGGAGTGGCCGGCGCTCAAGGCTCTGCTGCCGTCCATGCACGGTTTGAACGTGGTGGATCTGGGCTGCGGTTATGGCTGGTTCAGCCGTTGGGCCATCGAGCATGGCGCGGCCAACGTGCTGGGGCTGGATGTCTCGGAGAAAATGCTGGAGCGCGCGCGGGCGACCACAACGACGCCGAACATCCGTTATGAACGTGCCGATCTGGAACGCCTCGACCTGCCTGCCTGCAATTTTGATCTGGCTTACAGCTCACTGGCGCTGCACTACATCAAGGATTTGCCGGGGCTGTTTGCGCACCTGTACACCGCGCTGAAACCGGGTTCGCACTTCGTGTTTTCCATCGAACATCCGATCTTCATGGCCCCGCGTCATCCGGGCTGGCTGGTGGACAGCGAAGGCAATAAACGCTGGCCGCTGGACAGCTATCAGATGGAGGGTGAACGGGTGACAAACTGGCTGGCTGAGGGCGTGATCAAACAGCACCGCACAGTGGGGACATTGCTCAACTCGCTGATCGACGCAGGGTTCACGATTCGTCATGTCAACGAATGGGGACCGAGCGATGCCGACGTCGCGGCGCAACCGGCGCTGGCGGAAGAACGAGAACGTCCGATGATGATGTTGGTAGCGGTGCAGCGCTGAGCCCTAACCCTCTCCCAGAGGGAGAGGGGGGCAATTTATTTCAGCGCGTCGCAACGATAAACAACCGTGGAAACGGCAACAGCACCGAGCCATCCGTCAACGCCGGATAAGCCTTCCTGACCTGCGCCAGATACTGCTCCAGGTACTGCGCCTTTTCCGACTCGCTCAACGGACTCAAAAACGGAATCAACCCGCTACCCTTGAACCATTCCACCACCCCCGCCGCCCCGCCAGACAGCTGATGGTGATAGGTCGTGCGCCACACATCGACCCGCGCACAATGCGGTCGCAGCATCGAGAAATAATCACTGGCACTCGCCATGTCAGTACGCTGCCCCGCAGCGCCGCCGAGCTTGCTCGCCCACGGGCCCTTCGCGGCGACTTCACGCATCAAGTGGTGTGAGGGTTCATTGAGGTTATCCGGCATCTGGATCGCCAGACTGCCACCGGCCGACAACTTGCTCGCCAACGCCGGCAACAACGTCGCGTGATCCGGCACCCACTGCAACACGGCGTTGGCGAAAATCACATCAAACGGCCCGCCATCGGCCCACTGATCAATCTCGGCCACCTCGAACTGCAACTGCGGCAAGCGCTTGCGCGCGGCGTCGATCATGTCAGGCGAACTGTCGAGCCCACTGACGCGCGCTCCTGGAAAACGTTGAACCAGCAACTCCGTCGAATTGCCGGGGCCACAACCGATATCGACCACTGTTCGCGCTTCAGGCGCGGGAATCGCCGCCAGCAGATCCCGGGCCGGGCGGGTGCGTTCATCTTCGAAAGCGACGTATTGTTTGGCGGACCAACTCATTGCGTTCTCCTGTCGGGGCATTTCAGCGGTTCGACACCATACCTCTATCTGGCGCGCCTGCCTGCCCTACCAACGTCCGGTGACGTCAGCGGATTTGTAATCAGAATTTTCCACCCGCCGCAGATGTCTGAATTTCATGCACTCGCCCCCATAAGGAAAACGGCCATGAAATTCGCAAAAATCTCCCAAAAACTCGCGATGGTGGCCGGCAGTCCCAAGACCTTCATGAGCGCGTTGATCCTGATCGGACTGTGGGGTTTGAGCGGGCCCATTTTCGATTACAACGACACCTGGCAACTGATCATCAACACTTCCACCACGATCATCACCTTCCTGATGGTGTTCCTGATTCAGAATACGCAGAACCGCGACACTGACATTCTGCACTTGAAAATCGATGAGTTGCTGCGGGTGAGCAAAGAGGCGCAGAACGCGATGCTCGGACTGGAGGCGCTGGATCTGAAGCAGTTGGAGGCGTTGCGCAGGCACTACCGCTCGCTGGGCGAAGGTGAGGTGTTCAATCTTGAGGGGCTCGGTGAAAAGAGCAAGCCGACGCAGGATTTGAATGAGTGTTGAAAACAGAAAACGGCGCGTTTGCGCCGTTTCCTTGAACTCTGCCGACTAGCGACTGGCCTGCAGCTGGCGGGCCATTTGCAGATGATTTTGCAGTTTCGGCAGCGTCTCGTCAGCGAAGGCCTTGATCTCCGGCACGTCGGTAGTCTGCGCTTCCTGCTGAATCTGTTCGATGGCCTCTTCGGTGGCTTTGACCTGACTGGCGGCGTAGGCCTGATCGAAGGTGTCACCGTCCTTCACTTGCGGCATCAACTCCTTGGCCTTGTCGGCCAGTTCCTCGCGGGGTGCGACGGGCAGGTCGAGCTTCTTGGCGATTTTCGCCAAGTGCTGATTGGCCGTGGTGCGGTCGTTGATGACGACGATGGTGTAGTCCTTGACCTCTTTGGATTCGGCCTTGCCGTGAGCCAGTCGACTGGCCTCGATGTCGGCCATGCCTTTGGCCGAGGCATCGTTGATGAAATCGGCGGGCGACTGGGCAAAAGCAGTACTGGCACACAGGCCCAACAGCGATGCAAAACTCATGGTGCGTATATGGGTGGCCATCCGGCTCATGGTCGCGCCCTCCTCACTTGCGAAATTCAAGCGGGAGCTGACGCCCCCGCCTCTCAATCAAAACTACCTTCACCGACTATTTCGATTTCTGAGCGGGCTTGCGGCCCATGTCTGGTTTTGGCTCTTTGTCGACAGTCGTTGTGGTGGTTTTCCCACCTTTGCGACCGGCTTCAGAGGCCTTGGTTCGATCGTTGGCGAAGTTTCCCGAGTTCGAGTTCCTTGAATCAGGCATGATTCTCTACCTCTTGGTAATGATCGTGGCGAGCAGGTGCCCGCCTTGATTGAGAATTTTCTGGCCGCCAAAGGTTTAGAAAATTTGCAGTTGCCGCGACGAACGGCGGCGACGGATCAGCTATTGAGCGCGTGATGGTTCAAGCGTTTGGCGGCGTACATCGCCTGATCGGCATGGCGGAACAGTTGCTGTTCTTCACTGCCGTGCTCTGGATAGCGGGCAACGCCGATGCTGGGTTCGATGTGCAGATTGTGACCATCGAGGCGCATCGGTTGCACCAGTATCTGTCGGATCTTTTCCGCCACGCCGTCAGCATCTTCCGAAGCCTGAACGCTGTGCAGCAGCACAACAAATTCATCGCCGCCAATTCTGGCCACGGTGTCGCTATCGCGCACGCAACCCTTGAGGCGATTGGCGACGGTTTGCAGGAGCATGTCGCCGACGGCGTGACCAAAGGTGTCGTTGACCTGTTTGAAGCGATCCAGATCGACATACAACAACGCCATATGCCCGGATTGCTCGCGAGCGCCGGCCAGTGCGGCCTTGAAGCGATCACGCAGTAATTCGCGATTGGGCAGTTGCGTCAGTTGATCGTATTGCGCCATGCGCCGCAGCCGAGCGTGCAATTGCTGGCGCTCTATGGCCGTCGCGACCTGGGCGCAAACGTATTGCAGCAATTCCTTGTCCTGCTCGGTGTAGCGTTCGCCACCGGGCAGGCTTTTGACGATCAAGGCGCCGATGGTGCCGTTTTTCGAGTTCAACGGTACACCGAGCCAACAAGGCGAGTTCTGCCCCGCCACCAGTTCGGCGAATTCAGCCGGGGAATCCGCACTGTCCGGCGTCAGCAGAATCGGCTGGCCGCTTCGGATCACTTCCGCGCACAGGCGTCCGGTGACGGTGCCCGGCTGCTCGGGCTGCAATTCATGATCGTCGACGTGATAAGGGAAATTCAGTTGCGCGCAGTGCTCGTCGTACAGCGCGACAGAAAAATTCAGTGCCGGCAGCCATTCACCAATGATCAGGTGAATGCGTTTGAACAGCGCAAGCAGATCCTCGGCCACATGTGCCGCTTCGGAGATCGCGTACAGCGCAGCCTGTCGCGATTCAGCCTGCTTGCGCTCGGTGATGTCGCGGGCGACCGCAATGCGTAGTTGATCGACTTCCGACCAGCGCGCCGACCAGAGAATGTGGGCGACGCTGCCATCCTTGCGCAGGTAACGGTTTTCGAAGTTGAGCTTGGGCTCGCCGCCCATGATTTCGCTGGCAGCCGCAAGCGTGCGTTGGCGATCCGCCGGGTGCACCAGGTCGATCATTTGCCGGCCGATCAATTCTTCAGGCGAATAGCCGAAAACGCGCTCACAGGCGGCACTGACAAAAACAAATCGACCCTGCTTGTCCACCGCGCAAACGGCGTCCAGCAACAGGTCGATGTAACTCGCCAACGGCGCGGAATTTCGGCTTTCCATGGTTCAGTGTGGATGTCCGGATAATGCAGCACTGATCGATCAACCATCCCTGACCTCTTGATTGCGCATCCCTGCACGCACGTCTCAAGCCTTGTTCGGCATCAATCCCGGCAGCGCATGCGCCAGTGCGTTGATGGCGAAACCGATGAACATCACGCCGCACAGCCGGGTGATCAGCAACTCATGGCGTTGATAGATCGTGCGTACCCGCTGCGCGCCGACCACGCCAATGAGGATAGCGTAGGCCAGCAGGCCGCCGAAGAAACTCAGGGCAATCAGTGCCGGCAGCATCGACCAGTTGAGCAATTCGGCGCGGCTCGACAGCAACGCCGTGAAGGTCGCCACCGCCACCGGGTACGCCTTGGGGTTGGTCAGGCCGAACAGGATGCCGTGCCAGAACGGATTGCGCGCCGCTCCCTGCGGCGCGTCACCGTCACGGCGCCGAGCGCGCACCGCACGCCAGCCGAGCCAGAACAGGTACAGGCCGCTGAGCACACCGAGCACATCGAACGCGGTACTGCCGATTTCCCGGGCGCCGACAATCGCGATCAGCGCGGTGCTGCACCAGACCACATCGCCGAGCAGATGCCCGCAAAGAAACCCCGCCCCGGCCCGCCGCCCGTGGGCTGCACCGATGCCGAACACCGCCAGCACGCCCGGCCCGGGCGTAATGCCGTAAATGAAACCCGAGGCCAGCACGGCCATTAGCAACGATGGAGTCATGGAAAACCTGCAAGCGCCAGAATACGTGGTCGCCAGTCTATAACAGACAAATGTGTCTGATCATGACTCGTCGTAAAAACGCATGCCGGCATACGTTTTTTGCCGACACGCTGCCAGCCGTGAAGCGAGATCGCCGACATGGGCCTCGAGTTTATGGCCGTCGGGATCGAGAAAGTAGAACGATGCACCTTCGCTGCGGTTATCACGCCATTCCTGCACGTTCGCCGCTTTCAACCTGTCGACGAAGAGAGGGAAATTCCTGGCATCGAGGCTGAAAGCGTAATGGGTGTAGCCGGTGCCGGGCCCGGTTTCGCGCAGTGGATCGAGCGACAGGCACAACCACAATCCCGGCAACGAGAGATAAGCCCCGGCGTCCCAACTGGCCTCGACGCGCAGTAGCAGCAGATCGCCGTAGAACGCGAGGCTGCGCTCCAGATCGCTGACTGCGAGGGTCAAGTGGTTGAGGCCGGTAAGCATCGCGTCAGTAACCTCTGAAGTCTTCGGGGACGATGTATTGCTGACCATCGTAGACCAGCGTGATTCGTGTCTGCTTCAGATACGCGGTTTTCGAGAGGCACTCTTTGCCCGACTGGGTGTTGGTCACTTTAGTGCCGTTGGTGGTGATGAGCAGATCGGCCAAGCCATGGTGGCTGGTCGAACCGATTTCGACGGTGCGACGGATCTTCTTCACATACCCTTCGCAGTCATTGGTGAACTCACCGTTGCTCTTGGCGACGACCAGCCCCTCCAGCACCGGACGCAACTCCGCGCCTTCGCGGACATACAGAGCCAGATCGGTTTTCTCGTAAGGATTGGCGCGGGAGCTGTGGGAAAACCTTGAGCGCAGACCAAACGCCCGCACGCCAGGCGTCAGGCGGTAGCGAGCCGTGTCAATGCGCACATCTTCCAGGCGCACCGCATCGGAGTTGTAAGCGCCCGGTTTACGGTAAGTGGCGATGGGCCTGGCGTCGCTGGCATTGAGAATCGCCAGATCCAGATCGAAGGCTCCGGCATCGTCCCCGCCGGCATCGGCCAGGTAGGTGGACTTGACCGAAATCGCCTGACTCGGGAAGGCCGGCCAGACAATGCAACGCGACATGGATTTGCCGTCAAAACGCTGGGTGGTGCAGGCGGCTTGGGCTTGGCTGGTGATGGCCAGCAAACCAAGGGAAATCAGGAGTCTGGTTGGAGTGAGCATTGTTCTTCCTTGATAAAAATCGTGTTGAGCAGGCTGGTTACAGGCCTTTGAAGCCGGGTGGCAGAACGTATGACTTTCCGTCATAACGCAGTGTGGTCAGCACGGATTTGTACACCGTGGTTTTATCTTCACAGGCATCGCCCTCTCCCTCGCTGGTTGTACCCGTTTCCCGAGTTTTGACGATCAGGTCCGCGTACCCGTGGGAGCTCGTTTTCGCGACTTCCAAGGTTCTTGTCATTTCGCTGCGTTGTCCAGTGCACGTGTCATCCCACTCGCCGCTGCCTGCCCCGCCAGCCACCAACCGCACAATGCCGCACACCCGATCCAGTCAGACTTCACTGTCACTTCACGCTCCTTGATCACGTTTCTGCCGCGCACTATCCCCTCCTCAATCCTGCGATTCAACCCATTCAGCGCCTGATCCCCACCCCGTCGCTTGTGCCACGCCAGCACAAACGTGGAGGGCGGTGTCTTGAACGGGAGTGGCTGTTGGCTGGTGTTGTGAATCCATGAACTTTCAGTGACCGGAAGTTCGTCTTCGCGAGCAAGCCCGCTCCCACAGTTGAAATGCGTTTCTCCTGTGGGAGCGGGCTTGCTCGCGAAGGCGTAAGGACAGGCGCCCAGACGTTCAAGCCGTAGGACGCCGCCAGCAATGAGCCATTCAGGTCGGACAAGCGAATGATCCGGGACTTTTCGAGGTTCCGCCCTACAGACAAAACGCCGACAACCCTCAGCAATGGCAGAAACGTCCGATTCTGGCCTGACGCGTGCCTCGGTAAAGTTTGGCAACACACACATTGCAACATCCCATGGATCGTAATGCTCAAGGAATGTCATCAATGCATCACACGCCCTTCACCCCGCACACGTTTTCCAACTACCGCAAAGCCATTGCCCTGGGCGATCACGACTGGCAAATCGCCGAGAGCGGAAAAATCTCCGGCCTCAACGTCGAAATCCGCCGCCCCAACCTTTTGCTCGACCAGCACGGGCGTCAGTTCCATCATTTCTGCACCACGTCCTATCTGGGCCTGGATCACCATCCGGCGCTGCTCGAAGGCGCGATCAATGCCCTGCGCGACACCGGTTCGCTGCGCGTCGCCAACTCGCGCAATCGCTGCAAACTGGCGATTCTGGAGCACTACGAAAGCGAGCTGTCGCATCTGTTTGACGCTGTGTGCCTGAGCAGTCTGTCGTGCAGCGCGGCCAGTATCGGGGTTCTGCCGTTACTTGCCAGCGGCGTGTTCACGCACAACCGCCCGCCAGTGATGGTGTTCGATCATCTGGCGCATTACTCGATGAGTCATCTGAAGGCCAGTTGTGCCGATGAAACCCAAGTGCTGACCTGTCCACACAACGACATGGATTTTCTTGAATCGGTATGCCAGCGACACGCCACGGTCGCCTACATTGCCGACGGCGCCTACAGCATGGGTGGCGTAGCCAACCTCGACGGTCTTTTGTACCTGAAGGATCGCTACGGCTTGTTCCTTTATGTGGACGACTCTCACGCGCTGTCCACCGTGGGCTTGAATGGCGCCGGGCTGGTGCGCCCAAGGATGCCGGCGCTGGAAGACGACTGCCTGATCGTCGCATCGCTGGCCAACGCCTTCGGCGCCAGTGGTGGTCTGGTGATGGTTGGCAATCTGCGGCAAAAGACGTTGATCCAGCGATATGGCGGCCCGAGCAATTGTTCGCAAAGCCTCAACTGCGCCGCCATCGGCGCCGGTCGGGCATCCATCGAGCTACATCGCAGCGCCGCTTTTTCGGCGATACAGAAACAGCTCCAGGCTAACATCGCGCTGTTTGACAGCCTGATCAGCACCGAGCAACACGGCAGCAGCATGGCCATCCGCTTGATCAGTTGCGGTCAGGCATCGAAGGCCAACCGTGTAGCCATCGAGCTGGCCGAGTCGGGCTTTTTCACCCGCGCGGTCTTTTTTCCGGTGGTTGCACAAGGCAAGGCCGCCATCAAAATCACCTTGCGCGCCGACATGCAGGCGTCGCTGATCCGGCGGTTCTGTGAGGCGGTCACTGAACTGTTGCGCACGCATCGCTGCGATCCCGATGACTGATCGTTTGGCGTGCTGCTGGCGGTCGGCGCGATGCTCTGGGTGAGGTTCGCGCCGTCGCCTGCCAACCCTTAGAAAGCGTTGCGGAAGATTTCCTCGATCTGGCGTTGATCCGCCGCCCGAGGGTTGGTCAAACCGCAGGCGTCTTTCAGCGCATTGCCGGCAAGCACCGGAATGTCGGCGAGCCTGGCGCCGAGTTCGCGTAATCCCCCGGGAATCTCGACGTCCCTGGCCAGGCACCGAATCGCCGAAATCGCCGCTTGCGCGCCCTCTTCCGGGCTGAAACCTCGAATGTCCGCGCCCATCGCGTGAGCCACATCGGTCAGCCGGTCGGCGCAGACCAGCGCATTGAAGGTCTGCACATGGGGCAACAGCACGGCATTGCACACACCGTGGGGCAAGTCATAGAAACCGCCCAATTGGTGAGCCATCGCGTGGACGTAACCGAGGGACGCGTTGTTGAACGCCATGCCGGCGAGGAACTGCGCGTAAGCCATGTTCTCCCGCGCGGCGAGGTCACTGCCGTCGCGCACGGCCAGGCGCAGGTTGTTGCTGATCAGGGTCATGGCCTTCAGTGCGCAGGCGTCGGTAATCGGGTTGGCCGCTGTGGAGACATAGGCTTCGATGGCGTGGGTCAAGGCGTCCATCCCGGTGGCGGCCGTCAGGTGCTTGGGCATCGCGACCATCAGCTCGGGGTCGTTGACCGACAGCAGTGGCGTGACGTTGCGGTCAACGATGGCCATTTTCACGTGGCGTGATTCGTCGGTGATGATGCAGAAGCGGGTCATTTCGCTGGCAGTGCCGGCGGTGGTGTTAATGGCGATCAGCGGCAATTGCGGCTTGCTCGATTGATCGACGCCTTCATAATCGCGGATCTGCCCGCCGTTGGTCGCGCACAGAGCGATGCCTTTGGCGCAGTCGTGGGGCGAGCCACCGCCGAGGGACACGACAAAATCGCAGCGGCTTTCCTTGAGCAAGCCCAGCCCGGACTCGACGTTGGCAATGCTCGGGTTCGGCTTGGCGCCGTCGAAGATCACAGAATCGATGTCCTGCATCGCCAGCTTCTCGGCCACCATAGTCGCGACGCCCGCCTTGGCCAGCCCCGCGTCGGTGACGATCAGCGCTTTGCGAAACCCGTAGTTGCGAATCGCGATCATGGCTTCGTCGAGGCAGCCATTGCCCATGATGTTGACCGCCGGAATGAAAAAGGTGCTGCTCATGGTGCGTCTCCTGACAGGGGCCGAATCGACGGCTGCGATCTGGCGGATGCCTACAGGATCGACCGATCAGTCACCGCGGATGTTGATCTGGCTCAATGCCCGCACGTGATAAAGTCGCCACCCATCAGCCCCTTTGTTTGAGACCGCCTACGCAATGACCGATTTTCTGGATGTCGACGCCACCCTCGAAGACTGGAATGCCCTGCGCGCGACCACTGAATTTCGTGGCTTGTTGCTGGGCAATGGCGCCAGCCGCGCCGTGTGGGACGACTTCGGCTACGACTCGCTGTTCGAGAACGCCCGCACCGTGGAAGAGAAACCGCTGAGCCCGTCGGAACTGGCGGTGTTCGATGCCATGCAGACGCGCAGCTTCGAGCAAGTCCTCGGCGCGCTGAAAACCACCAGCCGGGTCAACAAGGCCCTGGCCGTCAGCTCGGCGGCGCCGCGCAATCGCTACTACGCGATCAAGGAAGCACTGATCAACACCGTGCACGCCATGCACATTCCGTGGCGCCTGGTGCAGACCTCGACGCTGGCGACGCTGAATGCGGAACTGACGCGCTTTCGCACGGTGTTCACCACCAATTACGACCTGCTCAACTACTGGGCGCTGCAACACCAAAGCGAGGCCATCGACGACCTGTTCAACGGCGCGAATGCCAGTTTCGATCTGAGCGAAAGCAGCACCGATAAACCACGTCTGCTGTACCTGCACGGCGGTCTGCACCTGGTGCGCAACCAGGACGGCACCGCGCGCAAGCTGACCTAGACCGAGGGCACGTTGCTTGGCAGTTTCGCGATCAACAACACCATCAAGACGCTGGATGACGTGCCGCTGTTCGTCACCGAAGGACCGAGCGCGGACAAGCTCAAGACCATTCGCAGTTCGGATTACCTGTCGTTCTGCTACGAGCAGTTGCTGGAGCATGGCGACAATCTGTGCATCTTCGGCCATGCCCTGGGCGAGCAGGATGCGCACATCGTTCGCGCGCTGCGTTTAGCGAAACCGAAGACTGTGGCGATCTCGATTTACCCGCGCAGTGCGGCGTTCATTCAGCATCAGAAGCGGCATTACGCGAAGGTGTTTGAAGGGACCGGTGTTGAGTTGCGGTTTTTTGATGCCAAGACGCATGCGCTCGGCAATCCGAAGTTGTCGGTGCCCGTCGAGGTTTGATGCAGGCCTGACTGACGCTTTCGCGAGCAAGCCCGCTCCCACAGGGGATTTTTGGTGGATGTGAAAACAGGTTCAGAGGACGGGCAAGGTCTTGTCCTTGATCACTTTGCTCGGTCCGTTCGCCTTGACACTGGCGATGCCTTTATCGCACGCAGCATCCGATGAATAGGCTTCGCTGCTGCCGATGATCTGGTGGTTGGCGGCCTTGAGATTGAAGTACGGATGGCCGTCCTTGGTGGACTTTTTCTCGTAGCGTTCATCCAGCGGACTGTTGGTCTGTACCGAAGCAATGCCGTTATCGGCGGCTGCGCGGGTGGTGTACAGCTCACTGGTCAAAATGGTTTCGGCATTCGCCGCTTTCAGCACGAACCTGAACTGGCCGTTGCTGCTTTTACTGACTTCGTACCATCCGGACATGCGCGTTTCTCCTTGGGCGGTTGAGAGGTTTCGCGCTTCAGAGTAAAGACCAGTCCGGGTTATCTGTCGCTTGCACTGGCCCTATCGCGCATTCCACTTGGAGAACGCGGTCGAAAGTGGGAGCGAGCCCGCTCGCGAATGAGGCAACCCGGTGTCAGCTATTTCATTACCGTCCGCACCACTGAAAGCTCCGGAGCACTCACCCGTCGCTGCGACAGATAGCGCATACAACTCACCCGCAGGAACGAGGCAAAATTCACCACTTCGCCGCGATAATCCATCACTTCTTCATACAGCTTGGCGATGAGCTGGTTGGTGGTCATACCGTCGACCTCGGCGATCTCGCTGAGGATGTCCCAGAACTGATTCTCCAGGCGCAACGTCGTCACCACGCCGCAGATGCGCAACGAGCGCGAGCGTGATTCGTAGAGAATCGGGTCAGCCTTGACGTAGAGCTCGCACATGGCCGAATCCTCGTTACAGGGTGATTTGGGTGCCGAGCAAACCGAGGAATCCGGCCAGCCAGTTCGGGTGCGCCGGCCAGGCCGGCGCAGTGGCCAGATTGCCTTGAACGTGGCCGTCCGTCACCGGGATGTCGATGTACGTACCGCCCGCCAGTCGCACTTCCGGGGCACAGGCCGGATAGGCGCTGCATTCGCGACCTTCGAGCACGCCCGCCGCCGCGAGCAGTTGGGCACCGTGGCAGACCGCCGCAATCGGCTTGCCGGCCTTGTCGAAGGCACGCACCAGGTCGAGGACTTTTTCGTTGAGGCGTAGGTATTCCGGCGCACGACCGCCGGGAATCAACAGCGCGTCGTAGCCGGATTCACTGACGTTGGCGAAATCGAAATTGAGGGCGAACAGGTGACCGGGTTTCTCGCTGTAGGTCTGATCGCCTTCAAAGTCATGGATCGCGGTGCGCACGGTCTGGCCGGCGGTTTTGTCCGGGCACACGGCGTGGACGGTGTGACCGACCATTTGCAGGGCCTGGAACGGCACCATCACTTCGTAATCTTCGACGTAATCGCCGACCAGCATCAGGATTTTTTTCGCGGCCATGGGGAGGTCTCCTCTGGGAAATGCCTGGGAGTGTTCAAGGTAGACCTATTCGAGAGTTGCGGGTAACAACCGGCTACTACCTGAAAGACCGTGTCATCGTTCTTCGCGAGCAAGCCCGCTCCCACACGATCAGAGATAACCATCGGCGCGCAGCAGGGTCTCCAGGCAGTGCTCGCTGATGTTGTAGAAGTCTTTCAACGCCTGAATCTTCACCAGCAACTGCGCCGGGTCCACCGGTTCGGTACGTTTGACAGCGAGGATCATCTTGTTCTTGTTAGTGTGTTCCAGCGAGATGAACTCGAACACTTTGGTCTCGTAGCCACACGCTTCAAGGAACAGCGCGCGCAAACTGTCGGTGACCATTTCCGCCTGCTGACCGAGGTGCAAACCGTATTGCAGCATCGGCTTGAGCAGCGCCGGACTCTGGATCTGCAGGCGGATCTGTTTGTGGCAGCACGGCGAGCACATGATGATCGACGCGCCCGAACGGATGCCGGTGTGGATGGCGTAATCGGTGGCGATATCACAGGCATGCAGGGCAATCATCACGTCCAGCTCGCTCGGCGCCACGCTGCGCACGTCGCCGCACTTGAATACCAGCCCCGGATGATCGAGCTTCGCCGCCGCGGCGTTGCACAGGTTGACCATTTCTTCACGCAACTCGACGCCGGTGACTTCGCCTTCGGCGTTCAAGGTGTTGCGCAAGTAATCGTGAATCGCGAACGTCAGGTAACCCTTGCCCGAACCGAAGTCCGCCACCCGCACCGGTTTGTCCAGCGCCAGCGGCGACGAGGTCAGGGCATGGCTGAACACTTCGATGAACTTGTTGATCTGCTTCCACTTGCGTGACATCGCCGGGATCAGCTCGTGCTGCGCGTTGGTCACGCCCAGGTCCTTGAGGAACGGACGGCTCAGTTCGAGAAAGCGGTTTTTCTCACGGTTGTGCTCGGCGGACGGGGCTTCGCGCAATTGCTGAGGTTTGCTCTTGAACAGCGAGCTCTTGCCCTTTTTGCTGTATTCAAGCTGCGCTTCGTCAGTCAACGCCAGCAAATGCGCATTTTTGAACGAGGCCGGCAGCAGCGCGGCAATCGTCGCCACTCCTTCGCTCAACGGCAGGTTCTTGGTGATGTCGCGCGTCTTGTAGCGATAGACGAAGGACAGATTCGGCTGCGCCTTGACCGTTACCGCTTTGATGATGACCCGCTGTAGATCCGCCTCTTCGCCGACGTATTTGGCCAGCACCAGTTTGATGAAGCCGTTCTGCTCGAGGCTGGTTTGCAGCAGCTCGATGAACTGGGCGTGGTGATCGGGCGCGGGCTTGGTTGCAGGAGCAGTAACGGACATGGAAAAGCGGCCTCGGACGGGCGAAATCGGGAATGGCGGGTATTTTAGGGGGGATGGGGGTTGGGGACACGCTCTTATTTACCCAACGGTTGTTAGAAGCGCCCTCACACTGGCCCTCCGGGAGAGGGCCAGTGTGAGGGGCTTTGGCTTTTAGGCCAACACCACCAACCGATTCGGCAACTCATTGCGCACCTGCGTCACCGGCACATGCACTTTGAGCAATTCCCCACACGCCTCAATACACGTCACAAACCCTTCCAGCGTGCGGCCCTGCCTGACCTGCTCGGTAAACGACGCCACTATCGCGTCCCAATGCCTGTTATCCAGCCGGGTGGAAATCCCTTCATCCACCAGAATTTCCACATAGCGCTCGGCCTCACAGACAAAAATCAGCACCCCGGTACTGCCCACTGTGTGATGCAGGTTCTGCTCGAGAAACTGCCGCCGCGCCAGGTTCGATGCGCGCCAGTGGCGCACGCGGCGCGGTACCAGATGCGTGGTGATTTTCGGCAAACGAAACAGCAGGCACAGGACGATGAAACTCACCCACTGCACCAACAGCAGGCTGTGCGTGTTCAGCCAGCCGGTCAGGTAGTGCACGACGCCGGGCACCACCAGCGCCAGCAGGCTGGCCCACAGCAACGGGATGTACGCGTAGTCGTCGGCGCGGGCCGCCAGTACCGTGACCAGTTCGGCGTCGGTGTCGCGCTCGACCCGGGCAATCGCCTCGGCGACTTTGCGTTGTTCGTGTTCAGTCAGTAATGCCATGTTGAAAAGTGCCTGCTCATTATTCTTTTAAGGTCACCAGCCGCCGGATGAACCACCGCCGCCGAAACTGCCCCCGCCGCCGCTGAAGCCCCCGCCTCCACCACCGCCGCCGCCAAAACCGCCGCCACCGCCGAAGCCACCACTGCCCCCGGAGCCGCCACGGCCGGCAGGCAGGATACCGAGCATCTGGCAGACAAACACCGTCAGGATGAACAACATCACTAAAAATACGAACAATCCCGGGTGCCGCGAGATGAAATCACTGGACGGATCACCGCTCGATTCATACACCGTCGAGGGCTCATCCAGCGGATTACCGCCGAGCACCACCAGCATCGCCGCGACGCCATCACTGATGCCCTTGCTGAAGTTGCCGGTCTTGAAGGCGGGTGTGATGACTTGGTGGATGATCACCGACGTCTGCGCATCGGTGAGCCGGTCTTCCAGACCATAACCGACTTCGATACGCAGTTTGCGCTCGTCACGGGCGACGATCAGCAGCGCGCCGTTGTTCTTGTCCTTTTGCCCGATGCCCCAGTGGCGACCGAGTTGAACGCCGAAGTCCTCAATGGTCGTGCCTTGCAGATCCGGCAGCGTGACAACGACCAGTTGCTCGCCGGTCGCCTGTTCGTGGGCCTGTAACTGCTGGCTCAGTTGCGCGCGCACGGACGGCTCGAGCATCTGCGCTTCGTCCACTACCCGCCCGCTCAGCGCCGGGAACGTCAACTCGGCCCGGGCGCTGACGGCGAACAGCCACAGCATCAGCACCAGGCCCATTTTCAACACACGCATGGGCAACCTCGAATCAGAACTTCACTTCCGGGGCCTTTTCCGCACCGGGCGTGGTGGCTTCGAAGGTTTCGCGGATCGGCAGATCGCTGTACATCACGCTGTGCCAGAGGCGACCGGGGAAGGTACGAATCTCGGTGTTGTATTTCTGCACCGCCAGAATGAAGTCGCGGCGCGCCACGGCAATGCGGTTTTCCGTGCCCTCGAGTTGCGATTGCAGGGCGAGGAAGTTCTGGTTGGCCTTCAGATCGGGATAACGCTCGGACACCACCATCAAACGGCTCAAGGCACCGGTCAGTTGATCCTGGGCCTGCTGGAACTGCTTGAGCTTCTCGGGGTTGTCGAGGGTGCTGGCATCGACCTGGATCGACGTGGCTTTGGCCCGCGCCTCGATGACAGCGGTCAGGGTTTCCTGCTCATGAGCGGCGTAGCCCTTCACCGTTTCCACCAGATTGGGGATCAGGTCGGCCCGCCGCTGGTACTGGTTCTGCACCTGGCCCCACGCCGCCTTGGCCTGTTCGTCGAGGGTCGGGATATTGTTGATGCCGCACGCGGTCAGCAGCGTGGCCAGCACCAGCAGCGTGGCGACCTGTAAACGTGAGCGAAAGGTTGGACTTGCATTCATCGCAGTGATGCTCCTTGGCACATATCATTATAAAAACCGAGCGCGAAACATTCTCAGCGGGCTCTTGGGGCATAATCGGCCGCGTCGCTGGATTACGACGGGGCAATGGGCTAAAAAGTGCCCTGCGTGATCATGCTGCCAAGTGTTGGCTGCCGTTTTGGCTCTGGTTCTTTGAGCCTGTACCCGAACAACAATAGTCGCTCCCTAAATTTTGGCTGGCCGGCGTTGCATTGCCGCTTGGGCCCTTGAGAAAAACATTCATGAAGAAGCTGTGTTTGCTGGGTCTGTTCGTCAGCCTGGCCAGTCATCAAGTATTGGCCGCCACGACCCCGGTACCTCTGGAAAACAAGGACGCGTTCATCACGAATCTGATGAGCCAAATGACCCTCGATGAAAAGATCGGCCAATTGCGCCTGATCAGCATCGGCCCGGAAATGCCTCGCGAGCTGATCCGCAAGGAAATCGCCGCCGGCAAAATCGGCGGCACATTCAACTCGATCACCCGCCCGGAAAACCGTCCGATGCAGGACGCGGCGATGCGCAGCCGCCTGAAGATTCCGATGTTTTTTGCTTACGACGTGATCCACGGTCACCGGACGATTTTCCCGATTCCACTGGCCCTGGCGTCAAGCTGGGACATGGACGCCATCGGCCAGTCCGGTCGCGTTGCCGCCAAGGAAGCCGCCGCCGACAGCCTCGACATCACCTTTGCGCCGATGGTCGACATCTCCCGCGATCCGCGCTGGGGTCGCAGCTCCGAAGGTTTCGGTGAAGACACCTACCTGACCTCGCGTATCGCCAAGGTCATGGTCAAGGCCTATCAGGGCGACACCCCGAGCGCCGCCGACAGCATCATGGCCAGCGTCAAGCACTTCGCCCTGTATGGCGCGGTCGAGGGGGGTCGCGACTACAACACCGTCGACATGAGCCCGGTGAAGATGTACCAGGACTACCTGCCGCCGTACCGCGCCGCGATTGATGCCGGTGCTGGCGGTGTCATGGTGGCGTTGAACTCGATCAACGGCATTCCGGCCACCGCCAACACCTGGCTGATGAACGATCTGCTGCGCAAGGACTGGGGCTTCAAGGGCCTGGCGGTCAGCGACCACGGCGCGATTTTCGAACTGATCAAGCACGGCGTCGCCCGTGACGGGCGTGAAGCGGCGAAGCTGGCGATCAAGGCCGGCATCGACATGAGCATGAACGACACTCTGTACGGCAAAGAGCTGCCGGGGCTGCTCAAGTCCGGCGAAATCGAACAGAAAGACATCGACAATGCCGTGCGCGAAGTGCTCGCGGCCAAGTACGACATGGGCCTGTTCAAGGACCCGTACCTGCGCATCGGCAAGGCTGAAGATGATCCGGTCGACACCTACGCCGACAGCCGTCTGCACCGCGCCGAGGCTCGTGAAGTCGCGCGTCGCAGCCTGGTCTTGCTGAAGAACCAGAACGAAACCCTGCCGCTGAAGAAAGACGCAAAAATCGCGCTGGTCGGACCACTCGCCAAAGCCCCCATCGACATGATGGGCAGTTGGGCGGCCGCCGGTCGCCCTGCGCAATCGGTGACCCTGTTCGACGGCATGAGCGCGGTGATCGGCAACAAGGCGAACCTGATCTACGCCCGTGGCGCCAACATCACCAGCGACAAGAAGGTGCTGGATTACCTCAACTTCCTCAACTTCGATGCGCCGGAAGTGGTCGATGACCCGCGCCCGGCCAGCGTGCTGATCGACGAAGCGGTGAAAGCGGCCAAGGACGCCGACGTGATCGTGGCAGCCGTGGGCGAGTCCCGTGGCATGTCCCACGAATCCTCCAGCCGTACCGACCTGAACATCCCGCAAACCCAGCGCGAGCTGATCCGTGCGTTGAAAGCCACCGGCAAACCGCTGGTATTGGTGTTGATGAACGGCCGTCCGCTGACCATCCTCGAAGAGAATCAGTCGGCTGATGCGATTCTGGAAACCTGGTTCAGCGGCACCGAGGGCGGCAACGCCATCGCTGACGTGCTGTTCGGCGACTACAACCCGTCAGGCAAACTGCCGGTGACCTTCCCGCGTTCCGTGGGCCAGATCCCGACGTACTACAACCACCTGAGCATTGGCCGGCCGTTCACGCCGGGCAAACCGGGCAACTACACCTCGCAGTATTTCGATGACACCACCGGGCCGCTGTTCCCGTTCGGCTATGGTTTGAGCTACACCCAATTCGCCCTGAGCGACATGGCGCTGTCCTCGACCACCCTGAACGCCACCGGCAAGCTCGACGCCAGCGTCATGGTGAAAAACACCGGCAAGCGTGACGGCGAGACCGTGGTGCAGTTGTACATTCAGGACGTTACCGGCTCGATGATTCGCCCGGTGAAGGAACTGAAAAACTTCCAGAAAATCATGCTCAAGGCCGGCGAACAGAAAGTCGTGCACTTCACCATCACCGAGGATGACCTGAAGTTCTATAACGCCCAGCTCAAATACGCGGCAGAGCCTGGCAAGTTCAACGTGCAGATCGGCCTGGATTCCCAGGACGTGACGCAGCAGAGCTTTGAGTTGCTGTAAGAACTGAAGCTACACACAAAACCTGTGGGAGCTGGCAAGCCAGCTCCCACAGTGTTTTGGGGTGTTGCAACTAGCCGCGTCTATCCAGGATATTGACCACCACCCGATCCACCCAGCCCCAGATCCGCTGCTTGACCCGTCGCCACAATGGCCGGCGCAGCCATTCCTCCAGACTCACCCGCTGACTCAGCCCGAAGTCCTTCACGAAACTCGCCTCCACCGCTGCCGTCAACGACGGGGCCAGCGCTTCCAGATTGGCTTCCAGATTGAAGCGCAGGTTCCAGTGGTCGAAATTGCACGATCCGATGCTGACCCAATCGTCCACCAGGACCATTTTCAGGTGCAGGAAACATGGCTGATATTCGAAAATCTGTACGCCAGCCTTGAGCAGGCGCGGATAGTAGCGATGCCCGGCGTAACGCACCGACGGGTGATCGGTGCGCGGCCCGGTCAGCAGCAAGCGCACATCAACGCCGCGCGCGGCAGCCTTGCGCAGGGAGCGGCGGATTTTCCAGGTTGGCAGGAAGTACGGCGTGGCCATCCAGATGCGTGTTTGCCCGCTGTTCAACGCACGGAACAACGACTGCAAAATGTCGCGGTGTTGACGGGCATCGGCATACGCCACGCGGCCCATCCCCTCGCCCTTGTCCGGCACGCGCGGCAAACGCGGCAGACCGAAATGCGCGGCCGGACGCCAGGCGCGGCGATAGCGGTTGGCAATCCATTGCCGATCAAACAGCAATTGCCAGTCGATCACCAACGGGCCACTGATTTGCACCATCACTTCGTGCCACTCACTGGTGTCGTGGCCCGGTGTCCAGAATTCGTCGGTGACGCCGGTACCGCCGACCACCGCCAGGCATTGATCGACCAGCAGCAATTTGCGGTGATCGCGATAGAAGTTGCCGACCCAGCGCCGCCAGCTCAGGCGGTTGTAAAAGCGCAGTTCGACACCGGCTTTGGTCAGGCGCTGGCGCAGCGTGAGGGTAAACGCCAGACTGCCATAGTCATCGAACAGGCAACGCACCCGCACACCGCGCTCGGCCGCCAGCACCAGCGCCTGCACGATGGCTTCGGCGCAGGCGCCAGCCTCGACCAGATACAGTTCGAGTTCGATCTGTTCCCCGGCGCCGGCGATGTGCTCAAGCATGCGCGGAAAAAATTGCGGGCCATCGATCAACAGTTCGAAGTGGTTGCCATCGCGCCACGGAAATACCGCGCCGCGCATGTCAGCGCGCCGTGAAGATCAGCACCGCACCCACCGGCACCGACAGACTGATGGCCGACAGATCGGCGAGTTTGCGCAGGCTTTCCAGCCCCGGCACGAGGTCGAAATCCTCGGCATTGATCACCAGCGGTTCCAGGGTCACCACTTGAAAACGGCGGTCATCGAGGCGCGTCGCCAACAATTCAGCGGGGTACTCGTGCTGCTTGCCGTGCAGGTTGACGGTCAGCGGCAGGCGCAACTCCAGCTGCGCGCCGGGGGCCAGATCGTTGATCGGGCGCAGGTCGATCTGGGTGGTGATGGTCGCTTCGGGGAATTGCTCGATCTGGAACAGCTCCTTGCGCATGCGCTCGTCGCGCAGCGGGATGCCGCTGTTGATCGAGTCCAGCTCGACTTCGACTTCGGCGCGACCATTGGGGTCGACCTTGCCATGCAGCACAAGAAAGCGCTGCACTTCGGAAATATTGGCGTTTTTCGTGCTGACGAACGACAGTCGCGACGACTCGCCGTCCAGATACCAATTGGCCTGCGCCGGCAGCGCGACGGCGACCAATAGCAGACTGGCGAAGGCTTTACAGAGGGAGCGGTTGAACATTGAACACTCAAGGGGCCGATAAACCTGCACGAACCTTAACCGCCCATGGGGTTATTGCAAACATCAAGATCAAAAGATCGCAGCCTGCGGCAGCGCCAGGGGAATGCATTTCATCTGTGGGGGCCTGGTTCGCAGGGGGAGCATGTTCAAGGGTTGAGGCGACAGCCCTGCCGTTCGCCCAACCACTGCGCTCTGTTGCTGCGCCCCATGCCGCTGACGGTGATGGTTTTGCTGGCGCTGTCATCGCTGAAAGCGCTGGTCGGCAACCACTGTTTCACGTAGCCGCGGCAATATTGAGCATCGTTGTTCATCACGTAGCGGCACGAACAATATTCCTTGGCGGTGTACGCGCTGATGATGTCCGGGAAGGCCCACAGGTTTTCGCGCTCGTAGACGATCCAACCGAGCAACAGCACGAGTAGCAACAGCAAAAAGCGCTTCATGGCCGCACCGCCTTCAACACTCGCTTGAGCAGTTCGTTGTGGCGGTAGCTGCCGTCGCGGTCATCGGCATAACGCACGATCACCAGTTTCTCGCCGGGAATCACGTACAACGCTTGGCCCCAGTGACCGAGGGCGGCGAAGGTGTCGGGCGGTGCATCGGGCCATGGAGCGGCGGCGCCATCCGCCGGGCGATTGAGCCACCATTGGCCGCCGGGTACGGCTTCGTCCTGATGGGCCTTGTAACCGGCGAAGGGTTCAAGGTTGAACGCGACCCAATCCCTGGGCAGTAATTGCCGATCCTTCCAGCGCCCGTCGCGGGCCATCAACAGACCGACGCGCGCCAGATCCCGTGCGGTCAGGTAAGCGTAAGACGACGCGACAAACGTGCCGCTGGCATCGGTTTCCCAAACGGCGTGACGGATGCCCAGCGGCTCGAGCAAAGCCGTCCACGGATAATCCGCATAACGCGGGCCGACGATGGTCTTCAGCGCCGCCGCGAGCAGATTGCTGTCGCCGCTGGAATAGCGGAACGCCTGCCCCGGTTCGGCGTATGTCGGGTGGTCAGCGGTGAACGCGGCCATGTCGCGGTGTCCACGGGTGTAGAGCATTGCCACCACCGAGGATTTCAGCGGGGCGTATTCGTAGTCTTCCTGCCAGTCGATACCGGAGGCCCAGTGCAGCAAGTCGGCGACTTTGATCTTCGGGTGTTGTGCCAGTGGCGTGTAGAACCTGGCGGCGGGATCTTCGAGTTTGAACAGGCCTTCGCCGTAGGCCACGCCGAGGACCGTGGCCATCAGGCTTTTGCTGATCGACCAGGTCAGGTGCGGGGTTTGTGCTGTGGTCGGGCCGGCGTAGCGTTCGTAGATGATCTGGCCGTCGCGGATGATCAGCAGCGCATCGGTGCGGATGCCTTGGCGAGTGGTGTCGTCGCGAGCCGCGAAAGCATAACTTTCCAGTGCTTCGGTGTCGGTGATCATCTGGCCGGTTGGCCATTGTTCATCCGGCCATGGTTCGGCGTGAACGGTGAAGCTGATCAGCAGCAGGAACAGCGACAGGCCTTTGCACATGATGAGGGCTCTGGGAATGAACTGGCTGAGACTAGTCGGGGTTTATGACAGGTGTGTGGTGATATTGAGGCCGCTCCCACAGGGGACCGCGTTTTTTCAATTGAAATGCGATCAAACTGTGGCAGCGAGCCTGCTCGCGAAGGGGCCAGTCAAGCCTGCGCCAAAGCCTTGGCCAAACGCTTGGCCCGAGCCCCCGCCGCCAACTGCATCACCCCCTGATCGCGCCGCCACATCTGCGCCCAATCCGAGTCACCCAGCACCAGATCAACCTCAACCTCGAGCGCATCAAACTGCGCAAACAACCCACCGAGCAACACATGCCCCGCCGGATTGTTCGGCGGCTGCCGACTCATCTCCGCACACCCGGCCAACAGCGCCAGCAAGCGCAAGAGCAGCGCTTGCGGCCAGTCGCTGTCCTGACCGACGCCGTACAGCCACGCCGTCATCGCGCTCAGCACATAGACGTCTTCAAGCGTGCGAAACGGTTTGACGTAAGCATCCCAGCCATCCCCCGCCAACAACTCGCACAACGCCCCATCGAGCTGCAAACGGCCATGGCTGATGTCCGGCATCAACGGCAGCGCCGGCAGTTTTTCCACGGTTACGCCGGGCTCGCCGGGGTACACCACGGCCAGACTCAGGCGCGGACTTTCGCCCGGCTCGTCACTGCGCGCCGCAATCAGCAGCCAATCCGCCGCGTCACCGGCGGTGACGAAATCCTTGCGCCCGCTCAAGCGCAGATCGCTCAGCCGTGTCTGCATGTCCGCCGGCCGCAGACTGCGCTGTTCGGTCGCACACAACGCACCGAGGCTCAGCGGCGCACTCGGCCAGAGCATGCGCAATGCCGCTTGATAACCGACCAGAAACGCCAGCCCTGGGGTGGCCATCCGCCGCCCGCCCGCGACCGCCAGTTCGAATGGCGTGACGTTGCCCAGTTGCTGCAACAACGTTGCAAACCCCTCGCTCAGGTCAGCAGCGGCGGGCAATCGTTCACGGCTGTGCAGCAGATCTGACCAGGGCATAAGAGGCTCCTTGTGGGCTGTCATATAAGCATCACCGAACGTTCATGGCGATGACACCGGGGCTACATAGCCTGACTTTGCACAACATGGCTGCATAAAGAAAGTCGATCGGCTGCAACCCTCGACGGGTTAAAGGCCCGTATGGAGATTCACAATGACTCAGATCGCCCGCATCAGCGACACCGGCAATGAACGCCGCCTGCAAGCCGAACGCCTGATCGGCGCCGAAGCCTTGCAGCAAGCCCAGGCCTTGCGATTCAACGTATTCAGCGGCGAGTTCAACGCCAAGCTCAAAGGCGCAGAACTGGGTCTGGACATGGATGATTATGATGTTCACTGCAGCCACATCGGCGTGCGTGATCTGAACACTGGCCGTCTGGTGGCGACCACCCGTCTGCTCGATCACACCGCCGCCAGCAGCCTCGGAAAGTTCTACAGCGAAGAAGAATTCAGCCTGCATGGCCTCGCCCATCTGCAAGGCCCGATTCTGGAAATCGGCCGCACCTGCGTCGACCCGGCGTACCGCAACGGCGGCACCATCGCCGTGTTGTGGGGCGAGCTGGCCGAAGTGCTGAATCAGGGCGGCTACAGTTATTTGATGGGCTGCGCGAGCATCCCGATGCAGGACGGCGGCATCCAGGCCCACGCGATCATGCAACGTCTGCGCGAACGCTATCTGTGCACCGAACACCTGCGCGCCGAGCCGAAAAACCCGCTGCCGACGCTGGATATCCCGTCGAACGTGATCGCCGAAATGCCGCCCCTGCTCAAGGCCTACATGCGCCTGGGCGCGAAGATTTGCGGCGAACCGTGCTGGGACGAAGATTTTCAGGTCGCCGACGTGTTCATCCTGCTCAAGCGCGACGAACTCTGCCCGCGCTACGCCAAGCACTTCAAGGCGGCGGTGTGATGAGCCGGCTGCGGGTGTACGCGCGGATCGCGCGAGTGCTGCTGGTGGTGTCGCTGGGGTTGACCATGGCCAGCGTCTTCGGCGTTTTTGAGCGCATTGGCCTGGCGCATTCGATGGAGCGGCGCCAGCGTTGGTCGCGCTTCTTCATGGCACGCTTGGGCAACGCCCTGCCCTTTCGCGTGACCGTGCACGGTGAGTTGCCGAAACAGCCGATGCTGTGGGTCAGCAATCATGTGTCGTGGACGGATATTCCACTGCTCGGCATGCTCACGCCGCTGTCGTTTCTGTCCAAGGCCGAGGTGCGCACCTGGCCAGTGGCCGGTTGGCTCGCGGCCAAGGCTGGCAGCCTGTTCATCCGCCGAGGGTCGGGCGACAGCCAGTTGATCCGCAAACAGATGACCCGTCACCTGCAAACCGAGCATGCGCTGCTGATGTTCCCGGAAGGCACCACCACCGACGGCCGCTCGCTGCGCACCTTTCATGGTCGCTTGCTGTCGGCGGCGATTGATTCCGAGGTGATGCTGCAACCGGTGGCGATCCGTTATCTGCGCGACGGCGAAATCGATGGGCTGGCGCCATTCATTGGTGACGATGACTTGCTCTCGCACCTGATGCGTTTGTTCAGTCATGATTGCGGTGATGTCGAGGTGCACCTGCTCAAGCCGATTGCCTGTCAGGGTCGGGAGCGTGCAGCGCTGGCGTTCGAAGCGCAGCAGGCGGTGCAGAAGGTGTTGTTTGGTGAGGTGGCGAAACCTGCCGAACCGCGCCGTGCCGGCGAACTGATCGCTGCCTGAAATACAGTTCCCTGTGGGAGCGAGCCTGCTCGCTCCCACATTCAGATCTTCAGTGATTCGGGGGGTTGGGCGAAGTCCTGGAGTTGCGGGTAGAACAAACGGAAGTCTTCACTCAACGGCTCATACAATCGCCGCAATTCCTGCATCGCCCCCGCCAGCTCTTCCGGACGGGTCAGTCGCCGCGAGATCCCGCGCAACACCTGCTCCAGCACTTCGAATTCCTGATACGAGCCCAACCAGTCATTGGCGACCATGTGCGGGGCGATCTTTGCCAGCCGTTCGGGCAACTGCCGCTCACGGGTCAGTACCCGATAGACGTCAGCCGTAAAAATCTCCAGCGGCTGATCGGCATACAACCGCCAGTCCCGCGCCAGGCAATGATCGAAAAACACATCGAGCACGATGCCCGCGTAACGCCGTCGCGTCTCGGTGAACCGCCCCAAGGCGATGTCCACCCGCGGATGACGATCAGTGAACACGTCAATCCGGCGATGCAGTTGAATCGCGGCTTCCACCTCCGGCGCAAACTGCCCTTGCAGCCGGCCTTTGACGAAGTCGCCATACAGGCTGCCGAGCAATTGACCGGGACGCTGCCCACCCAGATGTAAATGTGCGAGATAGTTCATGGGCGCAGCTTAGCACCGCGCTCTGCCATCGACATCTCCCCATATCGTTATAACCCGATATAGCGATTTGCATGCTCATCAGATCAAAATCATATTGGTATATCGCGAATTACCGATTTAAAGTTCGCCTCATCGCGATATAGCGTTTTACACAACCGAGCCCCCTGCCATGAACCTTGACCTCGACGAAATAATAAAAGCCCTGGCGCACCCAGTACGGCGAGACATCCTCAACTGGCTGAAAGACCCGAAAGGCGAATTCCCGGAACAGTTGCACAACCACGAGTACGGCATCTGTGCCGGGCAGATCGATCAGCGCTGCGGCCTGTCGCAGTCGACCGTTTCTGCGCACCTCGCGACGTTGCAACGCGCAGGGCTGATCAGCAGCCAGAAGGCCGGTCAATGGCACTTTTTCAAACGCAACGAGGACGTGATACAGGCGTTCCTCAGCACACTCAGTAAAGAGCTCTGACCCTTAACGTCAGCCAGCCGACAAGGAAACAAGCATGCCCCTCTCGCTACTCATTCTCGCCCTGAGCGCCTTTGCCATCGGCACCACCGAATTCGTCATCATGGGCCTGTTGCCCGATGTGGCGGCCGACCTCGGTGTGTCGATCCCCGGCGCTGGCTGGCTGGTCACCGGTTACGCCCTGGGCGTGGCCATCGGGGCGCCGTTCATGGCGATGGCCACCGCCAAACTGCCGCGTAAAGCAGCGCTGGTCGCGTTGATGGGCATCTTCATTGTCGGCAACCTGCTTTGCGCGATTGCCAGTGATTACAACGTGCTGATGTTTGCCCGGGTGATCACCGCTCTGTGCCACGGCGCGTTCTTCGGTATCGGTTCGGTCGTTGCCGCCAACCTGGTGCCGGCCAACAAGCGTGCTTCGGCCGTTGCCTTGATGTTCACCGGCCTGACCCTGGCCAACGTCCTCGGTGTACCGCTGGGCACTGCGCTGGGTCAGCAATACGGCTGGCGCTCGACCTTCTGGGCGGTGACCGTCATCGGTGTGATTGCACTGATCGGCCTGATCCGCTTCCTGCCGGCCAAGCGTGACGAAGAGAAACTCGACATGCGCGCCGAACTCGCCGCCCTCAAAGGCGCCGGGATCTGGTTGTCGCTGAGCATGACCGCGCTGTTCGCCGCGTCCGTGTTCACCCTGTTCACCTATGTCGCGCCGCTGCTCGGCGAAGTCACTGGCGTGTCGCCGCGTGGCGTGACCTGGACGCTGATGCTGATCGGCCTGGGCCTGACCGTCGGCAACATCATCGGCGGCAAACTCGCCGACAAAGGCATGGCCGCCACGCTGATCGGCGTGTTCATCGCCATGGCCGTGGTCTCCACGGTGCTGACCTGGACCAGCGTCGCGCTGATCCCGACTGAAATCACCCTGTTCCTCTGGGCCACCGCGTGTTTCGCCGCCGTACCGGCGCTGCAAGTCAACGTGGTGACCTTCGGCAAAGCCGCACCGAACCTGGTTTCGACCCTGAACATCGGCGCGTTCAACGTCGGCAATGCTCTCGGCGCCTGGGTTGGCGGCACCGTCATCGCCCACGGCTACGGCCTGACCAGCGTCCCGCTCGCCGCCGCCGCGCTGGCTGTGCTCGCGCTGCTGGTGACCCTGATTACTTTCCGTCAGAACGGCAATGCCGATCTGGCCCCAGCAACCAACTGATTAACTTTTCACTTACGAGGGTTGTAGACATGGCAACTATTTTTGATCCAATCAAGCTCGGCGACATCGAACTGGCCAACCGCATCATCATGGCGCCGCTGACTCGCTGCCGCGCCGACGAAGGCCGCGTGCCGAATGCGTTGATGGCTGAGTATTACGTACAGCGCGCTTCCGCCGGCCTGATCCTCAGCGAAGCTACGTCGGTGACACCGATGGGCGTCGGCTACCCTGACACCCCGGGCATCTGGTCCAACGATCAAGTACGTGGCTGGGCGAACGTCACCAAAGCCATTCACGCTGCCGGCGGCAAGATCTTCCTGCAACTGTGGCACGTCGGCCGTATCTCTCACGAGTCGTACCTGAACGGTGAAACCCCGGTGGCACCGAGCGCGATCCAGCCAAAAGGTCACGTCAGCCTGGTTCGCCCAATGGCCGACTACCCAACCCCGCGTGCACTGGAAACCGCTGAAATCGCCGACATCGTCGACGCTTACCGCACCGGTGCCGAGAACGCCAAAGCCGCCGGTTTCGACGGTGTGGAAATCCACGGCGCCAACGGTTACCTGCTTGACCAGTTCCTGCAAAGCAGCACCAACCAGCGCACCGACAACTACGGCGGTTCCCTGGAAAACCGTGCGCGACTGCTACTGGAAGTGACTGATGCCGCCATCGAAGTCTGGGGCGCCGGCCGTGTTGGTGTGCACCTGGCACCGCGCGCTGATTCCCATGACATGGGCGACGACAACCTGGCGGAAACCTTCACCTACGTCGCACGTGAACTGGGCAAGCGTGGTATCGCATTCATCTGCTCCCGCGAGAAAGAAGGTGCCGACAGCCTCGGCCCGCAATTGAAAGAAGCGTTCGGCGGCCCGTACATCGCCAACGAAAAATTCACCAAGGACAGCGCCAACGCGTGGCTGGCCGACGGCAAGGCAGACGCTGTGGCGTTCGGCGTGCCGTTCATCGCCAACCCGGATCTGCCGGCGCGTTTGAAGGCTGATGCGCCGTTGAATGAGGCGCGTCCGGAGCTGTTCTACGCGAAAGGCCCGGTCGGTTATATCGACTACCCAACGCTGTAACAGGCAACACGCAGAAACGCAAAAGCCCCCGACTCGTGAGAGCCGGGGGCTTTTTGCTGGATTTGCTCGCTGGAGGTCAAACGTGGGAGTTGACTGTCAATGTCCGGGTTTCCTCGACGCCGACCTGACTGGCGAGCGTTACCTTGTTTCACAAGGACGAAACAATTTCCCTACAAAATGCGTAGCTCGCTACGTATAAACTCCGCCCCCGCTGACGTATATAAAAGCAGGCCAATTGACATAAGCTGTGTCAATTACGGATTTTGTTTCATTTGCGCAGGCTCGGGCTCAGGCGCAGCATATCCAGCCCTGTATCGACCCAACGCTCGGCTTCGGCATGCAGTTCGAAACTGTCTGGCGTCAGCAGCCAGCCATACAGGAGGCCATCAATATAGGCATGAATGCTGATGGCCGCGCGGGCGGTGTCGAGATCCTCCGGCAACTGGCCCCGATTGACCGCATTACGCAGGGTCAGCCCGATGCGCTCATTGCATTCGAGACTGGCCACTCGGCGCTGCTGGCGCAAATCGCACATTTCATCGGTGAACTCGCACTTATGAAACAGAATTTCGTTGATACGCCGGGTCTTCGGGTCCAGCGCAACTTGATGAAACAAATGAATCAGCAATTTGCGCATGCAGCCCAGCGGATCAAGTTCGTCCTCGCTCTCGCTGGCCTTGGCCAATTCATCCAGGGGTTCATGCAACGTATCGAGCATGGCCTGCAACAGATCAGCCTTGTTGCTGAAGTGCCAGTAGATCGCACCGCGCGTGACACCGGCCAGGGTCGCAATGTCTGCGAGGGTCGTGCGAGCGACACCCCGTTCATAGAAGGCTTTCTCTGCCGCTTCCAGGATCTGGCTGCGGGTTTCCTGAGCTTCCTCTTTGGTACGACGGACCATGGCAGTAAAACCTCAAACAGGATGTTTCAGGGATGGCTGAACATCCGCTGAATAAAGAGGGGGCGATCTCTCGTGAATCGGCTCCCCAGCCTACAATTTCATACCTTGCAACGACTTCTGTAACAGGATGGGTACGCGGACAAGGTGTTTACAAACAACCATGAACGTAAGTATATTCCTTAGCAAGCTACTTATCCACCCGGTATCCTTTTTTTACCCTTACACACTTCTTGTGCGTTATTTGCGCGCCTGACCCGAGGATCTTCATGCAATTCAAGCCAGCTGTTACCGCTCTGGTCACTGCCGTCGCCCTGGCATCGCTGCTCAGCGGATGTAAAAAGGAAGAGGCGGCACCGCCCGCTCCGCCCCCTCAGGTCGGCGTCGTTACCCTGCAACCACAAGCCTTCACGCTTACGTCCGAACTGCCGGGCCGCACCAGTGCGTTCCGCATCGCTGAAGTTCGTCCGCAGGTCAACGGCATCATTCTCAAGCGTCTGTTCAAGGAAGGCGGCGACGTCAAAGCCGGTCAGCAGCTGTACCAGATCGATCCGTCGGTCTACGAAGCGACCCTGAAAAGCGCCGAAGCCAGCCTGCGTTCGACCAAGTCGATCTCCGACCGCTACAAGCAATTGGTTGATGAACAGGCAGTCAGCCGCCAGGAATACGACACGGCGCTGTCCAACCGTTTGCAATCGGAAGCCGAATTGCAGAGCGCGCAGATCAACGTGCGTTACACCAAGGTCTACGCGCCGATCTCCGGGCGTATCGGCCGCTCTTCAGTGACTGAAGGTGCACTCGTCAGCAACGGCCAGACCGATGCCATGGCCGTGATCCAGCAGTTGGACCCGATCTACGTCGACGTTACGCAGTCCTCGGTTGAACTGCTGGAATTGCGCCGCGAGCTGGAAAGCGGACGTCTGCAGAAGGCCGGCGACAACGCCGCAGCGGTCAAACTGACCCTGGAAGACGGCAGCCAGTACAAGCTTGACGGTAAGCTGGAATTCTCGGAAGTGTCGGTCGATCAGACCACCGGCTCCGTCACCCTGCGTGCGGTGTTCCCGAACCCGGATCACACCCTGCTGCCAGGCATGTTCGTCCATGCCCAGTTGCAGGCCGGTGTGAACAGCGCCGCGATTCTTGCACCACAGCAAGGCGTGACCCGTGACCTCAAAGGTACCCCGACCGCACTGGTCGTCGGTGCCGACAACAAGGTCGAGCTGCGTCAGCTCAAGGCCAGCCGCACCGTCGGCAGCCAGTGGCTGATCGAAGACGGCCTCAAGGCCGGCGACCGTCTGATCACCGAAGGTCTGCAGTACGTCAAACCGGGTGTGGAAGTCAAAGCCACTGAAGCGACCAACGTTCACGCAAAGAACCCGGCCCCCGCACAGGCAGCTGACAAAGCCGCCGGCGGCAAAGGGGAGTAACCCATGTCAAAATTCTTTATCGACCGTCCGATTTTCGCCTGGGTAATCGCCCTGGTGATCATGCTGGTCGGGGCACTTTCGATCCTGAAATTGCCGATCAACCAGTACCCGAGCATTGCGCCGCCGGCCATTGCGATTCAGGTGACCTACCCGGGTGCGTCCGCACAAACCGTGCAGGACACCGTGGTCCAGGTCATCGAGCAACAGCTCAACGGTATCGACAACCTGCGTTATGTGTCCTCGGAAAGTAACTCCGACGGCAGCATGACCATCACCGCGACCTTCGAGCAAGGCACCAACTCCGACACCGCGCAGGTGCAGGTTCAGAACAAGCTGAACCTCGCAACCCCGCTGTTGCCGCAGGAAGTGCAGCAACAAGGTATCCGTGTGACCAAGGCAGTGAAGAACTTCCTGCTGGTGATCGGCGTGGTATCGCGTGACGGCAGCATGACCAAGGACGACCTGTCCAACTACATCGTGTCGAACATGCAGGACCCGATCTCGCGGACCGCCGGTGTCGGTGACTTCCAGGTTTTCGGTGCCCAGTATGCGATGCGTATCTGGCTCGATCCGGCCAAGTTGAACAATTTCAATCTGACCCCGGTGGACGTAAAAAACGCGATTGCCGCGCAGAACGTCCAGGTGTCGTCCGGTCAGCTCGGCGGCTTGCCGGCCGTACAAGGCCAGCAACTCAACGCCACGATCATCGGCAAGACCCGTCTGCAGACGGCCGAGCAGTTCAAGGAAATTCTGCTCAAGGTCAACAAGGACGGTTCGCAGGTTCGCCTCAAAGACGTCGCGGATGTCGGCCTGGGTGGCGAAAACTATGCGATCAGTGCCCAGTTCAACGGCAGCCCGGCTTCCGGTCTGGCGGTGAAACTGGCCAACGGCGCCAACGCCCTCGATACCGCCAAGGCCCTGCGCAAGACGATTGACGACCTCAAGCCGTTCTTCCCGCAAGGCATGGAAGTCGTCTTCCCTTACGACACCACCCCCGTGGTGACCGAGTCGATCAAAGGTGTGGTTCACACCCTGGTCGAAGCGATCGCGCTGGTGTTCCTGGTGATGTTCCTGTTCCTGCAAAACTTCCGCGCCACCGTCATCACCACGATGACCGTGCCGGTGGTCTTGCTGGGTACGTTCGGCATCCTCGCTGCCGCCGGGTTCAGCATCAACACGCTGACCATGTTCGGCATGGTGCTGGCCATCGGCTTGCTGGTGGACGACGCCATCGTCGTGGTGGAAAACGTCGAGCGGGTGATGAGCGAAGAAGGCTTGTCACCGAAAGAGGCGACCAAAAAGTCCATGGGCCAGATCCAGGGCGCACTGGTCGGTATCGCCCTCGTACTGTCGGCGGTATTGCTGCCGATGGCGTTCTTCAGCGGCTCCACCGGTGTGATCTACAAGCAGTTCTCGATCACCATCGTCTCGGCCATGGCCCTGTCGGTACTGGTCGCCCTGATTTTCACCCCGGCGCTGTGCGCCACCATGCTCAAGCCGATTCCGAAAGGCGAGCACGGCACGCCGAAGAAAGGCTTCTTTGGTTGGTTCAACCGCAATTTCGACCGTGGCGTGCAGAGCTACGAGCGCGGTGTCGGCAACATGCTGTCGCGCAAAGCGCCGTACCTGCTGGCCTACCTGCTGATCGTTGTCGGCATGATCTGGCTGTTCACCCGCATTCCGACCGCGTTCCTGCCGGAAGAAGACCAGGGCGTTCTGTTCGCCCAGGTGCAGACCCCGGCCGGCTCCAGTGCCCAGCGTACCCAGGTGGTCGTGGATGAAATGCGTGAATACCTGCTGCGTCCGAACAAGGACGGCGGTGAGGCCGACGCCGTGGCTTCGGTGTTCACCGTCACCGGCTTCAACTTCGCCGGTCGTGGTCAGAGCTCGGGTATGGCTTTCATCATGCTCAAACCGTGGGACGAGCGTAACGCCGACAACAGCGTATTCAGCCTCGCGGCCCGTGCTCAGCAGCATTTCTTCAGTTTCCGTGATGCCATGGTGTTCGCGTTTGCTCCGCCAGCGGTGCTGGAACTGGGTAACGCCACCGGTTTCGACGTATTCCTGCAGGACCGTGCCGGTATCGGCCACGAAAAACTGATGGAAGCGCGCAACCAGTTCCTCGGCATGGCCGCGCAGAGCAAAGTCCTGACCCAGGTACGTCCCAACGGTCTGAACGATGAGCCGCAGTTCCAGCTGGAAATCGATGACGAGAAGGCCAGTGCCCTGGGCATTACCATCAGCGACATCAACAACACCCTGTCGATTGCCTTGGGCAGTAGCTACGTCAACGACTTCATCGACCGCGGTCGTGTGAAGAAGGTGTACGTGCAGGGCCAGCCGGATTCGCGCATGAGTCCGGAAGACCTGAAGAAGTGGTACGTGCGTAACGCCGAAGGCACCATGGTTCCGTTCTCCGCGTTCGCCAAGGGCGAGTGGATCTACGGCTCGCCGAAACTGGCGCGCTACAACGGTGTAGAAGCGGTTGAAGTACTGGGTGCGCCTGCGCCGGGGTACTCCACCGGTGAAGCGATGGCCGAAGTCGAGGCGATTGCCAAGAAGCTGCCGGCGGGTGTCGGTATCTCCTGGACCGGTCTGTCCTATGAGGAACGTCTGTCCGGCTCGCAAGCGCCGGCGCTTTACGCCCTCTCGCTGCTGATGGTGTTCCTGTGTCTGGCGGCGTTGTACGAGAGCTGGTCGATTCCGATTGCGGTTATGCTCGTGGTGCCGTTGGGGATCATCGGTGCGCTGCTGGCGACCAGCCTGCGCGGGCTGTCCAACGACGTGTACTTCCAGGTGGGGCTGTTGACGACCATCGGTCTGGCGGCTAAAAACGCCATTCTGATCGTCGAGTTCGCCAAGGAACTGCATGAACAGGGACGCAGCCTGCGTGACGCGGCAATCGAAGCCTGCCGCATGCGTCTGCGCCCGATCATCATGACCTCGCTGGCGTTCGTGCTCGGTGTTGTACCGTTGGCAATCTCCACCGGTGCCGGTTCGGGCAGCCAGCATGCAATCGGTACTGGCGTGATTGGCGGTATGCTGACGGCCACGATCCTGGCGATCTTCTGGGTCCCACTGTTCTTCGTTACGGTTTCGTCCCTGGGCCAGCGCAAAAACGCTGACAAGGATGAAACGACTGAAACTCCTAAAGAGGCTGGCCAATGAGCAAGTCGCTACTCTCCCTCGCAGTCGCTGCCTTCGTGCTGAGCGGTTGCTCGCTGATACCTGACTATCAGCAGCCTGAGGCCCCGGTCGCAGGTCAGTATCCGCAGGGGCCGGCGTACTCGCCGGCCCAGGCACCGGCGCAGGCCGCTGCCGAGCAGGGCTGGAAGCAGTTTTTCCATGACCCTGCGCTGCAACAGCTGATCCAGGTCTCCCTGGAAAACAACCGCGACCTGCGTGTCGCGGCGCTGAACATCGATGCCTACGCGGCTCAATACCGCATCCAGCGGGCCGACCTGTTCCCCGCGGTTTCGGCCAATGCCAACGGCAGCCGTCAGCGTCTGCCGGCACGCGCTTCGCAAACCGGCGATTCGATGATCAGCAGTTCGTACTCGGCCACCGTCGGCATCAGCGCCTACGAACTTGACCTGTTCGGTCGCGTTCGCAGCCTGAGCGAACAAGCGTTGCAACAATACTTCGCCACCGAAGAAGCACGCCGCAGCACCCAGATCAGTCTGGTCGCCAGCGTCGCCAATGCTTACCTCACCTGGCAAGCGGACAAGGAACTGCTCAAGCTCACTCAGGACACCCTCGGTGCCTTCGAAGAAAGCTACAAGCTGACCAGCCGCAGCAACGAAGTCGGTGTGGCCTCGGCGCTGGATCTGGCCCAGTCGCGCACCTCGGTCGAGAACGCTCGTGCACAACTGGCGCGCTATACCCGCCAGGTCGCACAAGACGAAAACAGCCTGACCCTGCTGCTCGGCACCGGTATCCCGGCCAATCTGCAAGCGGCCAGACCGCTGTCCGATAACCTGCTCAGCGACGTACCGGCCGGTCTGCCTTCAGACCTGCTGCAACGTCGTCCGGACATCCTGCAAGCCGAGTACAACCTGAAAGCGGCCAACGCCAACATCGGCGCGGCCCGTGCCGCGTTCTTCCCGAGCATCAGCCTGACCGCCAACGCGGGCAGCCTGAGCCCGGATCTGTCCGGCCTGTTCAAGGGTGGTTCAGGGACGTGGCTGTTCCAGCCGCAGATCAACCTGCCGATTTTCAACGCCGGCAGCCTGCGCGCCAGCCTCGACTACGCCAAGATCCAGAAGGACATTGGCGTGGCGAACTACGAGAAGTCCATTCAAACGGCCTTCCAGGAAGTCGCCGATGGCCTCGCCGCACGCCAGACCTACACCGAGCAGTTGCAAGCGCAGCGTGACTTCGTTCAGGCCAACCAGGATTACTACCGCCTGGCTGAACGTCGGTATCGCATCGGCGTCGACAGCAACCTGACCTTCCTCGATGCCCAGCGTCAGCTGTTCAGCGCGCAACAAGCGCTGATCACCGACCGCCTCGCGCAGTTGACCAGTGCGGTCAACCTGTACAAGGCCCTGGGCGGTGGCTGGAATGCGCAGACCGCGCAGAACGAAGCGCTGAAAGAAGAAGCACCGAAGATGAAGTTGTTCTGATCATCATCGGCTGAATACAGGGAGCCCACCGATTGGTGGGCTTTTTGTTGTCTGTCGGAACGTTGTGTTGTCTGGGCTGGCCCTTTCGCGAGCAAGCCCGCTCCCACAGGGGGATCGCACTCCAAATGTGGGAGCGAACCTGCTCGCGAAGAGGCCCCTGCATTCACCCGGAACACTCGGCTCAATCTTGCGTTCGATAATCGCCCAAAACCCGCTTTACCCAATTGAAACCCGCCCTCCGCCCCCCGCACCATTCGCTCCACAAAACCAATAACAACAGGTTCGATACCATGCTCCCGCGCCCTGCTCCGTCCGGCTGATCAACGCCGCTTCACCCTGAAAATCATTCATGACTGCGCCCCCCGAAAACGGCGCCCGCGCCCCCGTTCGCCTAAAAAAACAAGAGAGACCCGAGCCCATGACCACCTCCCCTGCGCCTTATGCATTTCCTGGCCTGATCGCCCTCGTCCTGGCTGGCGCGGCCCTGCCCGTTGCGGCCGAAGAAGCCGGTTTCGTCGAAGGCGCCAAGGTCAACCTGAACCTGCGCAACTTTTACATCAACCGCAACTTCACCAACCCGACCAAGGCCCAGGGCAAGGCTGAAGAGTGGACGCAGAGCTTCATCCTCGATGCCAAATCCGGCTTCACCCAAGGCACTGTCGGTTTCGGCATGGACGTGCTGGGCTTGTACTCGGTGAAACTCGATGGCGGCAAAGGCACGGGCGGCACGCAGTTGCTGCCGCTGGATCACGACGGGCGCCCGGCCGACAACTTCGGCCGCACCAACGTCGCGTTCAAGGCCAAGCTGTCCCAGACCGAAGTGAAGGTCGGCGAATGGATGCCGGTGCTGCCGATCCTGCGCTCGGACGATGGTCGCTCGTTGCCCCAGACCTTCCGTGGAGGCCAGATCACCTCGAAGGAAATCGACGGCCTCACCCTTTACGGCGGCCAGTTCCGCGCCAACAGCCCGCGCGACGACAGCAGCATGAGTGACATGTCGATGACCGGCAAAGCAGCGTTCACTTCAGATCGCTTCAACTTCCAGGGCGGCGAATACGTTTTCAATGAAAAACGCACGCAGATCGGCCTGTGGAATGCCGAACTCAAGGACATCTACAGCCAGCAATACGTCAACCTGATCCACAGCCAGCCGCTGGGCGACTGGACCCTCGGCGCCAACCTCGGATTTTTCTATGGCAAGGACGACGGCAGCGCCCGTGCCGGTGATCTGGACAACAAGACCTGGTCGGGGATGTTCTCGGCCAAATACGGCGGCAACACTTTTTATGTCGGTCTGCAGAAACTCACTGGCGACAGCGCGTGGATGCGCGTCAACGGCACCAGTGGCGGCACCTTGGCCAACGACAGCTACAACGCCAGTTACGACAACGCACAGGAACGTTCCTGGCAACTGCGCCACGACTACAACTTCGCCGCGCTCGGTGTCCCCGGCCTGACCCTGATGAACCGCTACATCAGCGGCGACAACGTACACACCGGGACGATCACCGATGGCAAGGAATGGGGCCGAGAGTCAGAACTGGGCTACACCGTGCAGAGCGGCGCCTTGAAGAATCTGAACGTCAGATGGCGCAACTCGACCATGCGCCGTGATTACAGCAATAACGAGTTCGACGAGAACCGCTTGATCGTCAGTTACCCGATCAGCCTTTTGTAATCAGCGAACGGTCACTTCAATAGCTGGCTCGTTGAGGCACTCCGTCGGTCGTATCGAACTGGCGGATTGTACTCACACAGATAAAGTCAGTAGGTGGTTACTTTCTCCAGTCCGAAGTAGGAGCCCTTTTTCTCTTCCGTTATCTCCGGATGCTGTACGCGAAGCTGCCATGACCTCGGAGGTCAGGTATGAATAAGCGAATAGTTATCGTCGGTGGCGGTGTAGGCGGAACCATGCTGGCCAATCAATTGGCCGGCAAGCTGTATCCGGAAATCCTTCGCGGCGACGTCTCGATCACCCTGCTATCCAATTCCCCCGATCACTTCTACAAACCGGCGTTCATGTATGTGGCGTTCAACCAGTTCTTCAATGAAGAAATCAAACGCCCGGAACGTTCACTGTTACGCCCGGAAATCCACTTTAATGTTGAAGAAGTCACCCACTTCGATTTTCCTGGCCAATACCTGAAAACCCGTAGCGCAAAACGCTATGACTACGATTTTCTGGTCATCGCCACTGGCTGCGTGCCTGCGCCTGAACGCATTGAGGGATTGCAAGAGGCTGGCGATCACTTCTATCAATACCAACCCGCCCGTCAACTGGCACAAAGGCTGAGCACCATCGAAAAAGGCCGGATTTTCATTACGGTATCTTTCCCGCAAACACCCAACGTCCCTCACCAGTGCGGCATTGCTCCGGTGGAAACGACATTGATGCTTGATGATTTCCTGCGTCGCCGAGGTGTCCGTGACAAGGTAGAAATCATTTACACCTACCCTACCGTCGCCCAACTCTTACGTAATTGCCTGTTTCTGCAACGGCCCACGGGCGAAATCCTGCCGGACATTTTTGAACAGAAAGGTATCCACTTTCAGCGCAGCTTCACTCTGAGCAAGGTCGACCCCGACGCAAAAGTCGCCTATTCAGCCGAAGGTGATGCACAACCATTCGACATCCTGATGGCTACCCCGCCGATCTGTGCAGTTAAAGCGGTTCGGGAGTCCGGCGCCTCACAAGCGCCGAATGATGAGGGCTGGCTGCCGACCCATCATGAAACGCTGCAGGTTTATGGCCTGCAACATGTCTATGTGATCGGCGACACCGTGGATCTTCCAGTGAGCAAGGCGGGTGGTGCATGCCATAACCAGGCACCCGTCATCGCCAACAACATCACCGCCGAAATTCGCTTGGGAGCCCCCAACAGCGTCTATGACGGTCGGGTTCAGGCAGTGGCGCAAATGGGGCTGAATGCCGGGATGCCTCTTTGGTACGACTATTCCCACGATGTACAGCCGACACCGCCCACCAAACTTGGCGGTCTGCTCAGAAACGGTTTCAATCGCGGCCTTTACTGGGCTGTGGCACGAGGCATGCTTTGACCCTGCACAGGGAGGAGTGATGACAGATGAATATGCCTGAAGAAATATCGGCCACGCCAGGGTTCACCGCCCTCATGGCCAAACTGCAACCGTTGGTTGACGGTGGAAGACTGGAAAACCTCGTGGACTTGCTTTCATTGCTTTCCGATCTGATTGACGTGACGGATGCAGCGATGGTGGAAAAGCTCGCGCAGGCGTTCGAATCCGCTGCGGCAACCACTTGGGCAGTCAGTAACACTTTGCGCCAAGCCAAAGCTGAAGCTGCGGCACTGCCCGAATCGCTGAGCCTCTTTGCCTTGCTCAAACTGTTGAACGATACGGATACGCGCAAAGGTGTGGCAGTTGTCCTGAAAACCCTCAACATCATCGGAAGACAACTGTAACTCGCCAGAGAGGATCACCTCATGAGCGTCAAACTTGAAACGGCAGGGGAAGCCAGCACCCAATGGAACGCCAAGGCGTACCAGCAGTTTTCTCGTCTCAGGCAACGTCCGGTCAATGAATTGCTCGACCGGGTTGACCTGGCGAATCCGCAACGCATTTACGACCTCGGCTGCGGCACCGGCATTGCCACGCAGTTGTTGGCCAAACGCTGGCCGCGCGCGCAGTTGCAGGGCGTCGACAGCTCCGCACAGATGCTCGATGAGGCGCGCTGTCTGCCGATCCGGGCGTTGTGGAAACGTTGCGACCTGCTTGATTGGCAACCGGAGCAGCCGGCGGATCTGCTGTTCGCCGCCGCCGTGCTGCACTTCATCGACGGCCATGAAACGCTGCTGCCGCGCCTGCTCGGTTATCTGAACCCCGGCGGCTGTCTGGCGGCGCACATGCCGGACTGGCGCGACGCCTTGTGGTATCGGCTGATGCTCGACACCCTCGAAGACGGCGGCCCCAACGGCACACCCTTGGGCACGCCCGAACTGCGCCAGCGCATGGCCGCGCGACCGTTGTTGTCACTGGAGGATTACTACCGCTTGCTCGCGCCGCAGACTACGTCGCTGGACATCTGGGAGACCGAGCAATTGCAGGTGGTGGACGGCAAATCGCCGGTGTACGACTGGGTAAAAGTGTCGGCGTTGCGACCGGTGATGCAGGCGCTGGATTCAGCCGAACAGGCGCGGTTTATCTATCACTTTCTGATGCGGGTGCATGCGCATTATCCGCAGGAGGCGGATGGGCATACGTTGTTTGCGTTCAAGCGGATATTCATTGTCGCCCACGTCTGATTTCGCGGCCGCTAGCGCCTTCGCGAGCAAGCCCGCGCCCACAGGGGAAACGCATTCTCCTGTGGGCGCGGGCTTGCTCGCGAAGACGTCAGATGAGGCCACCCTCACTCGCGGGATTCAACACCCAACTCATCCCACACCGACTCAGCCAGGTGAAACGTCGCATTCGCCGCCGGTATCCCGCAGTAAATCGCGCTCTGCATGATCACTTCCTTGATCTCGCCACGGCTCACGCCGTTGTTGGCCGCCGCGCGCAAATGCAGTTTCAGCTCCCCCTCGCGGTTCATGCCGATCAGCATGGCGATGGTGATCAGACTGCGTGTGTGCCGAGGCAGGCCCGGACGCGTCCAGATGTCACCCCAGGCATGCCGGGTGATCATTTCCTGAAACTCCGAGTTGAACTCGGTCAGCGTGGTCAGGCTGCGGTCAACATGCGCATCGCCCAACACCGCGCGGCGCACTTGCATGCCGTCGTCGTAACGTTGTTTTTCGTCCACGAAAATCCCCTTGTCAGGCCTTTAGAAACGCCAACACACGATCACTGAAATCCGCGCCAGCCTGCACGTTGGACAAGTGCGCCGCGTAGAACCCGGCGTATTGCGCACCGCGCACGTGCTCCTGAATGAAGTGCCCACCCGACGGCGGCGTCACCGCATCTTCGGTGCCGGCAATAACCAGCAACGGCACGTTGATCGCCGCCAGTTGCTCACGGAAATCGGCATCACGCACCGCCGCGCAATTGGCCGCGTAGCCTTCAGGCGAAGTGGCGGCCAGCATGTCGGTAATCTGCTTGGCCGCCGCCGGATGCGCTGCCGAAAAGTCCGGGGTAAACCAACGGGCAATCGATGCATCACGCAGGGCAACCATCGCCGCCGCGCCGTCACGCAGCACGGTTTCGATGCGTGGGTTCCATACCGACGGATCGCCGATTTTTGCCGCCGTGTTGCAGACGATCAGCTTGTGCAGACGATGCCCGGCATTGATGCCCAACCATTGCCCGATCAGGCCGCCCATCGACAATCCGCAGAAATGCGCACGCTCAATGTGCAGCGCATCGAGCAGGCCGAGTACGTCGTGACCGAGTTGCTCGATGCTGTACGGCCCCGGCGTCACCAGCGATTGACCGTGACCACGGGTGTCGAAACGCAGCACGCGAAAATGCTCGGTAAAGGCCGGCATCTGCGCATCCCACATGTGCAGGTCAGTGCCCAGGGAGTTGGACAGCACCAGCACCGGCGCATCGACCGGGCCTTCAATTTGATAGTGCAGTTCGCCATCGGCGAGTTGAACGAAAGCCACAGCCCTCTCCTTTCAGACAGACAATGCGTTGTGTTCGGCCACCGCGCGCTCGACCCAGGTTTTCGCCTGGCCGAGGTAATGGGCGGGGTTCAAAAGATGATCGAGTTCAGCGCTGCTCAGTTCGGCAGTGATTTGTGCTTCGTCACCGAGTACGGCGCGCAAATGCCGTTGCTCGGCAACTGCGCGTTTGCAGCATTGCTCGAGCAGGTGATGCGCGGTGTCGCGGCCAACCCGCTGCGCAAGCACGATACTCACCGCTTCGGCCAGCACCAGCCCCTGAGTCAATTCAAGGTTGCGGCCCATGCGCGCGGCGTCGACTTCCAGGCCCTCGGCAAGCAATTTCGCCTGTTGCAGCGAACCCGAAACGAGGCAGCAGATGTCCGGCAAGGTTTCCCATTCAGCGTGCCACAGACCGAGGCTGCGTTCATGCTCCTGCGGCATCGCGCTGAACAGCGTGGAGACCAGACCCGGCACCCGCGTCGCCGCGCCGATCAACACCGCCGCACCCACCGGATTGCGTTTGTGCGGCATGGTTGACGAACCGCCCTTGCCCGGCGCCGCAGGTTCAAAAACCTCCGCCGCTTCGGTCTGCATCAACAGGCTGATGTCGCGACCGAATTTGCCGAGGCTGCCGGCGATCAAACCGAGCACCGCGCCAAACTCCACCACACGATCACGCTGGGTGTGCCACGGTTGCTCCGGCAAGGTCAGTTGCAATTCCGCAGCCAGCGCTTGCGCGATTGGCAACGCCTGTTCGCCGAGCGCCGCGAGCGTGCCCGAGGCGCCACCGAATTGCAGCACCAGCAAGCGTGGCTTGAGTTCGCGCAGACGCTGACGGCTGCGAGTGACAGCCCCCAACCATCCAGCGATTTTCATGCCCAGCGTCACTGGCGTTGCGTGTTGCAACCACGTGCGTCCGGCCAGCGGTGTCGCTGCATGACGTTGCGCTTGGGTCGCGAGAGAATCAGCAAGTTGCGAAAGATCGTCCTCGATCAACGCCAGCGCCTGACGCAATTGCAGCACCAGCCCCGAGTCCATCACGTCCTGACTGGTTGCCCCCAAATGCACATAACGCTCGGCCTCGGCATCGCTGGCCGCGATCTGCTTGCCCAACGCCTTGACCAGCGCAATCGCCGAATTGCCCGCCGAGGCAATCGCCTCGCTCAGTGCCGCGAAGTCGTACAAGCCTGCACTGCACGCCGCTGTAATCGGCGCGACAGCTGATGCAGGAATCAGCCCGACCCGCGCCTCGGCCCGGGCCAGCGCTGCTTCAAAGTCGAGCATCGCCTGCACGCGGCCCTGATCGCAGAACACTTCGCGCATATCGCGGGCGGTAAAGTAGGCATCGAACAATTGATTGCCCGGTCGCTGAGTCATAAACAGTCCTTGCCGGCGCGGACCATCACGGCCCGCGCGCATCGGGTTAGAGATCGTGGTGCAAGTACGCCGCCTGTTTCGGCAGGCGCAGACTGAACAGGAAAGCAATCGCCATCATCGCCGTCACGTACCAGTAAAAGGAGTTTTCCATGCCGATGCTCTTCAAGCTCAGGGCGACGAATTCCGCCGAGCCGCCGAAGATCGCATTAGCCACCGCATAGGCCAGGCCGACGCCGAGGGCGCGGACTTCCGGCGGGAACATTTCGGCTTTCACCAGGCCACTGATCGAGGTGTAGAAACTGACAATCGCCAGCGCCACGGTGATCAGCACAAACGCCAAGAACGGGCTGCTGACGCTTTTCAGGCTCAACAGAATCGGCACGGTGAACAGCGTACCGAGCGCGCCGAACCACAGCATCGAATTACGTCGGCCAATCTTGTCGGCGAGCATGCCGAACAGCGGCTGCATGCACATGTACAGGAACAGCGCGCCGGTCATGATGTAGCTGGCGGTCTTGGCGTGCATGCCAGCGGTGTTCACCAGGTACTTCTGCATGTAGGTGGTGAACGTGTAGAAAATCAGCGAGCCACCGGCGGTGTAACCGAGCACGGTGATGAACGCGGCTTTGTGATCACGGAACAGCGCGGCGATGCTGCCGGCGTCTTTGTGTTCACGGGTTTCCTTGTTGGTGGTTTCTTTCAGCGAACGACGCAGGAGCAGCGAGATCAGCGCCGCCACTGCACCGACCACAAACGGAATCCGCCAGCCGTAGGCGCGCAGGTCTTCTTCGGTGAGGAACTGCTGCAGGATCACCACCAGCGACACCGCCAGCAGTTGCCCGCCGATCAGGGTCACGTACTGGAACGAGGCGAAAAATCCGCGCTGGCCCTTGAGGGCGACTTCGCTCATGTAGGTGGCGGTAGTGCCGTACTCACCGCCGACCGAGAGGCCTTGCAGCAGACGGGCGAACAACAGCAAGACCGGCGCCCAGACGCCGATGTCCTTGTACGTCGGCAGGCAGGCGATCAGCAACGAGCCAAAGCACATCATCAGAATCGAGATGAGCATCGAATTCTTGCGTCCGTGCTTGTCGGCGACCCGGCCGAAAATCCAGCCGCCAATCGGGCGCATCAGGAAGCCGGCCGCGAACACGCCGGCGGTGTTGACCAGTTGCACCGTCGGGTTGTCAGAGGGGAAGAACGCCGGGGCGAAATAGATCGCGCAAAAGGCGTAGACGTAGAAGTCGAACCATTCGACGAGGTTGCCGGACGAGGCGCCGACAATGGCGAAGATGCGCTTGCTGCGCTCTTCGCCGGTGTAGTGGGAGGTGGCGGTTGTCATTGTTCTTCACTCGATAGGGACTGTGAGAGTCTAGACATACTTTGCAACAGTCCCGTTCCACAGTGCCATCTGCAACACAGTTCTCTCCGGTGGGAGCGGGCTTGCTCGCGAAGAGGGAGTGTCAGTCGACATTTATGTTGGCTGACCCACCGCTTTCGCGAGCAAGCCCGCTCCCACAGGGGATTGCTGGTGTTCTTTTAGTAATCGAAGAACACCGTCTCGGCATCGGTGCCCTGCAGAATCACATTCCACTGGTAAACACCCGACGCATCTTTTTTCGCCAGCAACGTGTTGCGACGCTCCGCCGGCACACATTCCAGCAACGGATCATTCACGTTCGCCGGCTCGCCTTCAAAGTAGATCCGCGTCAGCAAGTGTTTGACCAGGCCACGGGCAAACACCAGCACCACCAGATGCGGCGCCTGAGTCGAGCCCTTGAGGCCTTCAACCGTGCCCGGTTTGATTGTGGTGAAACGGAAACGCCCTTCAGCGTCCACCGGCACCCGGCCAAAGCCTTCGAAATTCGGATCGAGCGGCTTGTTTTGCTCATCTTCCGGGTGGTCGTATTTGCCGGCGGCATTCGCCTGCCAGACTTCGAGCATGGCGTCGTTGACAACATCGCCGTTGCCATCCACCACCTGCCCGGTGATCGCCACGCGCTCGCCCAGGGTCTGTTCGACAGTGAGGTCTTCGCGGTTCAGCCAGGTCAGACCGATGTGGTAATACGGCCCGACGGTGTGGGACGTGGTCGCAGTCAGCGTCATCTTATTTCTCCATCGGCGTGGCTTCACGCCCGCGCAGCACGATGTCCCAGCGATAACCGAGGGCGTAGGACGGAATGGTTTTTTCCAGATCGAAACTGGCGATCAGGCGTTCCTTGGCCGAGGTGTCCGGCACGCAGTTGTAGATCGGGTCATACGCCAGCAGCGGATCGCCCGGGAAATACATCTGCGTCACCAGGCGGGTGAGGATGCTCGGCCCGAACAGCGAAAAGTGAATGTGCGCCGGGCGCCACGCATTGTGGTGGTTGCCCCACGGATAGGCGCCGGGCTTGATGGTCTGGAATTGATACCAGCCATCGGCGTCGGTGACGGTGCGCCCCGTGCCGGTGAAGTTCGGGTCCAGCGGCGCGTCGTGCAGGTCGCGCTTGTGGTTGTAGCGGCCGGCAGCGTTGGCCTGCCAGATCTCGACGAGAATTCCTGGCACCGGCAGACCGTTTTCGTCGAGCACACGGCCGTGAATGATGATGCGTTCGCCCTGCGGCTCGCCTTCATGCTGGGCGGTCAGGTCGTTATCGGTATCGCCCACACGCTCGGCGCCGATGGTCGGCCCGGTGATTTCCGACAGCGAATGCGGCAGGAACACCAATGGCTTGGACGGCGAGCGCAGGTTGGTGGATTGATACGTCGGGTGCAGGTACTCAGGCTGAGTGCCTTCCTGCGGACGACGGTAACCAGGCTTGTCAGACATGTCGCTTTCCTCTGTTCTATTTCGTCACGGCTTGCGTCAGACGCGTTCGATGGCCAGGGCCAGACCTTGGCCGACGCCTACGCACATGGTCGCCAGACCTTTCTTGCCACCGGTCTTTTCCAGTTGATGCAGCGCGGTCAGCACCAGCCGCGCACCGCTCATGCCCAACGGGTGGCCGAGGGCAATCGCCCCGCCGTTCGGGTTGACCTGAGCGGCGTCGTCGGCCAGACCCAGTTCACGCAGCACCGCCAGGCCTTGGCTGGCAAACGCTTCGTTGAGTTCGATCACATCAAAATCGCTGACTGCGACGCCCAGGCGCTCGATCAATTTGCGCACCGCTGGCACCGGGCCGATGCCCATCACACGTGGCGCCACACCGGCGCTGGCCATGCCGAGCACTTTGGCGCGGGCGGTCAGGCCATGTTTTTTCACGGCTTCGGCGGAGGCGAGAATCAGCGCAGCAGCCCCGTCGTTGACGCCAGAAGCATTACCGGCGGTGACGGTTTTGTCTGGGCCGTTAACGGGTTTCAGCTTGCTCAGCGCTTCAATCGTCGTGTCAGCGCGCGGATGTTCGTCCTCGCTGACCACGGTTTCGCCCTTCTTGTGGGCAATTCGCACTTCGACGATTTCTTCAGCGAAGTAGCCGGCAGCCTGCGCGGCGGCGGTACGTTGCTGACTGCGCAGGGCGAAGGTGTCCTGATCGGCGCGCGACACTTTATAGTCGTCGGCGACGTTGTCGGCGGTCTGCGGCATCGCGTCGACGCCGTATTGCGCTTTCATCAGCGGGTTGATGAAACGCCAGCCGATGGTGGTGTCTTCCAGTTTCATGTTGCGCGAGAACGCCGCGTCAGCCTTGCCCATCACGAACGGTGCGCGGGACATCGACTCGACGCCGCCGGCAATCGCCAGCTCCATCTCGCCGCTGGCGATGGCGCGGAACGCGGTACCGATGGCATCCATGCCCGAAGCGCACAGACGATTGAGGGTCACGCCCGGTACGGTTTCCGGCAGCCCCGCCAGCAGCAGCGCCATGCGCGCGACGTTGCGGTTGTCTTCGCCGGCCTGGTTGGCGCAGCCGAGGAAGACTTCGTCAATGGCGCTCCAGTCCACCGATGGATTGCGCTCCATCAGGGCCTTGATCGGCACAGCGGCCAGGTCGTCGGCGCGAACGGCGGACAGTCCGCCGCCGAAACGGCCGATGGGCGTGCGAATCGCGTCGCAGATATAAACGTCACGCATCATGCTTCTCCCGGTGCCTGGCCGTGGGCGGCGGCGGTGCGTGATTCGAGATCGCGCAGTGCGGTCAGCTCGACCTCAGTCGGTTCAGCGGTGTTTTCTACATGGTCGGCAAAACGAATCGCCCAACCGGTGGCCGCGACCACTTGCTCACGGGTCACGCCCGGGTGCAGCGCGGTCACGACGAATTCGTGGGTACCCTCTTCCGGCTCCATGATGCACAGGTCGGTGATGATCCCGACCGGCCCGGCGCCCGGCAGGCCCAGACGTTTGCGTGAATCACCGCCCTCGCCATGACCGACCGAGGTGATGAAATCGAGCTTGTCGACAAACGAACGTGCCGACTGTTTCAGGATGATCAGCACGCTTTTCGCCGAACCGGCAATCTCCGGCGCGCCACCGGCCCCCGGCAGACGCACTTTCGGCGCATGGTAATCGCCCACCACGGTGGTGTTGATGTTGCCAAAACGGTCGACTTGCGCGGCGCCGAGAAAACCGACGTCGATGCGCCCGCCCTGCAGCCAATAGCGAAAAATCTCACCGGTCGGCACGACGGTGTCGGCGGTTTCCGCCAGTTCGCCATCACCGATGGACAGCGGCAGTACGCTTGGCTTGGCGCCAATCGGGCCCGACTCGTAAATCAGCACCACGTCCGGCGACGAAGTCAGACGTGCGAGGTTGGCGGCTTTCGACGGCAGGCCGATGCCGACAAAGCACACCGAGCCGTTCTTCAGGCGACGGGCCGCCGCAACGGTCATCATTTCATTGGTGGTGTAAGTCATTACTTGGCCTCCGAAGCAGCGGCCAATCTGGCCTGAAACTCGCTGAAATCAGCGCAGCCATGGATGTATTCGTTGATCCACGCGGTAAACGTCTCACGGTCGCGGGCGATCGGGTCCCACGCCTGATAGAAACGATTGTCACGCTCGGTGTAACCATGAGCGTAGGACGGATGTGCGCCGCCGGGTACATGGCAGACCGCGCTCAAGGCCCAGGTCGGCAGCACGCAAGCGTTCATCGGCGCCTTGAGGTCGTCGACGATTTCTTCAACGGTGACGATGCAACGCTTGGCGGCGAGCGCCGCTTCTTTCTGCACGCCGAGAATGCCCCACAGCAGCACGTTGCCCTTGCGGTCGGCCTTCTGCGCGTGGATCACGGTCACGTCCGGGCGCACCGATGGCACGGCGGCCAGCACTTCGCCGGTAAACGGGCAGGTCACGGTTTTGATCAGCGGATTGACTTTCGGCAGGTCGGAACCGGCGTAGGCCCGCAGAACGGCGAACGGCAGGCCGGAAGCGCCAGCGACGTAGGCATTGGCCAGATCGGCGTGGCTGTGTTCTTCGATTTCCAGCGCGTGCGGCCATTGTTTCTCGACCGCGTCACGCAGGCGGTGCAGCGAACCAACACCCGGATTGCCGCCCCAGGAGAAAACCAGTTTGCGTGCGCAACCGGCGCCGATCAGTTGGTCGTAGATCAGGTCAGGCGTCATCCGCACCAGAGTCAGATCTTTCTTGCCCTGACGAATGATTTCATGACCCGCTGCCGTAGGGATCAAGTGGGTGAAGCCTTCGAGTGCGACGGTGTCACCATCGTTGACGAATTGCTTCACCGCGTCGTGCAGCGAAAGGATCTCAGCCATGGAGCGGGCTCCTGTTTTTGTAATGAATCGCCAGTGATAAAAAGGCGCGAGGTTCAGCGCCGGAGTCACTGCAGATTAAGCCTGGGAAAATCGCCAAACAATCCGATAATCGACTGAGTGTTCGTTTATCGAACAGATTGTTGTTTGCCTAACAATCAGATCAAAAGCTTCGCGAGCAAGCCCGCTCCCACATGGGAATGCATTTCTAATGTGGGAGCGGGCTTGCTCGCGAAGAGGTCTGTTGTATCAATGAAGATCTACAGACCTGACTTCAAGTCGCATCCGCATGACTGACCATGCCTTTGATCAACACCGCCGCCGTCGCCAACCCCGCCGGGATCACCAACGCCGTCAGCACCTGCTCGAAATTCCAGCCCAGGCCCAGCAACGTCGCGCCCATCCACGCCCCGAGAATCGCGCCAAAGCGACCAATCCCGAGCATCCACGACACGCCGGTCGCCCGACCCTGGGTAGGATAGAACCGCGCCGCCAGCGACGGCATCGCCGATTGCGCACCGTTCACACACATCCCCGCCACCAGCACCAGCGTCGCCAGCAAGGTGATGTTGCCCAGGCTCTGCCCTACCGCGTAGGCAAACACCCCGGCCAGCAGGTAAAAAATGCCGATGACCTTGTGCGGATTGAAGCGATCCATCGCCCATCCCACAGCGACTGCGCTCAATACCCCGCCGAACTGGAACAGCGCACCGATGAACGCCGCCTGCTCCATGCTTGCGCCGCTGTCACGCATCAGCGTCGGCAGCCAACTGGTCAGCAGGTAAACAATCACCAGGCCCATGAAATAGGTCAGCCACAGCAGCAAGGTGCCGGTGCTGTAAGTGCCGGAGAAGATCACCGCGAACACGTTGCGCGCCTTGACGGTTTTCTGTTCCGGCACGCTGAAGCTGGAGGCTTGGGCGACGGTGAGTGGATCAATCGGCGCGAGGGTCTTGCGTACCTTGTCGGTGCCACGGTTACGGACTACGAGGTAGCGCGCCGATTCGGGCAGCCAGAACAGCAGGACTACGGCGAGGATCAGCGGCAAAATGCCGCCGATCAGCAACAGGGCGTGCCAACCGTAGGCCGGAATCAGCTTGGCGGAGATAAATCCACCGCCGGCCATGCCGAGGTTGAAGCCGCAGAACATGCTGGTCACCAGCAGCGATTTCTTGCGCTCCGGGGTGTATTCCGAAAGCAGTGTGGTGGCGTTCGGCATCCCCGCGCCCAGTCCCAGGCCGGTGAGGAATCGCAGCACCAGAAGTTGTTCGACGTTAGTGCTGTAGGCCGACGCGAGGCTGAAGGCACCGAACAGAACCACGGCGCCGACGAGTACGACTTTTCGCCCGAAGCGGTCAGCCAATGGACCGGAACCGAGTGCGCCGAAGACCATGCCGATCAGCGCAGCACTCATCACCGGGCCGAGGCTGGCGCGGTCGATGCCCCAATCCTGCGACAGCGCCGGGGCAATGAAGCCCATCGCCGCCGTGTCGAGGCCATCGAGGAACACGATCAGGAAACACAGGATCACGACCCGCCACTGATAGCGCGAGATCGGTTGAGCATTGATGAAGGTCTGCACATCCAGGCAGTTACCTACAGCGGACTGAGGCTTGTTCATTATTTTTATTCCACGCAAAAAACGCAGTCGAACGGCGGCCGGCCATCGTGCGGCACGGTCACAAGAATAGAAGGACGCAAATCAGGCGTTGCGCGGGAACCGGCAACAGCGGCGGGAGCGGAGACAGTCGGGGAGCATGCACATGGTGAGTTGCCTCTTGTCATTATTATGGGAGTCGGCAGTCCGGCGGGCTCATTCACATTCGCCGGATGACGCTGCCGCGACATTAATGATCCGAGGGTTTTAGCGTCAATTCGATAAACGCAACACTGTGCGTTTATCGAACAGCTTCATCAGGCAAACAACTGCGCGCTAAGGTCGCGGCTGGCGCTGAGCAAGCCAGGCAGGAAGCGCTGCTCCAGCTCGGTACGGCTGACGCGACCGGCGTGGGTACTGACGTTTAGCGCCGCGACGACCTGACCGGAAGCATCGTAGACCGGCACGGCAATCGAACGCAGGCCTTGTTCCAGTTCCTGATCGACGATGCACCAGCCCTGTTGCCGCACCTCTTGCAGGCATTCAAGCAACGCGTCGGGGGTGTGAATCGTGCGGCTGGTCTTGGCCACCAGCTCGGCGTGATCGAGGTATTCCCGTAACGACGTGTCATCCAGCGCCGCCAGGAGGATGCGGCCCATCGACGTGCAATACGCCGGCAAGCGCCCGCCCACCGACAGGTCCACGGAAATCAGGCGCTGCGTGGTCGCCGAACGCGCAATGTAGAGAATGTCATCGCCCTCCAGCGTGGCCATGTTGCAGGCTTCATGCAGTTGCTCGCTCATGCGGTCGAGGTAGGGCTGGGCGGAGACAGCCAATGGTGTCGAGGACAGATAGGCGTGACCGAGGGTCAGCACTTTCGGCAGCAGCGAGTAGGTGCGACCGTCGGTGGTGGCGTAGCCGAGCTTGATCAGGGTGTGCAGGCAGCGGCGCACGGCGGCGCGGGGAATTTCCGTGCGGTGACTGATTTGCGCGATGGTCAGGTGCCGTTTGCGCTCCTGAAACGCCTGCACCACCGCCAGGCCACGGGCCAGGGAGGTCATGAAGTCCGGATCACCGGTCAGGGCCTGTATGCGCTTGGCCGGCGAAGCGACGATGGGCGGCGCCACGGAGGTGAAAGAGTTGCGCATTTGATCGTTCATTTATTGTCCTTTTATCCGGCACGGATCATTCGCTATACAAACGGCTCGCGAGCAGATGCACAAGCAGCGCGCTACCAACATTGGGCGATTATCGAACCAGCGACCGATAATCGCAATCGAGCACCACCGCCCTCTCGGGTGACAGGCAAGCTCCACTCAACTTGCCGGCCAACTGAACGCTGTCTTGGTAGTTCGACTAAATGACGCCAAAAACAGATCGCCGGGTAAATAAGGCTTTGTTGCGTCGCAACTAGCGACAAAAGTTGCGAGTAACAAAACGATCACACATCCCGAACCGTTTTTAACTTGGCAAAGATAGTCATTCCCGAATCGACCGCTATAATGCATCCAGTGACGCCCGTTTTTTAAATTACACGGCCATCACCGCCGAGACGGGGTTTATCGTCTTCGGCCCAGCCTGCGCCCTGACGCACATTACTCATGTAACGCCAACGCTCGCTGAAACAGGAAACTGATGCTGCGTCAGTTCTAATCTGGTGACGTAGCCGCCTGCAACCTGGAAGTCTTGACCGTCCTGCCGATTACACCGGTGCCTGTTCAGGCATTGCGCTTTCGACGGGTGCGCTCAATCGAATTGTTGCTGTGCGTTTCACCAGACATTTATCTCAACTCAAACAGGTAGCACTGTGACGAAAGACGAACTGCGCGCGGAACTTGAGCGCCAGGAACAACGTTACAAGGAAGTTTACGGCGGGGAAGTCACCACCTACGCCGCCCAACCCGAACCGGAACGCAAAGCATGGCGCAAGCGCCCTACCGTTCAGGATCAGGTTTTCAAACAGGAAATCGAAAAAATCGAAAAGGAACTCAAAGCCGAAGAGCCATGAGCTCCGGATTTTGAGCATTTCGAAGGACAGCGTACCCACCGGTTACAAGCGCGGTGGCGCGACGATGCCTTGCGCGCCCGCTTACCCGCGGGCAGCGGGCGCCTCCCGGTCAAACAGTCTGGAAGGAGCCACCCTAAATGTTTCACAGATATTTCAGACGAGCGTTTGAGCCGTTGGCGTGCCTGCAAATTCAGCTTCAAAAAAACTGTTTTATCAATCAAATCAAAACCTTGGAAAACCCTGCGTCACGCTTGGTTTTCATGCTCTGCAACAAATTAAATAGAAGAAGATTGTTACCGATGAGCTTGGAGGGCATCGATTTCAAGACTTTTCTGGCATAATCGCGCCCCCTTACGACCGGGTCAGAAAACCTTCATGATCGATTTATTCAGCGGACTGGATGCTTGGGTGCTTGTGAGCCTCTTGCTCGCCCTGACGTTTGTCCTCGCCTTCGAGTTCATCAATGGATTTCATGACACCGCTAACGCGGTAGCCACTGTTATCTACACCAAAGCCATGCCGCCTCACCTGGCGGTGTTCTTCTCCGGTGTGTTCAATTTCCTCGGCGTGCTGCTGGGCGGCGTTGGCGTGGCGTATGCCATTGTCCATTTGCTGCCGGTTGAGCTGCTGATCAATGTGAACACCGGCCATGGTCTGGCGATGGTGTTTTCATTGCTCGCCGCGGCAATCGCCTGGAACCTGGGCACCTGGTACTTCGGTATCCCGGCATCCAGTTCACACACGTTGATCGGCTCGATCCTCGGTGTCGGCCTGGCGAACGCCCTGATCAACGACATCCCGTTGGCCGATGGCGTGAACTGGCAGAAAGCGATCGATATCGGCGCCTCGCTGGTGTTCTCGCCAATGGCCGGTTTCCTGATCGCCGCGCTGATCCTGATCGGCCTGAAGTGGTGGCGCCCGCTGTCGAAGATGCACAAGACGCCGGAACAGCGCCGCAAGATCGACGACAAGAAGCACCCACCGTTCTGGAACCGTCTGGTCCTGGTGATCTCGGCAATGGCCGTGAGCTTCGTGCACGGTTCCAACGATGGCCAGAAAGGCATCGGCCTGATCATGCTGGTGCTGATCGGCATCGTCCCGGCGCAGTTCGTCCTCGATCTGAACAGCACCACGTATCAGATCGAACGCACCCGCGACGCGACCCTGCACCTGAGCCAGTTCTACCAGCGCAACGCCGACTCCCTCGGTGAGTTCCTGGCCCTGGGCAAGAGCGTGGAAGGCGACCTGCCGGAGAAATTCCGCTGCAACCCGCAGCAGACCGAACCGACCATCAGCGCCCTGCTGCACACACTCAAAGGTGTCGCGGACTACCACTCGCTGTCGTCGGAAAGCCGCATCGAAGTGCGTCGCTATCTGCTCTGCCTGGACGACACCGCGAAGAAGGTTGGCAAGCTGCCTGGCCTGGAACCCCGTGAAAAGGCTGACCTCGACAAGCTGCGCAAAGACCTGACGACCACCACCGAATACGCCCCGTTCTGGGTGATTCTGGCAGTCGCCCTGGCCTTGGGTCTGGGCACCATGGTGGGCTGGAAGCGTGTGGTACTGACCATCGGCGAGAAGATCGGCAAGCAAGGCATGACCTATTCCCAAGGCATGTCTGCGCAGATCACCACTGCCAGTCTGATCGGTATGGCCAACATCTTCAGCCTGCCGGTGTCGACGACTCACGTGCTGTCTTCGGGCGTGGCGGGCACCATGGTCGCGAACAAGAGCGGCCTGCAGGGTGGCACGGTGCGTACCATTCTGTTGGCGTGGGTGTTGACCCTGCCGGCGACGGTGGCGCTGTCGGCTGGTTTGTTCTGGCTGGCGTCGAAGGCGCTGGGTAGCTGATAGCTAGCGGCACATGAGAAAGGCGCGATTCGAGAGGATCGCGCCTTTTTTGTTTATGGGGTTTTGGGATTGGGGTATGCGGCTTCGGCGCACGGCGCTACGCGCCTACGCCCGGATGAACACCTCCGCTCGTCCTGCCGATGGGGCAAAAGATCAAAAACCAAAGCCAGATCAAAAGCCCCTCACCCTAGCCCTCCCGAAACGTCGGACCGCCCGTAGGGAGAGGGTTGAGGTAAGGGGATAATCCAACACCGAACCAAAGCCGACCACCCGCTCTTCACCACTCAATAGGCCGAGTGTCAGCTCGCCTGCTCTTGATCTTGATCCACGGGCGACGTCGGAAGGCTGAGCAGAGGGATTGATCCGGGCGTGGGAGCGCAGCGACCGTTTGGCGCAGCCAAACACAGCGAGAGAAGGTGCAGCGAAGCAAACCGGAGGCGCTGCGCCCGGATCGATCCCGGAGCGAAGGAACCCCGAGCCCCAGCGAGCGGGCCGAACGCAGGAGCAAGCGTTTTTTGCTTACTTTTTTTGGCGTTTCCGGTTTGAAAAAAAGTGAGTCGCCGTAAGGGCGAACCCCCAAGCCGCCATTACCGAAGAAACGGATATACACACCAAACACCCACAACATGGTCGGCCCACAGGCCGCCAAGTCAAAAAAAAGGGGCAACCGAAGTCGCCCCAAAATGCCTTGCGTGCTCATCAATCCAGAAGAATTACTTCTTGCGCTTATGCGCATCCTTCCAGATAAAAAATCCAAACCCTGCAAAAAACAGAACCATGAGACCCACGGTCAGAACCCCGGCAAACACCACGTTATCGAAAAACATGACTGTGGCCTCCCGGCCCCTGCTTTGCTGCGATGGAACTAACTTACCAAACACACAGGCGCACAAATTGACCGGGATCAATACCAGCAACGAAGGGGGATAAAGGAGGGGAATTAAATGACCTGCATCAACCGATGCAGGAGCAGATCAACGCTTTTTCGGCTTGTTCTTCGACTTTTTCTTCGGCTTACCCAACGGCATGGCCTGCTCGAACGCCTGCCGGACCTCGTTCAGGCGCTTCTCTTTGATGTCATGCACACGCTTGGCGCGCTCAGTGCTGAGGTCGATCAGTTTGTCGTCTTGGCTCATGGCGTTCAGTACATCGCAGAAAGGAATCACAACTGCCACATCACCGGCAGGACTGTGCCAATAATGCAGCCTCGCGCCGGCGCTGACCAGCCAACAAGGCCCGCGAGGAGCAACTCAGATCTCGATATCGACCCACAAGCCCTGGCGCGGCTGATCTTCCATCAGCGGCACCACCGGCACCGTGTTGTCGGCATTCAGCTCGGTGCCGGGCACGGCCAGGTGTTCTTCCGGGTCTTCATCGGCCTCGCGACGGCGCCGATCACGTTCCTGTTGCCGGCGCTGTTCTTCGCGCGCCAGCAGCCGATCCTGTTCCGGATCGCGCTTTTGCAGGTCGATGGTGCTTTCGTTGGAGCTTTCCTGCACCGGCACCACCGGAGGAATGTCCGGCCGCTGGCGGATCGGGTCCTGCTGGGATGTGATCGGCACAGCGCTCAAGGGGAGCATCGGTGGCAGCATATAGAGGTTCTCCTGTCAGCAGGCTATCGGCTCGGGCAATGATGGCTTTAGCCGTCGGTCGCAAACTTGTGACCGGGTTGGCACTCACAGGTGCCCTGTTCCTTGGGAAAACCGACGCATGACCGCCACCTGCTTCGACTTGCCGCTTGCAGCTAAAAGCTCGCAACCGCTCCTAATCCTTTGGCCTCGGGGCCTCATTCCGTTAAGATAGCCCGCTTTTTCAAGGTGGGAGTCAGGCAGCATGGCGCAGCAGTATCAACCGGGGCAACGCTGGATCAGTGACAGCGAAGCAGAGCTTGGTTTAGGCACCGTTCTGGCACAGGACGGCCGCTTGTTGACCGTGCTTTACCCGGCCACTGGCGAAACCCGCCAGTACGCGCTACGGAATGCGCCCCTCACCCGCGTGCGGTTCTCGCCCGGCGACTCCATCACCCACTTCGAAGGCTGGAAGATGACCGTGCAGCAGGTCGACGACGTCGACGGGCTGATGGTCTATCACGGCCTCAACGAGCAGAACGAAGCCGTCACCCTGCCGGAAACCCAGCTGTCGAACTTCATTCAGTTCCGTCTGGCCAGCGACCGTCTGTTCGCCGGGCAAATCGACCCGCTGGCGTGGTTCTCCCTGCGTTACAACACGCTGGAGCACACCAGCCGCCAGTTGCAGTCCTCGCTCTGGGGCCTGGGCGGTGTTCGCGCACAGCCGATCGCGCACCAATTGCACATTGCCCGTGAAGTCGCCGACCGTATCGCCCCGCGCGTACTGCTGGCGGACGAAGTGGGTCTGGGTAAAACCATCGAAGCCGGTCTGGTGATCCATCGCCAACTGCTCTCGGGCCGCGCCAACCGCGTGCTGATCCTCGTCCCGGAAAACCTCCAGCACCAGTGGCTGGTGGAGATGCGCCGCCGCTTCAACCTGCAGGTCGCGCTGTTCGACGAAGAACGCTTCATCGAAAGCGATGCCACCAACCCGTTCGAAGACACCCAACTGGCGCTGGTTGCACTGGAATGGCTGGTCGACGACGAGAAGGCCCAGGACGCACTGTTCGCCGCCGGCTGGGATTTGCTGGTGGTCGACGAAGCGCACCACCTGGTCTGGCACGAAGAAAAAGCCAGCCCTGAATATTCGCTGGTTGAGCAACTGGCCGAAGTCATCCCGGGCGTGCTGCTGCTCACCGCCACCCCGGAACAGCTCGGTCAGGACAGCCACTTCGCCCGTCTGCGCCTGCTCGATCCCAATCGTTTCCATGACCTGGCCGCCTTCCGCGCCGAGAGCGACAACTATCGCCCGGTGGCCGAAGCCGTGCAGGAACTGCTCGACAAGGGTCGCCTCTCGCCAGAAGCGCACAAGACAATCCACGGTTTTCTCGGCAACGAAGGCGAAGCCCTGCTGACGGCAGTCAACGACGGCGACACCGAAGCCAGCGCGCGCCTGGTGCGTGAACTGCTCGACCGCCACGGCACTGGCCGCGTGCTGTTCCGTAATACCCGCGCCGCCGTGCAGGGTTTCCCGGAACGCAAACTGCACCCTTACCCGCTGCCATGCCCGGACGAATACCTCGAACTGCCGCTGGGCGAACACGCCGAGTTGTACCCGGAGGTCAGCTTCCAGGCGCAGCCGGATGCCAGCGAAGAAGAACGCTGGTGGAAATTCGACCCGCGCGTCGAGTGGCTGATCGATCAGCTGAAAATGCTCAAGCGCACCAAAGTGCTGGTGATCTGCGCCCACGCCGAAACCGCGATGGACCTGGAAGACGCCCTGCGCGTGCGGTCAGGCATCCCGGCCACGGTGTTCCATGAAGGCATGAACATCCTTGAGCGTGACCGCGCCGCGGCCTACTTCGCCGACGAAGAATTTGGCGCGCAGGTACTGATCTGCTCGGAAATCGGCAGTGAAGGCCGCAACTTCCAGTTCGCTCACCATCTGGTGCTGTTCGATCTGCCGTCGCACCCGGACCTGCTGGAGCAGCGCATCGGTCGTCTCGACCGGATCGGTCAGAAGCACATCATCGAACTGCACGTGCCGTACCTGGAAACCAGTCCGCAAGAGCGCCTGTTCCAGTGGTATCACGAAGCGCTGAACGCCTTCCTCAACACCTGCCCGACCGGTAACGCCTTGCAGCATCAGTTCGGCCCGCGCCTGCTGCCGCTGCTGGAAGAAGCGGACGACAGCGAGTGGCAAGCGCTGATCGACGAGGCGCGCACCGAGCGCGAGCGTCTGGAAGCCGAACTGCACACCGGTCGCGACCGTTTGCTGGAGCTCAACTCCGGCGGCGCGGGCGAAGGTGAGGCGTTGGTCGAAGCGATCCTTGAGCAGGATGACCAGTTTGCCCTGCCGATCTACATGGAAACCTTGTTCGACGCGTTCGGTATCGACAGCGAAGACCATTCGGAAAACGCCCTGATCCTCAAGCCGAGCGAGAAGATGCTCGACGCCAGCTTCCCGCTGGGTGACGACGAAGGCGTGACCATCACTTACGACCGTAACCAGGCGCTGTCGCGCGAAGACATGCAGTTCATCACCTGGGAACACCCGATGGTGCAGGGCGGCATGGATCTGGTGCTGTCCGGTTCGATGGGCAACACCGCCGTCGCGCTGATCAAGAACAAGGCGTTGAAGCCGGGCACCGTGCTGCTGGAACTGATTTACGTCAGTGAAGTGGTTGCGCCGCGCTCGCTGCAACTGGGCCGTTACCTGCCGCCGGCTGCCCTGCGCTGCCTGCTGGATGCGAATGGCAACGACCTGTCTCCACGCGTCTCGTTTGAAACCCTGAACGATCAGCTGGAAAGCGTGCCGCGTGCGAGCGCCAACAAGTTCATCCAGGCTCAGCGCGATCAGCTGACGCCACGGATCAACGCCGGTGAAGACAAGATCGCCCCGCGTCACGCCGAGCGCGTGGCCGAGGCCCGTCGCCGTCTGGCGGCCGACACCGACGAAGAACTGGCGCGCCTGACCGCGCTGCAAGCGGTCAACCCGACCGTGCGCGACAGCGAACTGGATGCGCTGCGCAAGCAACGCGAGCAGGGTCTGGCGATGCTGGATAAAGCGGCGTTGCGTCTGGAAGCGATTCGGGTGCTGGTGGCGGGCTAAACCGCCCTGCTTCACCGCTGAAAACAAGAAGGCCCGCAGTCATGCGGGCCTTTTTGTTTGTCTGTTCTTTTTCAGCTGATGCGGATGGCCCCTTCGCGAGCAAGCCCGCTCCCACACTGGATCTGGGGTGTGAACTCGATCCCTGCTCGCGAAGGCAATCATGCAGTCGCTACAGAAACATCAGGCTCAACCGTAGCAACCAACCCCTCCTTCATCCGCTGCGCATCGCGGACAAAACACCGCGCTGCCAGGAACAGAAACACCATGGTCAAAAACAGCGCCACCGGAATCAGGTACATCGCGTCATGCAGCCCGACTGCCTTGAACGCCTCGGTCATCTGCTCAGCGCCCGCCGCCAGCATCGCGGTATGGGCAAAATGATCGGACAAGCCTCCGACCACCACCGGCCCCAGACCACCGCCCAGCAGATACAACCCGGCAAAGAACAGCGCCATCGCCGTGGCGCGCAGGCGCGGTTCGACCACGTCTTGAATCGCCGTGTACACGCAGGTGTAGAAGTTGTAGGCAAACAGCCAGCCGATGCTGAATACGGCAACGAACACGCCAATCTCGATCCGCCCTGAATGCAATGCCCACGCGGTGCACAGTGTGGAAACAATCAGGCTGAATGCGGCGAACAACAGCCGCCCATTGGCCACGCGCTGGTGAATCTTGTCGGCAATCCAGCCACCGAGCGTCAACCCGACCAGCCCGGTCACACCGACAATCACCCCGGTGGCCACCGCCGCTTCCTGCAATGGCATGAGGAAATAGCGCTGCAGCATTGGCACCAGAAACGAGTTGCAAGCGTAGGTCGCGAAGTTGAAGCACAGCCCGGCCATCACCAGCCACAGGAAAGTGGGCACGGCGAGAATCCGGCGGATCGGCTTGTCGACTTTTTCTTGGGAGACCTGCACGGTTTCCGCCGCGCCACGCTTGGGTTCCTTGATGAAAAACATGAACACCGCGAGCAGCAAGCCCGGGACGGCGGCGATGAAGAACGGTGCGCGCCAACTGTCGAACGCCTTGACCATCCAGCCGATGGTGAAGAACGCCAGCAGCAAACCCAGCGGCAGCCCCAGCATGAAAATACCCATGGCCCGAGCCCGACGGTGCGCCGGGAACAGATCGCCGATCAGCGAGTTGGCCGCCGGCGCGTAACTGGCTTCGCCGATGCCGATGCCCATGCGCACGATAAGAAAGCTCCAGAAGCTGCCGACCAGACCATTCACGGCGGTCAGCGCACTCCACGTCGCCAGGCCCCAGCCCATCAGTTTGCTGCGCGAACCGGTGTCAGCCATGCGCCCCAATGGCAGCCCGGCAATCGCATAAACGATGGTGAACGCGGTACCGACGATCCCCAGCTGGAAATCGCTGAGGTGCCATTCCATGCGGATCGGCTCGATGATGATCGCCGGAATGGTGCGGTCGAAGAAGTTGAACAGGTTGGCGAGGAACAGCAGGAACAGAATGCGCCAGGCATTCGCCGCTTGGGTCGAGTTCTGCATGGGTCCGTCTCTTTATTGTTATGGGGCTTCACTGCCGACGCATCCGAGCCCGGAACCTGCAATCTAGTCAGCCCTTCGGGGGCTGTCTGTGATCATTCGTCTGCCTGATATCGGCCCATGGCCGTGTAAAGAAACGTAAGCCGTTGATAAGTCTGCAATCCCCCCGTAAACCGGGGCTTTTGTGGCAAAACCTTGCCACAAAAAAATAGTTTCACGCCCCCCTTCCCAAGTCTGTGGCGAAGCCTAGAATGGCGGCCGGATCCGTCCGGATCTCCCGATCAATCCCTTTGATACCCTCGCCCATGTCCGAAGTCAGTCCGTGTCTGAATTGCGGTGCCTGCTGTTCCCATTTTCGCGTGTCTTTTTTCTGGGGTGAGTGTGCTTCCTCCGGTGGCACGGTGCCCGATGAACTGGTCACGCAAATCAGCCCCAGCCGGGTCGCGATGAACGGCACCGACTGCAAATCACCGCGCTGCACAGCGTTAGAGGGTCAAGTGGGCAGCGAGGTGAAGTGCTCGATTTATGAGTTGCGCTCCAGCCCCTGCCGGGAATTCGACGCGTCATGGGAACACGGCGAACAGAATGTCGATTGCGACAAGGCGCGTGCGCGTTTCGGTCTGCCGGCCCTGCAACCGGATTGGGCGACGATCCCCTTCGAACAGATCGCTTAAGCCTTTAGCGCGAATCGCTATGACGCTAATGACGAAATCATTAGCGCCAATGTGCCACTACGCCTTGCAGCCCGGAAACCGCCTCTATACTCCAATCATTCGCCTGCGTTCATTGCGCAGTCAGGACGACTTCAGAAACGGGACGTGCTATGGAGTGGCTTGGTTTGCAGTTCATCACCGAGCTGTCGGAGAGCGGGCAGGTCATACTCGTTTGCACACATAATCCCTTGCTGGTGGTGGTGGCCTATCTGGTCGCTTGCGCTGCAAGTTTCGCCACCCTCGACATAGCCGAACGGGTCGCTCACGCCGAAGACCCGCGTTCGCAACGCCTGTGGCGCTGGATCGGCGCAACCTGTCTGGCCGGCGGTATCTGGGCCATGCACTTCATTGGCATGCTGGCCTTCCAGGCGCCCATCGAGATCCAGTACGACCTGGCGATCACCCTGTTTTCCCTGCTGATCGCCCTGCTCGCTTCGTGGCTGGCCATGCACACCCTGAGCGAAGCGCGGCCGAGCCTGGTGCTTTACCTGAAAACCGCCATCGTCATCGGTCTGGGGATCGCCGGCATGCATTACATCGGCATGGCCGCCATGCAATCGGTCGCCGGCGTTTACTACCAGCCGGATCTGTTTGTGTTGTCGATTGTCATCGCCATCGGCGCCAGCTTCGCCGCGTTGTGGGTGGCCGGGTATCTGCGCGAAGGCAGCGGTGTGTTTCACCAAATGCTCAAGTACAGTGCCGCGCTGATTCTCGGGGCCGGCATATTCGCCATGCACTTCACCGGGATGGCGGCCCTGCACCTGGTATTGCCCGAGGGGGGCGTGCCGTCGATGGCGGTGCAAAACAACCATTTGCAACTGGGTCTGACCGTGGCGCTGATCATCCTGTTGATCCTCGGCAGCGCCATCAGCGCCGCCCTCGCCGACAAGAAACTGCAACACAAGGAACACGACCTGCAGCGAGTCAACGCCCTGCTCAGTCAACTCGATCAGGCGCGCATGTCGCTGCAGCAAGTGGCCAACTACGACGCCCTGACGAATCTGATCAACCGCCGTGGCTTCAATCAGATTTTTGCCGAAAAACTCAGCCAGAAAGCGACCGAGGGCGGCATGCTCGCGGTGATGTTTCTCGACATCGATCACTTCAAACGCATCAATGACAGCCTCGGCCATGACGCCGGCGATGCCCTGCTCAAAGTGATCGCCGAGCACATCAAAAGCTCGGTGCGCAGCCATGAAGACGTGGTCGCCCGCTTCGGCGGCGACGAGTTTTGCATCCTGATCGCCCTGCATGACCGCGAAGAGGCGCGCAGCATGGCCCAGCGCATCATGCTCAAGATGAAAGAGCCCATCGAGTTGGCCGGCCGGCGCATGGTGATGACCACCAGCATCGGCATCAGTCTGTTTCCTGAAGACGGTACCACCTGCGAAGAACTGCTCAAGCACGCCGATCTGGCGCTGTATCAGTCCAAGGGCGCCGGGCGTAACGGTCTGCATTTCTTCAGCTCCAACCTCAAGACCCGCGCCAGTTTCGAACTGCAACTGGAAGAAGAACTGCGTCATGCCCTGCGCGAAGAAAACGGCCTGACACTTTACTACCAGCCGATTTTCGAACTGAAAACCGGGCGGGTGACCAAACTAGAAGCCCTGATACGCTGGCAGCATCCGCTGCATGGCTTGCTGACCCCGGATCGTTTCATCAGCATCGCTGAAAGCAACGGCCTGATCGCCGAGCTGGACAACTGGGTGTTGCGCCGCGCCTGCAAGGATCTTGGTGAATTGTCGCGCCATGGCTGCGAGGAGCTGAAAATCGCCTGGAACTGCTCGCCGCTGAACCTCGGCCGGGAAGAGCTGGCCCACGAAATCGAACACGCTTTGCATACCGCTGGCGTTGCGCCGGAGCGGCTGGAACTGGAGGTGACTGAAAACGCCTTGATGGGCAATATCGCCAACACCCTGGTGCTGCTGCGACAGATCCGTGCACTCGGTGTGTCGCTGTCCATCGACGACTTTGGCACCGGTTATTCGTCGCTCGCCTACCTCAAGCGTCTGCCGCTGAACACGCTGAAGATCGACCGCTCGTTCATCCTCGACATTCCCAAGGCGACGGCGGACATGGAGATCGTCCAGGCGATCATCGTCATGGCGCACACCCTGCATTTGCAGGTGGTCACCGAAGGCGTGGAAAGCCTGGAGCAGTATGATTTTCTCGAACGATCAGGCTGCGATTTCATTCAGGGCTATCTGCTCAGCCGCCCGGTGCCTCTGGAAGAACTGCGCCCGGTGCTGGAAGAGATCAATCAGCGCAAACATTCCCACGCGGTCAATCCGTTGAGTCTGGCGCGCGGTACATTTTCACCAGTGTTGCAGGATCTTTCGCCAAAAAGCCCTGGGCTCCATGCAGGCGCATCAATTGTGCGGCCAATCCGCTGATCGGCGTGGCCGAGCCTTGCTCACGGGAAAATTTCACCGCGGTGTCGAGGTCCTTGAGCAGCGTGCGCACGTGCCATTTGATCGGTTCGAAACGGCTTTCGGCCATTTGCGGGGCAAGGATCTGCAGCGGTTTCGAATCGGCAAAACCGCCGGCCAGCGCGTCGGCGATCAGGCGGGCATCGACGCCAGCCTGTTCGGCCAGCGCCACCACTTCGGCAATCACCAGCGCATTGCAGGCAACGATCATCTGGTTGCACGCCTTGGTCACTTGCCCCGCGCCGATGCCGCCCATGTGCGTGATGCGCTGACCCAGGGTGAGCAGCACCGCACGCACCCGCTCCAGATCCGCCGCATCGCCGCCGACCATGATCGCCAGGCTCCCCGCCTCGGCGCCGACCACACCGCCGGACACCGGTGAGTCGAGCCACGTCATACCGGTTTTTTCCGCCAGTTCGGCGGCCATTTCCCGGGTGGCGGTGGGCTCAAGGCTGGAAAAATCCACCAGCAACTGTCCTTTCTTCGCAGCGTCAGCGACGCCGGCCGGGCCGAATACCACCTCACGCACTACCGCCGTATCGGCCAGGCACAACATCACCACGTCAGCGTGTTCGCACAATTGCGCGGGGCTGGCGACTTGCCGGGCACCGGCTTCGACCAGTGCTGCGCACTTGGCCGGGTTGCGGTTCCACACCGTTAGCGGGAAACCCGCCGCCAACAAACGCCGGCACATGGGCAGGCCCATCAGACCGATTCCGGCGAACCCCAACGAAGGTAGCGTTGACATCATTTTGCCTCTTTTCGATTAAAGATCGCCGAATAATGGCCGATTCATCAACGATCAGGAAAGGATTCCCCCCAGCGACAGTCAGGCCAGAACCCTGACGCTCGGGCTCAATTCGCGCAAACAAGACGCGAGATCTTATTCCGTGAGGTTCGCAGGCAACTGGCCTGCGAGCCGACCCAGTCCAGGTACATGGCGCACAATGACTTCTAAAAACAATCCCGCCACAGCGGTTTCCGATCTGACCTTGAGCCCGGCCGCCAACAGCCCGTCATCGTCGAAGCCATTGGTTCCCTCGCGCCCGCTGTCGACCCAGCAATACCTGTACTTCACCGAAACCAATACCGACCGCATCCTCGACAACCTCGACGGCCTGCGCGATCTGGTGTTCCCGCGCCCGCCGCACCTGGAAGGCGATAACGAACAGCACAGCGACCAGGAATTCCCCTCGGTGTGCCTGATCGGCCTCGGTCGCTGCGGCTCCAACATCGCCCTGGATGTGGCGGAGCTGGTGTACAACGCGCGCAAGTTCTACCTCAATGAATTCAACAACGAAGACCGTGCGGCAGATCGTCGTCTGGCCGACAAGGGCTACAGCCCGGCCCAGTGGATCAAGCAGAATCTGCGCATCGGCCCGAACAAATCGACCAAACCCGTGTTCCTCGTTGAGCCGCTGGTCATGCTCGGCGACCTCGACAAGGACATCGCCGGGCGCATCCGTTTCTCGCGCAAAGGCGAGAAAAGCGGCTTCCTGCGCGATTACAGCAAAATGAAGATCATGGACTTGTCCGAAGTCCACGCCGGTGGCGCCGGTAACGCGCCGATCCTCGGCCAGTATCTGGCGAAGATCATCCTCAACAAGGACACCCAGCGCTTTTCCAGCCCAGACTGGAAAATGATCCACTCGTACCTGATCGACAGCTGCGGCATCAAGGCCAACCAGTCGCGCCTGTACTTCTCGATCTTCAGTGCCGGCGGCGGTACCGGTTCCGGCATGGCTTCGGAATTCGGCCTGGCCCAGCAGCACTCGTACATGAACAAGACGTTCGACACCAAGCCGATGGACGAGCATGACGGCAAGAGCGGTCATTCGTTCGTGTTCGAGCCGATCTTCACCAGCGGCATCTGCGTGCTGCCGAACATTTCCGATCACCGCAGCGAAATGTCCGAGGCGCTGCACATCAACGCCGGACGCCTGCTGTGTAAATACCTGTCGGAAGAGTGGGATTTCTCCTACAACTTCGCCAATGAAGACAGCAGCGAAGCCAGCGTCATGGGGCGTATTCGCCCGTGGAACGCGATGATGCTGATCTCCAACGACATCATGCGTTACGCCGAAGAGAGCGATGACGGCAACATCCAGAACATTGATGTCAATGCGATGGAGAAGCACGCCAACCAGTACATCTCGCAGCAGATCTTCAACATCCTCACGGCGCAGGCGGTGACCACCGACTACGACCAGAACTACTTCCGCCGCGCCGGCATCGACATCGGCGAAACCATTCGTCTCGACGCCAACGACCTGTTCATGAGTCTGGCCGGCCCGGTGGCGATTGCCTACGCCGAGTCGGTGGTGCCGGAAACGCCGCCGCCGAGCAGCGACAAGTTCAAGGTGTTCGATAAAGAACCGCAGCGTCTGAACATCGACGACCTGTTCTTCCGCTCTATCGATCTGCCGCACTTCAACAAGGTGACGCAGGCCATCGAAGGCATCAGCCTGTTGCCGATCGAGTCCAAGCGTTATCGCGCCTCGCTTGAGCAGTACAAGAATTCCGGTTACGACGCCGCCGCGCTGCACGACCTGCACTTTTTCAAGAACTGCTCGTCGGTGGTCTCGATTGTTTCGCTGCCGAAAGACTACAAGCTGTCGTACATGGACCTGAACCGGTTGAAGACTCACCTCAACAGCCTGTTCCCCAACACCACGCTCAAGCGTTACGCGCTGGTGATCGGCGCCTCGGCGAACCTGTCGCTGACCACCCTGATCGCGAAGAGCCCGTGCCTGTCGGACGACTTCCTGACCCTGATCGTCGCGTTCATCAAACGCTGCTTTGCGAAGAACCCGTACCGTTTCGACGAGACGCTGGACAACTCGATCCTCGACTTCATCATCAACGAAGAATTCGACGAAGATCGCATCGACGAATTGCTCAACGAATTCGAAAACCCGGCGAAGATCCTCGACACCAACTGGTACGCGATCAAACCGATGTACGAGAAGAAGTACCGCGAACTGATCAACGACAAAGAGAAGTTTGTCTCGATCAATGACATTCGCCTGTCGCGCGATTGCGTGAAAAAGTCGATCAAGTATCTGCGCGAGATCTACCGTCACCGGATTGGCAAGACCAAGGTCATTTCCCTGAACAACCATACCGGCAAGTCGTTCTCGGTCTGATCCAGGACCGAGTCGCGCCATTCGCGAGCAGGCTCGCTCCCACATTCGGAAAGCATTTCCCTGTGGGAGCGAGCCTGCTCGCGAAGAGGCCGACGAATTCACCGAAGAATTCAGCTTTTCCAACATCCAGAAACAATTAAGCAGCCGTTAGGCTGCTTACTAAACTGTTCCCGTTACGTTTACGTCACCGTGATGCCACCCTCGCTTGTGGCGTTTCTCTACGGCAACGTGCCATCACGCTACTCGGCTACACACTTTCCTACAGGCGGTGTGCGCACCATCACGGTGCATTGGTTCCAGACTGCGCCCTTTCCTGGATCAGAATCCAGGGCGAAACCACCACGGCCCAAAGCTGTGGATCGCGTTCGAAAATATCCAGCGCCCGCGTTTCAGACAGCTTGGCGACCTTGTCTTCAGCCAGCCAGGCAGCCACTTTCTCGCCATCATCCTGCGCCACGGCCTCGGCAGCGGCGATCAAATCCAGGTCAGGGTCGACCCACAATAGGGCACCCTTGGCGAAGAACGGCTCCAACTCTTTCCAGGTAATAGATGCTGTTTCACCAAGCAGCTTGGCATAGAGGGTGCTAGGTTCTTGATTCATGGGAACTGTCCGGAAAAGAAATCGACGCGAATGATAACGTCGGTGGTCCGCCAGCAAAACCCGGTTGCAATTGGCTTCACCGAACGAAAAGAGCAGGAAGGCCAAGGAATGCTGTTGATTGGGATATATGCCCACGAAAGCCCCGCCGCAATTCTGTCTTTTTCATTCAAAAATGCGACACCCCCAAGTTTTGCCCCCCGGCGCCCGCTTCCCAGGCCAACAACCGGCGCTCTACACTGTACCGGTACAGTTGCCGGGGGCATTTCCGGAGGGTATCGCAAAGATATCTGACCCGGTTCTGCTGCTACGGCGCCAGGACTCTAAAAAAATACAACAGTAAGAGTGGAGCACTATGACTAAGGCTACTAAGCAGATTTCCAAACTGTTTGCCGCTATGGTTCTGGCCGGGGTTGCCAGCCATTCGTTCGCAGCTGACACGATCAAGATCGGTATCGCCGGCCCCAAGACCGGTGCAGTAGCCCAATACGGCGACATGCAGTTCAGTGGCGCGAAAATGGCCATCGAGCAAATCAACGCCAAAGGTGGTGTCGACGGCAAGAAACTCGAAGCCGTTGAATACGACGATGCCTGCGATCCAAAACAAGCGGTAGCGGTCGCGAACAAGGTCGTCAACGACGGCGTCAAGTTCGTGGTCGGCCACCTGTGCTCCAGCTCCACTCAACCGGCTTCGGACATCTACGAAGACGAAGGCGTGATCATGATCACCCCGGCTGCCACCAGCCCGGACATCACCACCCGTGGTTACAACATGGTCTTCCGCACCATCGGTCTCGACAGCGCCCAGGGCCCTGCCGCCGGTAACTACATCGCCAAATTCGTAAAACCGAAAGTCGTTGCCGTCCTGCACGACAAACAGCAATACGGTGAAGGCATCGCCACTGCGGTCAAATCGACCCTGGAAAAAGACGGCGTCAAGGTTGCCGTGTTCGAAGGCATCAACGCCGGTGACAAGGACTTCTCCTCGATCATCGCCAAGCTCAAGCAAGCCAACGTCGACTTCGTCTACTACGGCGGCTACCACCCGGAGCTGGGCCTGATCCTGCGTCAAGCTCAGGAAAAAGGCCTGAAGGCCAAGTTCATGGGTCCGGAAGGCGTGGGTAACGACTCCATCTCGCAGATCGCACAGAACGCTTCCGAAGGTCTGCTGGTAACCCTGCCGAAATCCTTCGACCAGGACCCGGCCAACATTGCGCTGACGGATGCCTTCAAGGCCAAGAAAGAAGACCCGAGCGGTCCTTTCGTATTCCCGGCGTACTCGGCTGTTCAAGTCATCGCTGAAGGTATCAAGGCTGCCAAGTCCGAAGACACTGCCAAAGTGGCTGAAGCCATTCACGCCGGCACCTTCAAGACCCCGACTGGCGACCTGAGCTTCGACGACAAGGGCGACCTGAAGGACTTCAAATTTGTGGTTTACGAGTGGCACTTCGGCAAACCAAAAACTGAAGCTTCGCCTCAGTAAGGCCTTGCCTGACTGACTGCCAACAAAGCCCACGGCGTGCCGTGGGCTTTGTTTTACGAATGTATGGGCCGCGCTGGCGTGATCCGCCAGTCTCCCCACCTGAAAATCTCAAAACCGTCATCAGCGGTTCGCTGGCAAAACCCGGATTCGAAGTGGATAAAGATCCACGGGGCCGGGCGGGAAAATGACTCCACCAGTGAAATGCGTATCAGGTTTTTAGGAGCGTTGTAATGCCTGACCTCTATCACTTCTTCCAGCAGCTGGTTAATGGTCTGACCATTGGCAGCACGTATGCCCTGATTGCCATCGGCTATACGATGGTTTACGGCATCATTGGAATGATCAACTTCGCCCACGGCGAGGTGTACATGATCGGTTCCTACGTGGCGTTCATCGCCATCGCCGGACTGGCCATGATGGGACTCGACAACGTCCCGCTGTTGATGACCGCTGCCTTCATTGCGAGCATCGTCGTGACAAGTTCCTACGGTTACAGCATCGAACGGATCGCCTACCGCCCCCTGCGCGGCAGCAACCGTCTGATCCCGCTGATCTCGGCCATCGGTATGTCGATCTTCCTGCAGAACACGGTTCTGCTGGCGCAAGACTCCAAGGACAAATCCATCCCCAACCTGATCCCCGGCAACTTTTCCATCGGGCCAGGTGGTGCACATGAAGTGCTGATTTCCTACATGCAAATCGTGGTGTTCGTGGTGACCCTGATCGCCATGCTCGGCCTGACGCTGTTCATCTCCCGCTCTCGCCTGGGTCGCGCCTGCCGCGCCTGTGCCGAAGACATCAAGATGGCCAACCTGCTCGGCATCAACACCAACAACATCATCGCTCTGACCTTCGTCATTGGTGCTGCACTGGCGGCCATCGCCGCTGTACTGCTGAGCATGCAATACGGGGTGATCAACCCGAACGCCGGTTTCCTCGTCGGCCTCAAGGCCTTCACCGCCGCGGTACTCGGCGGTATCGGCAGCATCCCCGGCGCCATGCTCGGCGGGTTGGTGCTTGGGGTAGCGGAAGCGTTTGGTGCCGATATCTTCGGCGACCAGTACAAGGACGTCGTGGCTTTCGGCTTGTTGGTTCTGGTGCTGTTGTTCCGTCCGACCGGCATTCTGGGCCGTCCGGAGGTTGAGAAAGTATGACTAGGAATCTTAAACAGGCGCTGTTCAGCGCTTTGCTGGTGTGGGCCGTGGCCTACCCGGTACTCGGTCTGAAACTGACCATCGTCGGCATCAACCTGGAAGTGCACAACACCAGCCCGGCCATCCTCGCGACCATCGCCATCTGCTCGGTGCTGATGTTCCTGCGTGTACTGTTCAACCAGCAGATCAGCAAGGCGTGGAAATCCTCGCCGGGCCTGCCGTTGATCCCGGCCAAGGCGAGCAACTTCCTGACCCTGCCAACCACCCAGCGCTATTTCATCATTGCGCTGATCCTGGTGGCGCTGGTGTGGCCGTTCTTCGGCTCCCGTGGCGCGGTGGACATCGCAACGCTGATCCTGATCTACGTGATGCTCGGCCTGGGCCTGAACATCGTCGTCGGTCTGGCCGGCCTGCTCGACCTCGGTTACGTCGGCTTCTACGCCGTCGGCGCCTACAGCTACGCGCTGCTGTCGCACTACTACGGCCTGAGCTTCTGGATCTGCCTGCCGATTGCCGGGCTGATGGCGGCGACGTTCGGCTTCCTGCTGGGCTTCCCGGTGTTGCGTCTGCGCGGTGACTATCTGGCGATCGTGACCCTCGGCTTCGGCGAGATCATCCGTCTGTTCCTGCGTAACCTGACCGACATCACCGGCGGTCCGAACGGTATCAGCAACATCGAGAAACCGACGTTCTTCGGCCTGACCTTCGAGCGTAAAGCCGCAGAAGGCATGCAGACGTTCCACGAGTACTTCGGTCTGCAATACAACTCGATCAACAAGGTGATCTTCCTCTACCTGGTTGCGCTGTTGCTGGCGCTGGCCGCGCTGTTCATCATCAACCGCCTGCTGCGCATGCCGATTGGCCGTGCATGGGAAGCGCTGCGTGAAGATGAAATCGCCTGCCGCGCGCTGGGTCTGAATCCGACGATCATCAAGCTGTCGGCGTTCACCCTCGGTGCAAGCTTCGCCGGTTTCGCCGGTAGCTTCTTCGCCGCCCGCCAGGGTCTGGTGACGCCGGAATCGTTCACCTTCATCGAGTCGGCAATCATCCTCGCCATTGTGGTGCTGGGTGGCATGGGCTCGCAGTTGGGGGTGATTCTGGCCGCGGTGGTGATGATCCTGTTGCCGGAAATGATGCGTGAATTCAGCGAGTACCGCATGTTGATGTTCGGTGCCCTGATGGTGTTGATGATGATTTGGCGTCCACAAGGTCTGCTGCCGATGCAACGCCCACACATGGAGTTGCGAAAATGAGCCGCGAGATCCTTAAAGTCGAAAACCTGAGCATGCGCTTCGGCGGCTTGCTGGCGGTCAACGGTGTGGCGCTGACCGTGAAGGAAAAACAGGTGGTTGCATTGATCGGCCCGAACGGCGCCGGCAAGACCACCGTGTTCAACTGCCTGACCGGTTTCTACCAGCCAACGGGCGGCAGCATCTTGCTGGACGGCGAACCGATTCAGGGCCTGCCGGGCCACAAGATCGCCCTCAAAGGCGTGGTGCGCACCTTCCAGAACGTGCGGTTGTTCAAGGACATGACGGCGGTCGAGAACCTGTTGATCGCCCAGCACCGTCACCTGAACACCAACTTCCTGTCCGGCCTGTTCAAGACCCCGGCGTTCCGCAAAAGCGAGCGTGAGGCGATGGAATTCGCCGAGTACTGGCTGGAAAAGGTCAACCTCAAAGAGTTCGCCAACCGTACCGCCGGCACCCTGGCCTACGGCCAGCAACGGCGTCTGGAAATCGCGCGTTGCATGATGACCCGCCCACGGATTCTCATGCTCGACGAACCGGCCGCCGGCCTGAACCCGAAGGAAACCGAAGACCTCAAGGCACTGATCAGCGTGCTGCGTGAGGAGCACAACGTGACCGTGCTGCTGATCGAACACGACATGAAACTGGTCATGAGCATCTCCGACCACATCGTCGTGATCAACCAGGGCACGCCTCTGGCTGACGGTACGCCGGAACAGATCCGCGACAATCCTGAAGTGATCAAAGCCTACCTGGGGGAAGCGTAAATGCTGCAGTTCGAAAACGTTTCCACCTTCTACGGCAAGATCCAGGCCCTGCACAACGTCAACGTTGAAGTCCGCCAGGGCGAAATCGTGACGCTGATCGGCGCCAACGGTGCCGGCAAGTCCACGCTGCTGATGACGCTCTGCGGTTCACCGCAGGCGCACAGCGGCAGCATCCGCTACATGGGTGAGGAACTGGTCGGCCAGGACTCCTCGCAGATCATGCGCAAAAGCATCGCGGTGGTGCCGGAAGGTCGTCGGGTGTTTGCCCGTCTGACCGTTGAAGAAAACCTGTCGATGGGCGGCTTCTTCACCGACAAGGGCGACTATCAGGAGCAAATGGACAAGGTCCTCGGCCTGTTCCCGCGCCTGAAGGAACGCTTCAACCAGCGCGGCGGCACCATGTCCGGCGGCGAACAGCAAATGCTCGCCATCGGCCGTGCGCTGATGAGCAAGCCCAAACTGCTGCTGCTCGACGAGCCGTCGCTGGGCCTGGCACCGATCATCATCCAGCAGATCTTCGACATCATCGAAATGCTGCGCAAGGACGGTGTGACGGTGTTCCTGGTCGAGCAGAACGCCAACCAGGCGCTGAAAATCGCTGACCGCGCCTACGTTCTGGAAAACGGTCGCGTGGTCATGCAAGGCACCGGTGAAGCGCTCCTGACCGACCCGAAAGTGCGCGAGGCGTACCTGGGCGGTTGATGCTTTTTGCTGAACAAAAAAACGGCCTTCGGGCCGTTTTTTTATGCGCCAATCCTGAATTCACGCAACCCCTGTGGGAGCGAGCCAGCCACGCGAAAGCGGTGTGTCATTCAGCAAATGAGCTGACTGATACTCCCTCTTCGCGAGCAGGCTCGCTACCACAGGGGGGAGTTGCAGCAACCGCTTAGTACGGATTGCAGTGCTGCGCCACCGCCGTCGCCTGATCGACATAAGGCCGTGCCGGCTCAAGGTTCCACTCAGGCTTGTTCCTCACAGGCCTGCCGTCGTAGACCGCTGCCAGGTGGCAGACCATTTGCCGACGCAACGAGCCGCCATTGACGCTGTACTCGCGCCATTGCGGATCATCCTTGTGTTTGTTGTACAACTCGGCAAACATCCGGTCGGTCTGGTCATCCTTGATTGCGCGGCCGCACGCGGTTGGCACCACCGTGAGCGACCAGGTGTTCGGTCCCAGTTTTGGATCGGGACGTTGTTCCCAGGTGCCGGACTCGATGTACTTGTCGCAGAATTTCGGTTCAGCCGGCGTCGAAGTCTGGATGCACGAGAACGAGGCCTTGGCGACCGGAGTTCTCGGGAAGTCGATCTTGATGACATTGCGGTCCTTGCCGGTCCTGGCCTTGTAGTCCCTTTGATTGGCCAGCGCATCGTTCAGGCCGCGCTGATCGCTGTAGAAGAACGCCAGCACCGGCAGTTCATCGGTTTTCGGATTGCCCAGGCGCAGTTCGGTCTGAGTCTGGAACTCACGGCTGTTGATGACTTTGCGCGCGCCCATGAAGTTGCGAAAGGCGTCGACCCGTTCCTTGTTGCTCATCGGATTGCGCATGTTGAAGCCACACTGCAACTGGTCCTGCTGGCGATTGTTGTTGTACCGGGTAAAGTGCGCGACCCAGGCATTCGGCGTCGAAACAGGCGGCTTCATGGCTTGGCAGACCGCCTCGGTCGGGACGGTGTTTTTGTTGTCACCACAGCCACGATCGTTGCGATAGTCGGTCCAGGCATCGTTGGGAAATGCACAGTAGACGTGCACCGGTGTTTCCGGGGCGCGCACCAGATCTCGCGGGGTAATCAGGTAACCGTTCTGTGTGCTCATGCCGGGGTCTTCATAACTGATGCCATCGACACGCATGTAGGAGGCGGCAAACGTCCCCAGTTCCACGGCTTTCGGGCTGGGATTCCACACGTCCCATTTCTGCCCCTTGGCCGGATCGGCCCGGTGCGTCCCGCGGATCAACAATCCAGAGCAGTCTGATGCAGGGTCCTGCCCGCAACTGTCGACGGTTTTGTTGTACAAGGTTTCGACCTTTTTCAGCGTCTCGGCGCATGATTCGGCATTGGCCCACGTGGGGTGCAACAGCAGCGGTGCCAACAGCAGTGGAACGGCCCTGATCAGACTTTTCTTCATGGCTTGCATCTCCTTGATTAGCCAACACACACTCAACGCGGAACCGGGTTACACCCCGCGGCGCGCGTTTCGCTGTCCGACAACGCCGGGCGGAACGGCTCCAGATTCCACTCGGTCTTGAGCGGATAGTTCTTCACCAGACAGCTCAGTTGCTGGCGCATACTGCCGGCGGCGTTCTCGTTGTCGCGCCACTGACTGTCAGCGCCACGCAAGGCGAACAATTCCCTGTACAAGGCCTCTTGGTCAGTGGCCTGAGCCGCCTTGCCCTGCGCCGTAGGCGTGACCCTGAGTGACCATTCTTTTTTCCGGGTGCCCGGGTCGTAACGCTCGACCCACACGGCAACCGCGATGTAGTTGGGCGCCGGGGCGCCCGCCACCACCATTTCGTCGATTGCCTGATCGGCCGCAACATAGCTGAAACGCTGTTCGGCGGGCTTGGTGAAATCCAGGCGCAGGATCGGCACGCTGTAGCCCTGAGCCTTGAGTTTTTTCTGGAAATTGCGCGCGCTGTTCAGGCCGTTCTCCGGCTTCGGCGGCGCCTGATCACCGCGCGTGGCGAAGTTCTGCGTGCTGTTGACGTTATAGATGAAGGCGTCGATGTACTTCATGTTGTCGCTGCCATCATGGGTCGCGGTGGCGTTCTTCAACATGAATTCGTTGACCTGGGCACTGAAGGCGAAAGGGTCCTTGCTGGTCGTGGCCGGGCGCGATTCGTGCACGCGGATCATCGCGTTCCAGTCGCTGGGTTTTTCCGCATTCCACGAACACTGGCCGTACTGGATCGGCCCCTTCATCAGCCCGGTGTATTTCTGCGTCCATTGCTTTGCGGTGGTCACCCCGGCCTCGGCGCAGGTGCCGTAGGCCAGCGCGGCATTGCGGTTGTTCATCGTGCCTTGCGCAGCGCGCGGTGGCTCGCGGCTGTCAAAGAACCCGCAGCCGTACCACTTGCGCTCAGGGCCAGTGCCGCCGTCGAAGGCGTAAATGCACGTGAACCCCTGCTCCTTGACCGGCAAATTCAATGCCGCCGCATCGCTGGGCGTCCGCAAGATGAAGCCGGCAGGATGAATGAGAATCCGGGTACTCAGATCCTTGCGAATCCACGAATAAGAGGTTGCGCCAATCCTGATCGCGTAAGGGCTGTAATCCCAAGGATTGAAGGGCCCATCGTTGACCATGCGCAAAGTGACGCCGCTGCAGTAATAAAGACCGCGTGCAGCACCGGTATCAGGTTCTGCGCAAGCGTTCTTGAGCGTGTTGTAGTTGTGGTTGATCCGTTTGAGCGTCTCCAGTGGATCAAGGGGCGCTGCTGCCATTGCGCTGATCGCCGGGAGAAGCGCACACGCCAGGCTCAAAAATAATTGTCGGCTCGTCATGAGTTGCCTTCCCTGGTCAGTAAACCCTTCACCCGAAGGCCTGTGCTGCTGACCATGGAACACCCTTGAGAACGTGCTGCCTACTGTCAGAAATTACAGGTACGCCGAAGGTGGTGACGAATGGTCATGGTCGCCGCAAAAAAATCCGGGCACCTCTGTAACGCATCCTCACCTCGTTTCTCTAGAGGGGTAAGCAAGCGCATTCCGCTTGCAGTAACCCTGAACAAAACTGGAGAAACATCATGACTGCTACCACCCGCACCCTGTCCGCCACTGCCCTGGTTCTGGCCCTCGGCTCTGCCTTGAGCATTGCTGCTGTCTCCACCGCCCATGCCGCCGACGACATGGAGAAATGCTTTGGCGTGGCCATGAAGGGCAAGAACGATTGCGCCGCAGGTGCCGGCACCACCTGCGCCGGTACGTCGAAAATGGACTACCAGGCCAACGCCTGGAAACTCGTACCGAAAGGCACCTGCACCACCATCGAAAGCAAGACCTCGCCGACCGGTTTCGGTCAGATGGAAGCCTTCAAAGCCAAGTCCTGACCTGCGATCTGCCTGAGTGACGATCATGTTCACACCACACGACCATGCCCTCCCCTGCACTCAGGCAGCCGCTACAGAGCTCCCGTGCCGTGCCGGGCTGGGGCTCAAGACCGGGCACTTTCGTGAAGTGCTCGGTTCACTTCCGGACATCGGCTTCTTCGAAGTCCACGCCGAAAACTACATGGTGGACGGCGGTCCGTTTCATCACTTTCTCGGATTGATCCGCGAGCAGTATGCGCTGTCGCTGCACGGCGTCGGACTGTCCATCGGGGCTGAAGGGCCACTGGACGTTCCGCACCTGCAACGCTTGAAAAAGCTGATCGAGCGTTATCAACCGCAATCCTTTTCCGAACATCTGGCCTGGTCGAGCCACGGCCCGGTGTTTCTCAATGACCTGCTACCGCTGGCCTATGACACGCCGACCCTGAACCGGGTCTGCGCACACATCGATCAGGTGCAGAACACCCTCAAGCGCCCGATGCTGCTGGAAAACCCGGCGACCTATCTGGCGTTCCAGCGCTCGACCATCGATGAGCCAGACTTCATCGCCGAGGTGGTGCGGCGCAGCGGCTGCGGCCTGCTGCTGGACGTCAATAACGTCTACGTCTCGTGCATCAATCATCAACGCGATCCGCTCGCCTACCTTGCTGCCCTTCCGCTGCACACAGTGGGTGAAATTCATCTGGCGGGGTTTGCCGAAGATTCCGACAGCCTCGGTGAGCGGCTTCTGATCGACGATCACGGTGCCGCCATCGATCTGGCCGTCTGGGATCTGTACCGGCAGGCGCTGGAACTCACCGGCCCGGTCGCCACACTGATCGAGCGCGACAATCAGGTACCGGCACTCGAGGTATTGCTGGCCGAGGCGCAGCAGGCCGATGCGTTGCTGACAGACGCGGGGAGTCAGCCATGAGCACTCAAGCCGCATTCAGCGCTGCGCTGCTTGATGGCCGACTGCCCTGCCCCGACGGCCTGTGCAGCGCCAACGGCGCCGACCCGGCCAGTCGATTCGCGGTGTATCGCAACAATGTGCAGGGCTCGTTGATCAACGCCTTGGCTGACAGTTACCCGGTCGTCATGCAATTGGTCGGTGAGGAATTTTTCCGCGGCATGGCCGCCGTTTTCATCGTTGATCACCTCCCTCGCAGCCCTTTGATGAGCCGCTACGGCGAAGCATTCGCCGCCTTCATTGACACATTTGCACCCGCAGCCAGCGTGCCCTATCTGGCGGATGTCGCACGCCTCGAACACCTGCGCACCTGCGCCTATCACGCCGCCGACGTCGAGCCGTTGCGAGCTGAACAGATCAGCGCGGCACTGACCGATCCACAGGCCCTGATCGAACTGCGGGTGCAACTGCATCCCTCTGTGCACCTGCTTGATTCGGCCTATGCCGTGGTCGCGATCTGGGCCACTCACCAGCGTGAAGAATCCCTGGCCGGCATCGACATCCATGGCCGACAGCATGCGCTGGTACTGCGCAACGGTCTCGACGTCGAGGTGTTTGCGCTTGAACCCGGCGCCAGCGCATTCATCCGCAATCTCATCGAGGGCGAGCCATTGCTCGCGGCCGCACAAAACAGCGCCCCATTGGATCTGGGCCAAACCCTCGGCCTGTTGATCGCGCATCACGCCATCACCCACCTGAACTGCAAGGAATCACCATGAACAACCTCATCACCCGTGCTATCGCGCTGTTGGAGAAAATTCCCCACAGCCTGATTGCCTTCATTGCGCGTTTTTCGATTGCCGCAGTGTTCTGGAAGTCCGGGCAGACCAAGGTCGAGGGCCTGGCCATCGACCTGATCGACGGCACCTTTCAACTCGGCTGGCCGCATCTGGCCGACTCGACCATCCCGCTGTTCAAGAGTGAATACCAAGTACCGCTGCTGTCACCGGAAGTCGCCGCACACCTGGCAGCGTTCGCCGAACACTTCTTTCCGGTGCTGATCCTGATCGGCTTCGCCACGCGATTTTCCGCACTGGCGCTGCTGGGCATGACCCTGACCATTCAACTGTTCGTGTACCCCGATGCTTATCCGACTCACGGCACCTGGGCGGCGGTGTTGCTGTACCTGATGGCGACCGGGCCGGGGAAATTGTCGATCGATCATCTGATCTTGCGGCGTGCATAGCGTTGGCCGTTCGTCCATTTTCTCGCTCTACCTGTCAATCCTGACAGTAGGCAAGACGCTCTTTGCAGCGTTGACTCATGCCTTCGAACCGAAACACTTCGCAGGAAACGTCCATGAGCGAAAAAGATGCCGAATCAGGTGTATTGGCCATTACTCCGCCTCGCATGCCAAATGCGACAGATCCAATCATCCCCTACCCTTCACCCTCGCCGGGCGTGTACTACATTGGCCTTGCGCAATCGGCATTCACTCAACCGCTGACCCGTGATCCCACTCGCCAAAACGCGGCGTTGGTCTTGGCGGACCCTCTTCCCGAAGAGCCCGCAAACCTATATGAAACCCTTGCTCTGTGGCTCAACAACACGCAGGTTTCCAGCCAATACGTCGCGCCGGATGATCAAAATAAAATCGTGCCGGCACAACTGCCCCAGGCAGAACTCAACGAAGGCTTGAATATCCTGAAGCTGCGCTATCACCGAGCCAGCGGAAACTTCACCGACTCACAAGAGTTGGGGATCCAGTACCACCGCAATCTGCCAGGCGGGAATGAGGTGCCGGGAACCGGGGATCATCCGAATCTGAAAATCGATTTTTCACCGCAGTTGGGCACTCCTCCGGTGGTCGGGCCCGAGGAGCTCGCCAATGGCCTCGTCCAGCTGACTCTCGACTATCTGTTCAAACGCGCTTACGACAGGATCAAACTCGAAATCAACAATGTGCCGTTCTTTTTCACAGTACAGCCAGGCGAGGAAAACAAACCTTTCGTTATCACCGTGACGATGGAGATGTATGTCTCGGCTGGAAAGCCTGAGGTGCTCAATTTCAACTACACCGTGACCGATCAACTGGGCAACCCCACGCACTTGCGACGTTGGTCCAGACGGATCTCGACAACGGTCGATCCCGTGGACGGCGAGTTGTACGTCATGGGGGCACGCGTGGCTGCGGTGCAGTTCTGGGCCAACAAAGGCGCGTCGCGCTACATCACGGCCCTCGACGCGCGGACCAGCAAACCGCTCCGGGCACGGTGGCGATATGAAGGTGAAACACAAGAAGTGGCTACTGCGCACTTCGATGACCTCCACCCCGAGCGGCCCCTGCACGTGCGGTACGTCGCGCAAAGTTTAACGCTCAGACCGGCCAATTTTTTCGGCAACGGATTCTGTGATCTCGACAACTCAAGCATCGCTCACTCTGCCTTCCTGGCATTGAAGGACGACGGAAAAGCCGTCACCTGGGGTGTTCCGGAGAATGGTGGTAGCCCTGTGTCGATAAGCAATGTCATCGCCGTGGCCTGGTCAATGGCGGCATTCGCTGCACTCAAGCGCGATGGTTCAGTCGTCGCATTTGGTAACCCACAGCTAGGAGGGCAAGTCCCTGCATCCATCGCCGCGCGTCGAGACATACGCCAACTGTGTACGGCAGGACAAGCTATTGCGGCATTGACACACGACAACTCCGTGGTTGCATGGGGCGTTTCGGTCAATGGGGGGCAGGTTCCCGAAAACATCGCTGCACTGAAAAACATCCGCAACGTTTGGGCGAGCGCGACGGCGTTCATCGTACAGCTGACGGACGGATCGCTAAGGGCATGGGGGGATTCCTTGCGCGGGGGGGAGATACCGCCCGACATCGCTCGTCTACGCAACATCGCCGAGGTCGTCAACAATCATGACTCGGTTGCGGCCCGCCTGACCAACGGCACCGTCGTCGCGTGGGGCCACCCGGACTCAGGTGGCCAGTTGACCAGTCCTCTGAGCAATGTTGTCCGAATCATCAGCGCCGGCTACGCCTATGTCGCGCATATGGACAACGGGCAAATAAAGACATGGGGCAGACCAGAGTGGGGTGGCAATGCACCGGCGTCGATTCTTGCCCTCCACAACATCATCGATATCGTGGGCGCCGGCTATGCATTTGCGGCCATTCTGGATGACTATCGTGTCGTAGCGTGGGGCGATCCTGAGCAAGGTGGTGAGGTATCCACCGAAATCGCCGAGTTGCGCAATGTCGTGCAACTGGCCGCGACCAACGGCGCTTTCGCAGCCCTTTGCGCCGATGGCTGCGTGGTGACCTGGGGCAATTCCTTATGGGGTGGGGATAGTACCCGGGTAGCCAAACGCTTGAAGAACGTCGTGGCCATTTACAGCAACTCTGAAGCTTTCGTGGCGTTGACCAAGGACAGGGAAGTCATCACCTGGGGGCTGGCCGGATCGGGAGGCTATGACGCCGAGGCCGAATATAAACTGCTGGAAGAAATATCCTATGCAGACTGGACAACCTCACAAGGGGTCACGAGCAATCAGTCTATCGAGACGCCCAAGGGCTGATAGAGGAAGGCGCTGACGGCCATCAGAGTCGATCCAGCGCCTCGCCACTGCGTTTGAACCAGCCAATCAGATAATCCGCCAGTACTTGCGTGCGCTTAGGCAAACCACCCTGATACGGATGCACCAGGTACATCGGCATGCGTCGGGTCTGATAGTCGCGCAGCAACCAGCGCAAACGCCCGTCGGCCAGTTCCGTCTGCAACAGGTACGACGGCAGGCGGGCGATGCCGGCGCCGGCCAGGGCGGCTTTCTTCAGCAGGTTGTAGTGATTGCTGGCGAACGGCCCGGAAACTCGCACCCGTAGCAATTCGTGCTGTTGGTGATACAGCCACTCTTCGCGACCGCTGTAGTGGCTGTTGAGCAGGCAACGATGTTCGACCAGCGCTTGCGGAGTCAGCGGCTCGCCAGACCGTGCAAGATACGCCGGGCTGGCGCAGGTCATTTCCTGCCAGGCCAGCAAGGGTCTGGCTACCAGGCGTTCGTCATTGGCCACGTCGGTGCGGATTGCCAGATCGAAGCCATCCCGTGAAAGATCGCGATAGTGATTGTTCAGCTCCAGCTCGATCTGCACCTCAGGGTATTGTTGCGAAAACTCCAGCAACAAACCGTCGAAGAAGGTTTCCCCTAGCGACACCGGCACCGTCACCCGCACAGGCCCCGCCATGTCGTCCTTCAACCGCGCCAGCGCCTGCCGCGCCCGCTCCACCTGCACCACCAGCGCCTGGGCTTGCGGCAACAATGCGGCACCCGCTGCCGTCAGGCTCAAACGGCGCGTAGTGCGTTGCAGCAATACCACGGAAAACTGCGCTTCCAGCTGGCTGATGCGCTTGGACAACTGGCCCTTGCTGCAGCCCAGTTGCTGCGCCGCCAGGGTGAAACTGCCGGCTTCGATCAACACGGCGAATGCGGCCAGATCATCCATTTCACTCATGGATTGTTTCCATTTGAAAACCAAAGGTTGCCTATTAGTGCGCTTATCCGCAGAAAAAACCACTCTAGACTGAAACCTCGTTCAACCCAGTGAGGAACAGCCCATGAAAATTCTGTTGATCGGTGCCTCCGGCACCATCGGTTCGGCCGTGGACAAAGAACTGAGCCAGCGCCACGAAGTGATTCGCATCGGTCGCAGCAGCGGCGACTTGCGGGTCGACATCAGCGACAGCGCCTCGATTCGCCAACTGTTCGAGCAAACCGGCAAGTTCGACGCGCTAGTCTGCGCGGCCGGCAACGTCACCTTCGCCCCGCTGGGCGAAATGAATGCCGACAGCTTTGCCCTGGGCCTGAAAGACAAGCTGATGGGCCAGGTCAACCTGCTGCTGATCGGCCGTGAATATGCCAACGATGGCGCCTCGTTCACCTTCACCACCGGCGTGCTCAGCCACGATCCGATCCGCTCCGGCGCTTCGGCGGCACTGGTCAACGGTGCACTGGACAGCTTCGTGAAGGCAGCGGCCATCGAACTGCCGCGCGGTCTGCGGGTGAATTCGATCAGCCCGACGGTGCTGCTGGAAGCCATGGGCAGCTACGCCCCGTACTTTCGCGGTTATAAGCCGGTGCCTGCGGCGGATGTGGCGTTGGCCTACGCCAAAAGTGTCGAAGGCCTGCAAACCGGTCAGACGTTTCACGTGGGCTAAACCCTTGTGATGAACGGTCAGGCTGCGTAACGTGGCGGCACTTGTCTGGAGAGCCGAAGATGCGTGTTGCCCGTTCGTTAGTCCTTGTTGCCCTGCTGCCGTTGTTTGCCGCCTGCCAGTTGTTCGAAGGCCAGCGTGAAAGTGCCTCGCATGCAGGGCTGACGCGCATGCAGGGGCAACTGACCGCTGCTGACGGCAAACTGGTTTTCCAGCCGTGCCAGGATCAACGCCAATTGGTGGTCAATGACATTGGCGGCACCAGCATTCTGCAGGAAGCGGCAACGCTTGCCGATGAGCAAGGCAAGCTGTTTGCCGATGCGCGCGGCAAAGTCGCCGGTGATCGACTCGATCTGGCTCAGCTGTACCGCGTCGAGCGCTCCGGTACCGCCTGTGATGATCCGAATTTCAAACTGCTGATCCTGCGCGCCGCCGGCCATGGCCCGGAATGGAACGTCAAGGTCAGCGGCAAAGGCATGGTCATCGACCGCGAAGGCCAACCCGCGCTGGCTGTGCCTTATGTCGAAGAGCAACTGGGCGACGACCGCTTCAATCTGAGCAGCGAAGCCAACAACCAGCGCATCGAATTGTGGGTCGCGCCGCAACGCTGCGTCGACAGCAGCACCGGCAGCGTCCAGCACATGAGCGCCGAACTGCGCATCGACGGCCAGGTCCAGCGCGGTTGCGGGTATTTCGGCGGGTCGCGCAACGACTGAGCGTTTTAGCCTCACCGGATCCGGCCTTTGCGGCTTATAATCGCGGCCTTCAAACGCCTTGGCGCAGTTGTGCGCCCCGCGAACCCGGATCCTCGCCATGTTACGAATCACTGAACTCAAGCTGCCAATCGACCATCCCGAAGAAGACCTGCGTGCCGCTATCGTGCAGCGCTTGGGCATCGCCAGCGATGACTTGCTCGATTTCACCTTGTTCAAGCGCAGCTACGACGCGCGCAAAAAGTCCTCCGAACTGTGTTTCATCTACACCATCGACCTCCAGGTGCACGACGAGGACAAGGTGTTGGGCAAGTTCGCCGACGACCGTAACGTCAACGTGGCACCGGATGTCAGCTACAAATTCGTCGGCCAGGCGCCAAGCGATCCGAGCCAGCGTCCAATCGTCGTCGGCTTCGGCCCGTGCGGGATTTTCGCCGGTCTTTTGCTGGCACAGATGGGCTTCAAGCCGATCATCCTCGAACGCGGCACCGAAGTCCGTCAGCGTACCAAGGACACTTGGGGCCTGTGGCGTAAAAGCGTGCTCAACCCCGAGTCCAACGTGCAGTTCGGCGAAGGCGGCGCGGGCACGTTCTCCGACGGCAAGCTGTACAGCCAGATCAAGGACCCGAAATTCCTTGGCCGCAAAGTCCTGCACGAGTTCGTCAAGGCCGGCGCGCCGGAGGAAATCCTCTACGTCAGCAAGCCGCACATCGGGACGTTCCGTCTGACGGGCATGGTTGAAAACATGCGCGAACAGATCCGCGAACTGGGCGGCGAAGTGCGCTTCCAGGAACGCGTCACCGACGTGCTGATCGAAGACGGCCAACTGGTCGGCGTCGAACTGGCCAGCGGTGAAACACTGCATTCAAAACACGTGGTTCTGGCCCTCGGCCACAGCGCCCGAGACACCTTCCGCATGCTCCACAGCCGTGGCGTGTTCATGGAAGCCAAGCCGTTCTCGGTGGGTTTCCGCATCGAACACCCGCAATCGCTGATCGACCGCGCGCGATTGGGCAAGTACGCCGGCCACCCGAAGCTCGGCGCTGCCGACTACAAACTCGTGCACCACGCCAAGAACGGCCGCTCGGTCTACAGCTTCTGCATGTGCCCAGGCGGCACCGTGGTCGCGGCGACGTCCGAGCCGAACCGCGTGGTCACCAACGGCATGAGCCAGTACTCGCGTAACGAACGCAACGCCAACTCCGGCATCGTCGTCGGCATCACCCCGGAAGTCGATTATCCGGGTAGCCCGCTGGCCGGGATCGAGTTGCAGGAGCGTCTGGAATCCCACGCGTTCATCCTCGGCGGCAGCGATTACAAGGCACCGGCGCAACTGGTCGGCGACTTCATCAACGACATTCCTTCGACCGAGCTGGGCGAAGTCGAGCCGTCGTACAAACCGGGCGTAGCGCTGGGTGACCTGTCCTTGGCCCTCCCGGACTTTGCCATTGAAGCGATCCGTGAAGCACTGCCGGCGTTCGAGAAGCAGATTCGCGGTTATTCGCTGCACGACGCAGTGCTGACCGGGATCGAGACCCGCACGTCTTCGCCGCTGCGCATTACCCGGAACGAGTCGTTGCAGAGCATGAACGTCAAGGGCTTGTTCCCGGCCGGAGAAGGCGCGGGTTATGCGGGCGGGATTCTGTCGGCAGGTGTTGACGGGATTCGTATTGCCGAAGCCGTCGCGCGGGACATTCTTGGCCTCGAAGCCTGATCTGTAACAACACAAAACCCTGTGGGAGCGGGCTTGCTCGCGAAAAGAGTGCGCAGCACTCGCTTTCAAGCGGCATCCTTTTGTGGCTCGCGAATCTTGTACCAGGCCACATACAGCGC
>NZ_CAXAPT010000011.1:0-234499 GCF_963970475.1 Pseudomonas sp. EA_5y_Pfl2_R50 | reverse complement strand
GGTAGGTGAACTGCACTTCTTCCAGGTGGGTGAAGTGCGCGTTGCCCGGGTCCTGGCAGTTGTGCATTTTGTTGTTGATGGCGACGATGATCGCGTCTTCCAGTTTGGTGGTGTAGTAGTGCTCTTGAGTACCTTGAGCCGAAGTGCGGTACCACTGGATAACGATTTCGCTCATGCGCTCGCCGGAGGTCAGTGCTGCTTGCAGCAGCGGCGAAGCCTTGTCGTAGACCTTGGTGATCACAACTGGCTTGTGAACGCGCTGACCGGTTGGCTGACCGGATTGCGGGTCACGCGGGATGATCACGTCGTGGGTGAAAGCCTGAACCATGACCTGGTCTTCGTGACCTTCCTGGTAGGTGTTGCCCACGGAGTCGGCGGTGAAGGCGCCGGCAGTGATCAGGCCTTGTTTTTCGCCGGTAACCGACATGTACGCTGGTGTAGCCATGGGTGTGCTCCTTGCTGAAATTGAGAGTGCCCGGAGGCGAAATCGCCCGATGGGTGGCCGACTGCCATCAAGGAGCGTGCCAGGTTTTGCGAAGCGCCTGGGATAGGGGCGTTATGTGGGTGCTGGCGGATAAACGTAGGATGTTTGGCCGTGATTTGGGGGTAAAAGTGCGCAAGAAGTTGCGCACTACTGCGTACTACTGCGCAACTTTTTGCGCACTTGGCTGCGGACCAAGAACGGCATGGCCTGCAGGTACTTTTACCCCTAAAATATTATGACCTACTGCGCAACTTCTTGCGCAGTAGGGCGATAGTCCATGCTGCGCGCTTCACATACTCAATTGACGGAGTACTGAGTCCTCTCAATCTCGAAGCTTGGTAGCTCGAATTCAAACGAAAGGAATGGGCCCTGATCAGCAACTTCCTCTGCGACGCATGCAGAAGGCTCAGTGAAACGATCTCACACAGTTACATAGATTGTTTATCTATGACCAGAACGGCGCATGGATAACGGACTCGAGCGGCATGATGCCTGCGATCAGAGGGATCTACTGTTTTTAAAGACCTAGCGCTGGTGCGACTGGTGTTGCCTCGCTGGGCTTGCTTGCTAGAAAATTAACAGTACAAGCCATCAGCCACTCGAATCAACATTTCCTCTACTCGATAGACACCGACGCTGGTGGAAAGCAGCTCAAAAGGACTTTTCCCGAAAAACGTGATTTGGGCTTGAACTGTTGGCGCCGACGGCGAATTGACCCCGTTGCTTAGATATCAATGACCCAGGCAGACTCCTGGTGAACCACTACTTTTACTGGATTTGTGTTGTCTTGAGGGTGGGTTAATCCCACGTCAACACGCAGGTCAATTCACCGTTAGCGTTTACAGACTAACGACATTAAGCTATGCCTTGGCTACTAAAAATTCCTTTATAGTTATATGAGTAAATAAGTTGGATCTTATAGTTCCTTATTACATGTGAAAGCCTATAAATTTTCATTTATATCGAGTTAGCGAATAACGTTTCCAATAAAGCTATTTCTCTAGCCATATTATAAAATATGCATCTTTTATAACACTGAATCGCTTATCAAAAATTCTTCAAGCAAGAGGCACAAAAAAGCCAACGCTACATAGCGTTGGCTTTTTTGTGTTGCACAGTTCAACTATTTTTGAGAATTCTCATTTATTTTGAGAACCTACAGCGGATCAGAAGTCCAGGTTGGACACCGCCAACGCATTGCTCTCGATGAAGTCACGGCGAGGTTCGACCGCATCACCCATCAGGGTGTTGAAGATCTGGTCTGCGCCTATGGCGTCTTCGATGGTGACTTTCAGCATGCGGCGCACGCTTGGGTCCATGGTGGTTTCCCACAGCTGGTCCGGGTTCATTTCGCCCAGACCTTTGTATCGCTGGATGGTGTGGCGCTTGGTGCTTTCGGCCATCAGCCAGTCGAGGGCTTCCTTGAACTCGGTAACCGCTTTCTTGCGCTCGCCACGCTGGATGTACGCACCTTCGTCGAGCAGGGTGCTCAATTGAGCACCGAGGGTGACGACGGTTTTGTAGTCGTTGCTGCCGAAGAAGTCGCGGTTGAAGGTGACGTAGTTCGACAGACCGTGGGAGATCAGTTCGACCTCTGGCAGCCATACACCACGTTCACGGTCTTCACGCAGGCTGGCCTTGTAGACCAGACCGGATTTCTCGACGGTGCGCAGACGGACTTCGTACTGAGCCAGCCAGTCCTGCATCTTGGCGTGATCGCCGAGCATTTCCAGGCTGACGGCCGGCAGGTAGATGAAGTGCTCGGTCAGCTCCTGTGGATACAGGCGCGACAGACGTTTGAGGGTCTTCATCACCATGCGGAAGTCATTCACCAGACGCTCCAGCGCTTCACCGGAAATGCCCGGGGCTTCTTCGTTCAGGTGCAGGCTCGCGTCTTCCAGAGCAGACTGCGTCATGTACTCTTCCATGGCGTCGTCGTCTTTGATGTATTGCTCTTGCTTGCCTTTCTTGACCTTGTATAGCGGCGGCTGGGCGATGTAGATGTAGCCGCGCTCGATCAACTCCGGCAACTGACGGAAGAAGAAGGTCAGCAGCAGGGTACGAATGTGCGAACCGTCGACGTCAGCATCGGTCATGATGATGATGTTGTGATAACGCAGCTTGTCGATGTTGTACTCTTCGCGCCCGATGCCGCAGCCCAGTGCGGTGATCAAGGTGCCCACTTCCTGGGAAGAGATCATCTTGTCGAAACGCGCTTTCTCGACGTTGAGGATCTTGCCCTTGAGCGGCAGGATCGCCTGGGTCTTGCGGTTACGTCCCTGCTTGGCAGAGCCGCCCGCGGAGTCACCTTCCACGAGGTACAGTTCGGACAGCGCCGGGTCTTTTTCCTGGCAGTCAGCGAGCTTGCCTGGCAGGCCGGCGATGTCCAGCGCGCCTTTGCGGCGGGTCATCTCACGGGCTTTACGCGCGGCTTCACGGGCACGCGCCGCGTCGATCATCTTGCCGACGACCAGCTTGGCTTCGTTCGGGTTTTCCAGAAGGAAGTCAGAGAAGTACTTGCCCATTTCCTGTTCGACCGCGGTCTTCACTTCGGAAGAGACCAGCTTGTCTTTGGTCTGCGAGCTGAACTTCGGGTCTGGCACTTTCACCGAAATAATGGCGGTCAGGCCTTCACGGGCATCGTCACCGGTGGTGGCGACTTTGTGCTTCTTCGCCAGACCTTCCTGCTCGATGTAGTTGTTCAGGTTACGCGTCAGTGCCGAACGGAAGCCCACCAGGTGGGTACCGCCATCACGCTGCGGAATGTTGTTGGTGAAGCACAACAGGTTCTCATTGAAGCTGTCGTTCCACTGCAGGGCGATTTCCACGCCGATGCCGTCTTCACGCTGGATGTTGAAGTGGAACACCTGGTTGACCGCAGTCTTGTTGGTGTTCAGGTATTCAACGAACGCACGCAGGCCGCCTTCGTACTTGAACAGTTCTTCCTTGCCGCTGCGCTCATCCTTGAGGACGATGCCGACACCGGAGTTCAGGAAGGACAGTTCACGAATACGCTTGGCCAGGATGTCCCAGCTGAAGTGAATGTTCTTGAAAGTTTCGCTGGAAGCCTTGAAATGAATCTGGGTACCAGTGGTCTCGCTGTCGCCAACGATGGCCATCGGTGCCTGAGGTACGCCGTGGACGTAGGTCTGTTCCCAGATCTTGCCGCTGCGGCGGACAGTCAGAACCAGCTCTTCGGACAGCGCGTTCACTACCGACACACCCACACCGTGCAGACCGCCGGATACTTTGTAGGAGTTATCGTCGAACTTACCGCCAGCGTGGAGGACGGTCATGATGACCTCGGCGGCAGAAACGCCTTCCTCTTTGTGCACGTCTACCGGGATGCCACGGCCGTTGTCTTTAACGGTGATGGACTCATCCGGGTGGATAATGATGCTGATGTCGTCGCAGTGGCCGGCGAGGGCTTCGTCGATCGAGTTGTCGACCACCTCGAACACCATGTGGTGCAGACCGCTGCCATCGTCGGTGTCACCAATGTACATACCGGGACGTTTACGGACGGCATCCAGGCCTTTCAGCACTTTAATGCTCGTTGAGTCGTACGTATTTTCTTCGCTCAATGCCTTCACTCCCGATGGTCGTGGGTCTGGGTGATACGGCCCTGTTCCACGTGGAACAGAGCGACTGGCGTTTCCGTCTGCCAGCCTTCCCTCAATAATTCGTGATCTACACAGGTGATGAACACCTGGCAGCGTAAGTCTTCCAGCAAGCGGCACAGCGCGCGACGGTGGCTCTCGTCCAGCTCGGACGGCAAGTCATCCACCAGATAAATACACTGACCCCGGCGGGCTTGGCTCACCAGATGCCCTTGGGCAATCCGCAGCGCACAAACCACCAGCTTCTGCTGACCCCGGGACAAAATGTCCGCGGCGTTGTGTGCGCCCAATTTAAGACGCAAATCAGCCCGTTGCGGTCCGGCCTGGGTATGACCCATTTGTTGGTCCCGTTGCACGGAACCGGCCAGTACGGCGCTCAATTCCCGGTCTTTGTCCCAGCCTCGGTAATAGCTGAGCGTCAAACCCTCGAGCTCAACCAGTTCGCTCAAGGTTTGTTCAAAGACTGGTTTCAAGGCTTTGATGTAAGCGCGGCGGTATTCATCGATTTCGTCGCTGGCCTGGCACAGTTCCCTGTCCCAAACCGCTTGCGAAACGGCGTCAAGTGTACCATGCCGCAGCCAGGAGTTTCTCTGGCGCAAGGCCTTCTGCAAACGCTGCCAAGTGGCCATGAAACGCGGTTCGACATGGAAAACACCCCAGTCGAGAAACTGCCGGCGAATCTTCGGCGCCCCCTCAAGCAGACGGAAGCTGTCGGGGTTGATCAACTGCAGCGGCAGGATTTCCGCCAGTTGCGCGGCGCTACGGGCGTTCTGGCCGTCGATGCGGATCTGGAACTCGCCCTGACGTTCACGCGATATGCCCAACGCGCTATGGCCACCCTCGGCCAATTCGACCTGACCGAATACGGTGCAGGCGAGTTGCTCGTACTGGATGACCGGCAACAGCCGCGTGCTACGAAACGAACGGGCAAGCCCCAGCAAATGAATGGCTTCCAGAACACTGGTTTTGCCGCTGCCGTTGGCGCCGTAAAGAATGTTGATGCGGGGGGAGGGGGAGAAGGTCACCGGGTGCAGATTGCGCACCGCGGTGACCGAAACACGACTTAAAGACATCCAGGGTCAGCTGATTACAGACGCATCGGCATGACAACGTAAGCCGAATCGTCGTTGTCGGACTCCTGCACCAGCGCACTGCTGTTGGAGTCGGACAGAATCAGGCGAACCTGCTCGGTGGTCATCACGCCCAGTACGTCGAGCAAATAGCTGACGTTGAAGCCGATTTCCAGAGAGCCGCCGTTGTATTCAACGCCGACTTCTTCTTCCGCTTCTTCTTGCTCAGGGTTGTTGGCCTGGATCTTCAACTGTCCGCTGGCCAGTTGCAGACGGATACCACGGTATTTCTCGTTGGACAGAATCGCGGTACGGCTGAAGGCTTCACGCAAGGCCTGACGATCGCCGAGTACCAACTTGTCGCCGCCCTTCGGCAGAACGCGTTCGTAGTCCGGGAACTTGCCGTCGACCAGTTTCGAGGTGAAGGTGAACTCGCCAGTCGTCGCGCGAATGTGGTGCTGACCCAGAACGATGCTGACGTTCCCGTCCGGCTCGGTGAGCAGGCGTGCCAGTTCGAGGATACCTTTGCGCGGCACGATGACCTGGTGGCGATCCGGCTGGCCGATATCGGCTTTCATCGAGCACATTGCCAAACGGTGACCGTCGGTGGCCACGGCGCGGATGACGCCTTCGGACACTTCCAGAAGCATGCCGTTGAGGTAATAACGCACGTCCTGCTGGGCCATGGCGAAACTGGTGCGCTCGATGAGACGACGCAGTTTGCTCTGCTCGAGGCTGCAGGTCAGCGAACCCGGGCCTTCTTCAACCGTCGGGAAATCGTTGGCTGGCAAAGTCGACAGGGTGAAGCGGCTACGGCCAGCCTTCACGACCAGCTTCTGCTCGTCGACCTTGATGTCAATCAGCGCGTCGTTGGGCAGGCTCTTGCAGATGTCCATCAGCTTGCGCGCAGGCACGGTGATGGAACCTGTTTCAGCCGGCTCCTCAAGTTGCACGCGACCGACCAGTTCGACTTCCAGGTCAGTACCGGTCAGCGACAGTTGCTGGCCTTCGACTACCAACAGCACGTTGGAGAGTACCGGCAAGGTCTGTCGGCGCTCGACGACGCCTGCGACCAGTTGCAGGGGTTTCAACAGGGCTTCGCGTTGAATGGTGAAATGCATGGTCTAGTCCCTTGCCTTAATAAGCTGCGCTGGTGTTCATCAAGTGGTCAGTGTACGCAGCAGGTTCTTGTAGTCCTCGCGGATGTCCGCGTCGGATTCCTTAAGTTCGTTGATCTTGCGGCAGGCGTGCAACACGGTCGTATGGTCGCGGCCGCCAAACACATCGCCGATTTCCGGCAGGCTGTGGTTGGTCAGTTCCTTGGACAAGGCCATGGCCACCTGACGTGGACGAGCGACCGAGCGCGAACGGCGCTTGGACAGCAAGTCGGAAATCTTGATCTTGTAGTACTCGGCGACCGTGCGCTGAATGTTATCCACAGAGACCAGTTTGTCCTGCAGCGCCAAGAGGTCTTTCAGGGATTCGCGAATCAGCTCGATGGTGATGTCGCGGCCCATGAAGTGCGAGTGGGCGATCACGCGTTTCAGCGCGCCTTCCAGCTCACGGACATTGGAACGAATGCGTTGGGCAATGAAGAACGCGGCATCGTGCGGCAATTCGACTTTGGCCTGATCGGCCTTCTTCATCAAGATCGCGACACGGGTTTCCAGCTCCGGCGGTTCGACGGCAACCGTAAGGCCCCAGCCGAAGCGGGATTTGAGGCGTTCTTCAAGGCCTTCGATTTCTTTCGGGTAGCGGTCACTGGTGAGAATGACCTGCTGGCCACCTTCAAGCAGAGCGTTGAAGGTGTGGAAAAACTCTTCCTGCGAACGCTCTTTGCGGGCGAAGAACTGAATGTCGTCGATCAGCAACGCATCCACCGAACGGTAAAAGCGCTTGAACTCGTTGATCGCGTTCAGTTGCAGTGCCTTGACCATGTCGGCGACGAAACGCTCGGAATGCAGGTACACGACCTTGGCATTCGGGTTCTTCTTTAATAGATGGTTACCCACCGCGTGCATCAAGTGGGTTTTACCCAGGCCGACGCCGCCATAAAGAAACAGCGGGTTGTAGCCGTGCTTGGGGTTGTCCGCCACTTGCCAGGCCGCCGCGCGGGCGAGCTGGTTGGATTTACCTTCGACAAAGTTTTCGAAGGTAAAGGTGCGATTCAAGTAGCTGGTGTGCTTGAGCGCACCTTCAACCTGCACGGTGCGCTGTTCGGCGCGAACCGGCGCCTGCTGAGACGCGGCACCGGACATCGGATCAAAACTGTCGCGAGACGGTTCATCGCTGACTTCGGGGCTTTTCTGCGTAGAGCGCTTGGCCGTCGGCGCAGGCGTCTGCGCGGGTGCCGGCGTGCTGACAGGCGCGGCATTTGCCTGGGCCTGGGAAACCTGTGCGGCGGCCAATGGCGCATTGGGTGCGGCACGCGGTGCCGAGCTGCGCTTGCTGCCTATTAACAAGGAAAGCGCCGGCGCCAAACCATTGCCATGCTCATCCAGCAGTTCAAGGACGCGGCCCAGGTACTTTTCGTTGACCCAGTCCAGCACAAAACGGTTCGGTGCGTAGACGCGCAACTCGTCGCCTTCGGCTTCGACCTGTAGTGGACGGATCCAGGTGTTGAATTGTTGGGCAGGCAGCTCTTCGCGCAAAAGCTCCACGCACTGCTGCCAAAGTTCCACTGACACGGATATCCCCTAAGTTTGAAAGCCGGTGAGGCAAAAACAAGCGGCCATTGTAGCGGCCAGCCGTCCACTTATCCACATGCAGGTTGCCCGGTCGCCATGATTTATCAATACGTTAAATCGAAAAAAGGCGACCAACGGTGGGTGAATAAGCTCTGTGGATAACCGCCTCTAAGGGCACTGGACAACTGGGGGTTGAACTCAGTGGATAACCAGCCTGTGGATAACAGCCCATTCCACACACAGGTTATCCGATAGCGCAGCACAGGCTGAACACGGTTTTCCACTGTAGTTGTCATTCTCTGTACATCACGCCGTTTAAGGGCTTATGCCACTTATCCACAGAAGAGGGCGTACCTAGCTTTTACAAGCTTTACAGAAAAGCTTTAAATAATTCCCTTCTTTATTTTTATGTTTGGCAGACGGGCTTTCAGCCAGAGATAGCCTCGAGATCTATTTATAAGGAAACGCTGGTTGGAAATTGACCTGAAGGCTTGCTTTCTCTAGAATCCCCGGTCTCTTAAAACGGGGGCCATTCCGGCCCGTTGTGGACGAACCAGGTAACACGACATGAAACGTACTTTCCAACCAAGCACTATCAAACGCGCTCGTACCCACGGTTTCCGTGCTCGCATGGCTACCAAGAACGGCCGCGCAGTCCTGTCGCGTCGTCGCGCCAAAGGTCGTGCGCGTCTGGCAGTTTGATAATCCGGTACTGGAGGTGAGTCAGGACTTCAGTCGGGAAAAGCGTCTGCTTACCCCCCGGCATTTCAAGGCAGTCTTTGACTCCCCTACCGGCAAGGTTCCGGGGAAAAATCTCCTGCTCCTTGCACGCAACAACGATCTCGATCACCCCCGTCTCGGGCTGGTTATCGGGAAAAAGAGCGTAAAGCTCTCCGTTGAGCGCAATCGCCTCAAGCGTTTGATGCGCGAATCGTTTCGTCTGCACCAGGATTCACTGGTCGGCTGGGACATCGTTATCGTCGCGCGCAAAGGTCTGGGCGATGTAGAAAACCCCGAATTGATTCAGCATTTCGGCAAACTCTGGAAGCGTCTGGCACGCAGCAAGCCAGTTCCAGCAGCCAAAACCGAAACTGTAGGGGTAGACAGTACCGATGCGTAAACTGGCCCTCGTTCCGATCCAGTTTTATCGCTATGCCATTAGTCCTTTGATGGCCAGTCACTGTCGTTTCTACCCCAGTTGTTCCTGCTACGCGTATGAAGCCATTGAAAATCATGGCCTTCTGCGCGGTGGCTGGCTGACCTTTCGTCGTTTAGGTCGCTGTCATCCGTGGAATCCCGGTGGTTATGACCCGGTTCCACCTATCCCTACCTCCCGTTCTTCTTCGATGGCCGAGTAATCATGGATATCAAACGCACGATCCTGATCGTCGCCCTGGCAATCGTGTCCTACGTTATGGTTCTTAAATGGAACCAGGACTATGGCCAGGCTGCCCTGCCGACTCAGAATGTTGCTTCCAGTACGACTACATCCGGTTTGCCGGACACCGCCACTGGCAATAATGCTGCCGCCAGTGACGACATTCCGCGCGCCGCAAGCGATACCAGCGCACCTGCCGAAACACCGGTAGCCGCCAGCAAGGATCTGATCCAGATCAAAACCGACGTGCTCGATCTCGCGATCGATCCACAGGGTGGCGATGTCGCTCAACTGACCTTGCCTCTGTATCCACGTCGTCAGGATCGTCCTGATGTGCCGTTTCAGTTGTTCGATAACGGCGGCGAGCGTGTTTACCTGGCGCAAAGTGGCTTGATTGGCACCAACGGTCCGGATGCAAACCCGGCCGGTCGTCCGGTTTACTCCTCCGAGAAGAAGACTTATCAACTGGCTGACGGTCAGGATCAACTCGTCGTTGACCTGAAATTCAGCAAGGACGGCGTCAACTACATCAAGCGTTTCACCTTGAAACGCGGCCTGTATGACGTAGCCGTTTCCTACATTGTGGATAACCAGAGCGCGCAGCCCTGGAATGGCGCGATGTTCGCCCAGTTGAAGCGTGACGACAGCGCCGATCCTTCGTCCACAACGGCTACTGGCACCGCGACTTACCTGGGCGCAGCCCTGTGGACAAGTTCGGAGCCGTACAAGAAAGTGTCCATGAAGGACATGGACAAGGCGCAGTTGAAAGAAACCGTTACCGGTGGTTGGGTAGCCTGGCTGCAACACTACTTCGTAACCGCGTGGATTCCGGCCAAGGGCGAAAACAACATCGTCCAGACCCGTAAAGACAGCAAAGGCAACTACATCATTGGTTACACCGGTCCTACGCTGACCGCTGCACCGGGTGCGAAAGTTGAAACCAGCGCTGTTCTGTACGCCGGTCCGAAAAGCCAGGCTGTGCTGAAAGAGTTGTCCCCAGGTCTGGAACTGACCGTCGACTACGGCATTTTGTGGTTCATTGCCCAGCCGATCTTCTGGTTACTGCAACACATCCACGCCATTGTCGGTAACTGGGGCTGGTCGATCATCTTCCTGACCATGCTGATCAAGGGCCTTTTCTTCCCTCTGTCGGCTGCCAGCTACAAATCGATGGCGCGCATGCGTGCCGTTGCGCCGAAACTGGCGGCTCTGAAAGAGCAACATGGCGATGACCGGCAGAAAATGTCGCAAGCCATGATGGAGCTGTACAAGAAAGAGAAGATCAATCCACTGGGCGGCTGCTTGCCGATCCTGGTGCAGATGCCGGTTTTCCTCTCGCTGTACTGGGTTCTGCTGGAAAGCGTGGAAATGCGTCAAGCGCCGTTCATGCTGTGGATCACTGACCTGTCGATCAAGGACCCGTTCTTCATCCTGCCGATCATCATGGGTGCAACCATGTTCATCCAGCAGCAGCTGAACCCGACTCCTCCGGACCCTATGCAGGCGAAGGTCATGAAAATGATGCCAATCATCTTCACCTTCTTCTTCCTGTGGTTCCCGGCTGGTCTGGTGCTGTACTGGGTTGTGAACAACTGCCTGTCGATTGCACAACAGTGGTACATCACGCGTAAGATCGAAGCGGCGACGAAAAAAGCCGAGGCGTAACTTGCACTGTGGATAACACCACTCAAAACGCCCCCTAGTGGGGCGTTTTGCTATCTGCCACTTTTGTCTGGATTCCGGTTTATGAGCACACCTCGTGAAACCATCGCCGCTGTCGCCACCGCCCAAGGTCGTGGCGGTGTGGGCATCGTCCGTATTTCCGGGCCGTTGGCCAGTGTGGTGGCCAAAGCCATCAGCGGCCGCGAGCTGAAACCACGCTACGCCCATTACGGGCCGTTTTTCAGTGATGACCAGCAAGTACTCGATGAGGGGCTGGCGCTGTATTTTCCGGGACCGAACTCCTTCACCGGCGAAGATGTGCTGGAACTGCAGGGTCACGGCGGCCCTATCGTGCTGGATATGTTACTCAAGCGCTGCCTGGAGCTGGGCTGTCGCCTGGCCCGTCCGGGAGAATTCAGCGAACGCGCCTTTCTTAACGACAAACTCGACCTGGCCCAAGCCGAAGCGATTGCCGATCTGATCGAAGCGAGTTCTGCACAGGCAGCGCGAAATGCCCTGCGTTCCTTGCAGGGCGCATTCTCCCAGCGTGTGCATAACCTCACCGAACAGCTGATCGGTTTGCGCATCTATGTCGAAGCCGCCATCGACTTTCCGGAAGAAGAAATCGACTTCCTTGCCGATGGCCATGTACTGAGCATGCTCGACAAGGTGCGGGATGAATTATCCACAGTCCTGCGCGAAGCCGGACAGGGGGCTTTGTTGCGGGACGGCATGACCGTGGTAATTGCCGGTCGTCCGAATGCCGGCAAGTCCAGCCTGTTGAATGCTTTGGCAGGACGCGAGGCGGCCATCGTTACCGAAATTGCCGGCACCACCCGCGACATCCTGCGCGAACATATCCACATCGACGGCATGCCACTGCATGTTGTAGATACTGCCGGGCTTCGCGATACCGATGATCAAGTGGAAAAGATCGGCGTCGAACGTGCGCTCAAAGCTATTACAGAAGCCGACCGAGTGTTGTTGGTCGTCGATGCTACAGCGCCGGAAGCCGCAGATCCGTTTGCCCTGTGGCCGGAATTTCTCGAAACCCGGCCCGATCCGGCGAAAGTGACCCTGATCCGCAATAAGGCGGACCTGACAGGCGAGGCGATTGCCCTGGAAGTCAGCGATGATGGGCACGTCACCATCAGCCTCAGCGCCAAAGCGGCGGGTGAAGGGTTGGAATTGCTGCGCGAACACCTCAAAGCCTGCATGGGCTACGAACAGACCTCGGAAAGCAGCTTCAGCGCACGCCGCCGGCATCTGGAAGCTCTGCGCCACGCCAGTGCAGCGCTGGAGCACGGTCGCGCGCAACTGACGTTGGCCGGGGCTGGTGAACTGTTGGCTGAAGATTTGCGTCAGGCCCAACACTCTCTGGGTGAAATTACCGGTGCATTCAGCTCGGATGACCTGCTTGGAAGGATCTTCTCCAGCTTCTGCATCGGCAAATAACCCTCCTGCCATTCACAGACAGGTCCGTTCGGGACCTGTCTGCTCCCCTCCTTTTTAAATTCCTTCCACGAGTGCCGGGCAGATTTTTTCGCCCTGAGCGGTTTTCCGCTGCCCGCTACCTCCTCGTTCATCAGATTTCTGTGGATTAAGCCCTGTGAATAACTGCCACTGAGGGCAGTTGATAACAGGGCCTGAAAACTGGATATAAACCCCTCTGTGGATAAGCACCTCATTCATCCACAGGCTTACACCGGTTATCCAAGGGCCTTATTGGCACATGAGCACAGGGTTTTGAATCTCTGTACACATTGTAAAACAAGGCCTGTAGAGATCTATCCACAGAAATGGATGTCAGTAAGAATAAACATAAAAACAAAGGTTTTATAAATTTCTCTCTTTTTTATTCTTTTAACCTCGAGTTCTCCACAGCTGGTTAAATTTTGTGCAAAGGGTTCTTTAGGAAGGGCGAAGTCCCTATACTTGTCGACCAGGTTCAGAAACCTGATCTCAATCTATATTCCTGAATGACCTACTTAAGCAGGCACGAGGTGCGTGGTGGATTTCCCTTCCCGTTTTGAAGTGATCGTCATCGGCGGCGGTCATGCCGGTACCGAGGCAGCACTGGCCTCAGCACGCATGGGTGCAAAAACCCTGTTGCTGACGCATAACGTGGAAACCCTCGGTGCCATGAGTTGCAACCCGGCCATCGGTGGCATCGGTAAAAGTCATCTGGTCAAGGAAATCGATGCCCTTGGCGGTGCCATGGCCACGGCCACCGATCTGGGTGGCATCCAGTTTCGTGTGTTGAACAGCCGTAAAGGCCCGGCCGTGCGTGCAACACGCGCCCAGGCCGACCGTATTCTTTACAAAGCCGCTGTCCGCGAAATCCTGGAAAACCAGCCGAACCTGTGGATATTTCAACAGGCCGCCGACGACCTCATCGTCGAGCAGGAACAGGTTCGTGGTGTTGTCACGCAAATGGGTCTGCGTTTCTTCGCTGATTCCGTAGTGCTGACCACTGGTACGTTCCTTGGCGGACTTATCCACATCGGTTTGCAGAATTTTTCCGGCGGTCGTGCCGGTGATCCACCGTCGATTGCACTGGCTCACCGTCTGCGTGAACTGCCATTGCGTGTCGGTCGTTTGAAAACCGGCACACCGCCGCGTATCGATGGCAAGTCTGTGGACTTCTCGGTGATGACCGAGCAACCGGGTGATACACCCATCCCGGTGATGTCGTTCATGGGCAACAAACAACAGCATCCGCGCCAGGTCAGTTGCTGGATTACTCACACCAATGCCCGCACCCACGAAATCATCGCGGCGAACCTCGATCGTTCGCCGATGTATTCCGCTGCGGGTGAAATCGAAGGCATCGGCCCGCGTTATTGCCCGTCAATCGAAGACAAGATCCACCGCTTTGCCGACAAGGAAAGCCATCAGGTGTTCATCGAACCGGAAGGTTTGACCACCCATGAGCTGTATCCGAACGGGATATCCACAAGCTTGCCGTTCGACGTGCAATTGCAGATCGTGCAGTCGATCCGTGGCATGGAAAACGCGCACATCGTGCGTCCGGGTTATGCGATCGAGTACGACTACTTTGATCCGCGCGATCTGAAATACAGCCTGGAAACCAAAGCCATCGGCGGTCTGTTCTTCGCCGGGCAAATCAACGGCACCACCGGTTACGAAGAAGCCGGAGCTCAAGGTCTGCTTGCTGGCGCGAATGCCGCACTGCGGGCCAAGGGCAAAGAAGCCTGGTGCCCGCGTCGCGACGAAGCCTATATCGGTGTATTGGTCGACGACCTGATCACCCTCGGTACCCAAGAGCCGTACCGCATGTTCACTTCCCGTGCCGAGTACCGTCTGATTCTGCGCGAGGACAACGCCGACCTGCGTCTGACCGAAAAAGGTCGCGAGCTCGGTCTGGTCGATGACGCGCGTTGGGCGGCCTTCTGCAAGAAGCGCGAAAGCATCGAACTCGAAGAGCAGCGCCTGAAAAGCACTTGGGTTCGCCCGAATACGCAGCAGGGCGATGCGATCGCGGAAAAATTCGGCACACCGCTGACACACGAATACAACCTGCTCAACCTCTTGAGTCGTCCGGAAATCGACTACGCTGGTCTGGTCGAAGTGACCGGCAACGGCGCTGAAGATCCACAGGTCGCCGAGCAGGTTGAAATCAAGACCAAATACGCCGGTTACATCGACCGTCAACAGGACGAAATCGCCCGTCTGCGCGCCAGTGAAGACACGAAACTGCCTGTGGATATCGATTACACCAACATTTCCGGCCTCTCCAAGGAGATCCAGAGCAAGCTCGGTGCCACGCGTCCAGAGACGCTGGGTCAGGCTTCGCGGATTCCCGGAGTGACCCCGGCAGCGATTTCGCTGTTGATGATTCATTTGAAAAAACGCGGCGCGGGCCGTCAGTTGGAGCAAAGCGCTTGAGTTCTAAGGTCACTTCGCAACACGCCGAAGAGTTATCCACAGGAGCCCGCGAGCTCGGTGTCAATCTCACTGAAACCCAGCACGAATTGCTACTGGGTTATCTGGCCCTGTTGATCAAATGGAACCAGGCCTACAACCTGACTGCTGTGCGTGATCCGGACGAGATGGTTTCGCGTCACTTGCTCGATAGTCTGAGCGTGATGTCGTTCATCGAAAACGGCCGCTGGCTCGATGTCGGCAGCGGCGGCGGCATGCCGGGGATTCCGTTGGCGATCCTGTATCCGGACTCGCAAGTGACCTGTCTGGACAGCAACGGCAAGAAAACCCGTTTCCTGACCCAGGTCAAACTCGAACTCAAACTGGATAACCTGCAAGTTATCCACAGTCGTGTCGAAGCCTTCCAGCCTGCCCAGCCGTTTAACGGGATCATTTCCCGGGCATTCAGCAGCATGGAGAACTTCACCAACTGGACTCGTCATCTTGGCGATGCCGATACACGCTGGCTGGCAATGAAGGGCGTTCATCCGGCCGATGAGCTGGTAGCATTGCCGGCAGACTTCAAACTCGATAGCGAACACGCCCTGGCCGTACCCGGTTGCCAAGGCCAACGCCATCTGCTGATACTGCGCCGCACGGCATGATTGGGAACACAAGCAAGAATGGCTAAGGTATTCGCGATAGCGAACCAAAAGGGTGGTGTGGGCAAGACCACCACCTGTATCAACCTCGCAGCATCCCTGGTCGCGACCAAGCGCCGGGTGCTGTTGATCGATCTCGATCCACAGGGCAACGCCACCATGGGTAGCGGTGTGGATAAACACGGTCTGGAAAACTCGGTCTATGACCTGCTGATCGGCGAATGCGACCTGGCCCAGGCCATGCATTATTCCGAGCACGGCGGTTATCAACTGCTGCCGGCCAACCGCGACCTGACCGCTGCCGAAGTCGTGCTGCTGGAAATGCAGATGAAGGAAAGCCGTCTGCGCAGCGCACTGGCACCGATCCGTGAAAACTACGATTACATTCTGATCGACTGCCCGCCGTCGCTGTCGATGCTCACGCTCAACGCACTGGTCGCCGCTGACGGGGTCATTATCCCCATGCAGTGCGAGTACTTTGCGCTCGAAGGTTTGAGCGACCTTGTGGATAACATCAAGCGTATCGCTGAACTGCTGAACCCCAACCTGAAAGTCGAAGGTTTGCTGCGGACCATGTATGACCCGCGTCTGAGCCTGATGAACGACGTTTCGGCGCAGCTCAAGGAACACTTTGGCGATCAGCTGTACGACACGGTAATTCCACGCAACATCCGTCTGGCGGAAGCGCCGAGCTATGGTATGCCGGCCCTGGCGTATGACAAGCAATCCCGTGGCGCGCTGGCCTACCTGGCCCTGGCGGGCGAGATGGTTCGCCGCCAACGCAAAAATTCACGTATCGCCGCCGCTCAGGCAACTTAAGGAATCCCCATGGCCGTCAAGAAACGAGGTCTCGGACGTGGACTGGATGCACTGCTGAGTGGTCCGACCGTCAGCGCGCTGGAAGAACAGGCTGCGCAAGCTGACACTCGCGAGCTGCAGCACTTGCCGCTGGATCTGCTCCAGCGCGGTAAATACCAGCCGCGTCGGGACATGGACCCGCAGGCGCTTGAGGAGCTGGCTGCGTCGATCAAGGCTCAAGGTGTCATGCAGCCGATCGTGGTGCGCCCGATTGGCGGCGGCCGTTTTGAAATCATCGCGGGTGAACGCCGCTGGCGCGCGAGTCAACAGGCCGGGCAGGAAACCATTCCGGCCATGGTCCGCGATGTGCCGGATGAAACCGCGATAGCCATTGCGCTGATCGAGAATATCCAGCGCGAAGACCTCAACCCGATCGAAGAAGCGGTGGCCCTGCAGCGTTTGCAGCAGGAATTCCAGCTGACGCAGCAACAAGTCGCTGAGGCTGTGGGTAAGTCTCGCGTCACTGTGGCTAACCTGTTGCGGCTTATTGCGCTGCCGGAAGTCATCAAGACCATGCTGTCCCATGGCGACCTGGAAATGGGTCATGCCCGGGCATTGCTCGGTCTGCCGGACAATCAGCAGGTGGAAGGGGCGCGACATGTTGTCGCACGCGGCCTGACTGTGCGCCAAACTGAAGCACTGGTTCGCCAGTGGTTGAGTGGCAAACCAGAGCCTGTGGAAGCCGCCAAACCCGACCCGGATATCGCCCGCCTCGAACAGCGTCTGGCCGAGCGCCTGGGCTCTGCGGTGCAGATTCGCCACGGGAAGAAGGGAAAGGGACAGTTGGTGATCGGTTATAACTCGCTCGATGAGCTTCAAGGTGTGCTCGCACACATCCGCTGAAACATTTACTCATGTAGCGCGCAGTCGGAAATCACTACCTGACAGTTGAATAGGGGCAGAACCGCCCCTATACTCTGCGCGCATTTTGTCGGCACAAATTATGCCAAGTTATTGAATTCTGGCAGCCGACCATTGGAGAGCAAATGTGATGGAAACCCGCAAGCCAAACCGCCTGCCGTTCCATCGCCTGGCGGTTTTTCCGGTGTTGATGGCTCAATTTGTCATTTTGCTCATTGCCGCTTTGGCGCTCTGGCAATGGCACGGAGTCGTTGCCGGATACTCGGGACTTTGCGGAGGCCTGATAGCCTTGCTGCCCAATGTTTATTTCGCTCACAAGGCATTTCGGTTTTCCGGCGCCCGAGCAGCCCAGTCCATCGTCCGGTCTTTTTATGCCGGCGAGGCAGGCAAACTGATTTTGACGGCAGTGCTTTTTGCGCTGGTGTTTGCAGGTGTGAAGCCATTGGCGCCGATAGCTGTATTCGGCGTGTTCGTGTTGACTCAGTCGGTCAGCTGGTTCGCTCCCCTGCTCATGAGAACAAGACTTTCGAGACCTTAGGGCGTTTGAGGCAACCATGGCAGAAACAACCGCTTCGGGCTATATCCAGCACCACTTGCAGAACCTGACCTTCGGTCAGCTACCTAACGGCGGCTGGGGCTTTGCCCATACCGCAGCAGAGGCCAAAGAAATGGGCTTCTGGGCTTTCCACGTCGATACTCTCGGCTGGTCGGTCGCGTTGGGTCTGATCTTCGTACTTCTTTTCCGCATGGCGGCAAAGAAAGCGACTTCGGGTCAGCCGGGTGCTTTGCAGAACTTCGTTGAAGTATTGGTCGAATTCGTCGATGGCAGCGTGAAAGACAGCTTCCATGGCCGTAGCCCGGTGATCGCACCGCTGGCACTGACCATCTTCGTCTGGGTGTTCCTGATGAACGCCGTCGACCTGGTACCGGTCGACTGGATTCCTCAACTGGCCATCCTGATCTCCGGCGACCAGCACATCCCGTTCCGTGCGGTGTCAACTACCGACCCGAACGCGACTCTGGGCATGGCGTTCTCGGTGTTCGCACTGATCATCTTCTACAGCATCAAGGTCAAAGGCCTCGGCGGCTTCATCGGCGAGCTGACCCTGCACCCGTTCGGCAGCAAGAACATTTTCGTTCAGGCCCTGCTGATTCCGGTGAACTTCCTGCTGGAATTCGTCACCCTGATCGCCAAGCCGATCTCTCTGGCTCTGCGTCTGTTCGGCAACATGTATGCCGGTGAGCTGGTGTTCATCCTGATCGCTGTGATGTTCGGCAGCGGCCTGCTCTGGCTGAGCGGCCTGGGCGTTGTTCTGCAGTGGGCGTGGGCTGTTTTCCACATCCTGATCATCACCCTGCAGGCATTCATCTTCATGATGCTGACCATCGTCTACCTGTCGATGGCGCACGAAGAAAACCATTAAGACCAGTTTCGACTAGTCTGATGTCCCTCCCGGTCAAACGGGAGGGGGCTCCTCACGGAGCACCATGAAACGATTTGTTTTACCGCTTTAATCTAAAAAACCTAAACCATACGACGTAAAAGTCGGGAGGAAAGATGGAAACTGTAGTTGGTCTAACCGCTATCGCTGTTGCACTGTTGATCGGCCTGGGCGCACTGGGTACCGCAATTGGTTTCGGCCTGCTGGGCGGCAAGTTCCTGGAAGGCGCAGCGCGTCAGCCAGAAATGGTTCCAATGCTGCAAGTTAAAATGTTCATCGTTGCCGGTCTGCTCGACGCCGTAACCATGATCGGTGTTGGTATCGCTCTGTTCTTCACCTTTGCGAACCCGTTCGTTGGTCAGATCGCTGGCTAATTACCCGGATTCTTCCGAGTAATTTGGTGTGATGGACAACGTAACTGCGAGGTGTTGGCGTGAACATTAATGCGACCCTGATTGGCCAGTCCGTTGCGTTCCTGATTTTTGTACTGTTCTGCATGAAGTATGTATGGCCTCCGGTCATCGCTGCTCTGCACGAACGTCAAAAGAAGATCGCTGATGGTCTGGACGCTGCCAGCCGTGCAGCTCGCGACCTGGAGTTGGCCCAAGAAAAAGCGGGTCAGCAACTGCGCGAAGCGAAAGCTCAGGCAGCTGAAATCATCGAGCAAGCCAAGAAACGCGGTAACCAGATTGTCGAAGAGGCCGTTGAAAAGGCCCGTGTCGACGCTGACCGTGTGAAGGTTCAGGCTCAAGCCGAGATCGAACAGGAACTGAACAGCGTCAAAGACAAGCTGCGTGCCCAAGTGGGCTTGCTGGCTGTCGGCGGCGCCGAGAAGATCCTGGGTGCCACAATCGATCAAAACGCGCACGCAGAGCTGGTTAACCAACTGGCTGCTGAAATCTAAGCGAGGGCGATCATGGCAGAACTGACCACGTTGGCCCGACCTTACGCTAAGGCGGCCTTCGAGCACGCTCAGGCCCACCAGCAACTGGCCAATTGGTCAGCCATGCTCGGCCTGGCTGCAGCGGTGTCGCAAGACGACACCATGCAGCGCGTGCTCAAGGCCCCGCGACTGACGAGCGCAGAAAAGGCCGCCACGTTTATTGACGTGTGCGGCGACAAGTTTGATGCCAAGGCACAGAACTTCATCAATGTCGTTGCCGAAAACGACCGTCTCCCGCTTCTGCCGGAGATTGCCGCTCTTTTCGACCTGTACAAGGCCGAACAAGAGAAGTCGGTAGACGTTGAAGTGACCAGTGCTTTTGCATTGAACCAAGAACAGCAAGACAAACTCGCCAAGGTTCTCAGTGCACGACTCAACCGGGAAGTGCGCCTGCAAGTTGCGGAGGATGCTGCCCTTATAGGTGGTGTCGTTATCCGCGCCGGCGACCTGGTTATCGATGGCTCGATTCGCGGCAAAATCGCGAAACTTGCCGAAGCATTGAAATCTTGAGTTTGAAGGGGCAGCAGAGCAATGCAGCAACTCAATCCTTCCGAAATAAGTGAAATTATCAAGGGCCGCATCGACAAGCTCGATGTGACCTCCCAAGCCCGTAACGAAGGCACTGTCGTCAGCGTGTCTGACGGTATCGTGCGGATTCACGGTCTGGCCGACGTTATGTACGGCGAGATGATCGAGTTTCCGGGCGGCGTCTACGGTATGGCCCTCAACCTGGAGCAAGACTCCGTAGGTGCCGTTGTACTGGGCGCTTACCAGTCTCTGGCTGAAGGCATGAGCGCCAAGTGCACCGGCCGCATCCTTGAAGTTCCGGTTGGTAAGGAACTGCTGGGTCGCGTAGTCGACGCACTGGGTAACCCTGTTGACGGCAAAGGTCCACTGGGCAACACCGAGACCGACGCGGTCGAGAAAGTTGCTCCGGGCGTGATCTGGCGTAAGTCGGTAGACCAGCCTGTACAGACTGGCTACAAGGCTGTCGATGCCATGATCCCTGTCGGCCGTGGCCAGCGTGAGCTGATCATCGGTGACCGTCAGATCGGTAAAACCGCTCTGGCAATCGACGCGATCATCAACCAGAAAGACAGCGGCATTTTCTGCGTCTACGTAGCTATCGGTCAGAAACAATCGACCATCGCCAACGTGGTTCGCAAGCTGGAAGAAAACGGCGCCCTGGCCAACACGATCATCGTGGCTGCCAGTGCTTCGGAATCTCCTGCGCTGCAATTCCTGGCACCGTACTCCGGTTGCACCATGGGTGAATTCTTCCGCGACCGCGGTGAAGACGCGCTGATCGTTTATGACGATCTGTCCAAGCAAGCAGTGGCTTACCGCCAGATTTCCCTGCTGCTGCGCCGTCCACCAGGCCGTGAAGCTTACCCAGGCGACGTGTTCTATCTCCACTCCCGTCTGCTGGAGCGCGCATCCCGTGTTTCGGAAGAATACGTAGAGAAGTTCACCAACGGCGCAGTGACCGGCAAAACCGGTTCCCTGACCGCACTGCCGATCATCGAAACCCAGGCTGGCGACGTTTCCGCGTTCGTTCCGACCAACGTGATTTCCATCACCGACGGTCAGATCTTCCTGGAATCGGCCATGTTCAACTCGGGCATCCGCCCTGCAGTGAACGCCGGTGTTTCGGTATCCCGTGTGGGTGGTGCCGCTCAGACCAAGATCATCAAGAAGCTGTCCGGTGGTATCCGTACCGCTCTGGCTCAGTACCGTGAACTGGCGGCATTCGCCCAGTTCGCTTCTGACCTGGACGAAGCGACCCGTAAGCAACTTGAGCATGGTCAGCGCGTTACCGAGCTGATGAAGCAGAAGCAATACGCACCAATGTCGATTGCTGACATGGCGCTGTCGCTGTATGCCGCTGAGCGTGGGTTCCTGACTGACATTGAAATCGCCAAGATCGGTAGCTTCGAACAAGCGCTGATTGCTTTCTTCAACCGCGATCACGCCGATTTGATGGCCAAGATCAACGTTAAAGGTGACTTCAATGACGAAATCGACGCTGGCATGAAAGCCGGTATCGAGAAGTTCAAGGCCACCCAAACCTGGTAAGCCGCAGCGGGAGCCGCGAGGCTCCCGCTTGCTAACCTGATAGGTGTTACATGGCAGGCGCAAAAGAGATTCGCAGTAAGATTGCGAGCATCAAAAGCACGCAAAAGATTACCAGCGCCATGGAAAAAGTGGCGGTCAGCAAAATGCGCAAGGCACAAATGCGCATGGCTGCTAGCCGTCCTTATGCGGAGCGTATCCGCCAGGTAATTGGGCATCTGGCCAACGCCAACCCGGAATACCGCCACCCGTTCATGATCGACCGCGAAATCAAGCGTGTGGGTTATGTCGTCGTGAGCAGTGACCGTGGTCTGTGCGGCGGCTTGAACACCAACCTGTTCAAGGCCCTGGTCAAGGACATGGCGGTAAACCGCGAAAACGGCGTCGAGATTGATCTGTGTGTTGTTGGTAGCAAGGGTGCGGCCTTTTTCCGCAACTTCGGCGGTAACGTCGTTGCAGCTATCAGCCACCTGGGTGAAGAGCCGTCGATCAATGATCTGATCGGCAGCGTCAAGGTGATGCTGGATGCCTACCTGGACGGCCGTATTGACCGCCTGTCCGTGGTGTCCAACAAGTTCATCAACACCATGACGCAACAGCCTACCGTGGAGCAGTTGATTCCACTGGTGGCCACCCCGGATCAGGATCTCAAGCACCACTGGGACTATCTCTACGAACCGGATGCCAAAGAGCTGCTTGACGGCTTGATGGTCCGCTACGTTGAGTCGCAGGTCTACCAGGCGGTGGTCGAGAACAACGCGGCTGAACAAGCTGCGCGGATGATCGCGATGAAGAACGCTACCGACAACGCCGGTGATTTGATCAGCGATTTGCAGCTGATCTACAACAAGGCGCGTCAGGCTGCGATCACCCAAGAGATCTCGGAAATCGTCGGCGGCGCTGCCGCGGTTTAACGGTTCAAATATTCAGAGGATCCAGCTATGAGTAGCGGACGTATCGTTCAAATCATCGGCGCCGTTATCGACGTGGAATTTCCACGCGACAGCGTACCGAGCATCTACAACGCGCTGACTGTACAAAGCGCGGCCGCAACCACTCTGGAAGTTCAGCAGCAGCTGGGCGACGGCGTGGTTCGCACCATTGCGATGGGTTCCACCGAGGGCTTGAAGCGCGGTCTGGAAGTTACCGACTCTGGCGCAGCCATCTCCGTACCGGTCGGTAAAGCGACCCTGGGCCGGATCATGGACGTCCTCGGCAACCCGATCGACGAAGCTGGCCCGATCGACACCGAAGAGCGCTGGGGCATTCACCGCGCAGCACCTTCGTTCGCTGAACAAGCAGGCGGCAACGACCTGCTGGAAACCGGCATCAAGGTTATCGACCTGGTTTGCCCGTTCGCCAAGGGCGGTAAGGTCGGTCTGTTCGGTGGTGCCGGTGTAGGCAAAACCGTAAACATGATGGAACTGATCCGTAACATCGCCATCGAGCACAGCGGTTATTCCGTGTTCGCCGGTGTGGGTGAGCGTACTCGTGAGGGTAACGACTTCTACCACGAGATGAAGGATTCCAACGTTCTGGACAAAGTGGCACTGGTTTACGGTCAGATGAACGAGCCGCCGGGAAACCGTCTGCGCGTAGCACTGACCGGCCTGACCATGGCCGAGAAGTTCCGTGACGAAGGTAACGACGTTCTGCTGTTCGTCGACAACATCTATCGTTACACCTTGGCCGGTACTGAAGTATCCGCACTGCTGGGCCGTATGCCTTCGGCAGTAGGTTACCAGCCGACCCTGGCTGAAGAGATGGGCGTTCTGCAAGAACGTATCACTTCGACCAAGGAAGGTTCGATCACCTCGATCCAAGCGGTATACGTACCTGCGGACGACTTGACCGACCCGTCGCCAGCGACCACCTTCGCCCACTTGGACGCCACCGTCGTTCTGTCCCGTGACATCGCTTCCCTGGGTATCTACCCAGCGGTAGATCCACTGGATTCGACTTCGCGCCAGCTGGACCCGAACGTAATCGGCCAGGACCACTACGACACCGCTCGCGGCGTTCAGTACGTTCTGCAACGTTACAAAGAGCTGAAGGACATCATCGCGATCCTGGGTATGGACGAGCTGTCGGAAGCCGACAAGCAGTTGGTAAACCGTGCTCGTAAGATCCAGCGCTTCTTGTCGCAGCCGTTCTTCGTGGCTGAAGTCTTCACCGGTGCATCGGGTAAATACGTTTCCCTGAAAGACACCATTGCTGGCTTCAAAGGCATCCTCAACGGTGACTACGACCACCTGCCAGAACAAGCGTTCTACATGGTTGGCGGCATCGAAGAAGCGATCGAGAAAGCCAAGAAACTGTAATCCCGGCGCCCGGCAACGGGCGCTCATTTAGGTTGAGGCAATCAGATGGCTATGACAGTCCATTGCGATATCGTCAGCGCGGAAGGGGAAATCTTTTCCGGCCTGGTCGAGATGGTGATTGCGCACGGTGCACTGGGTGATCTTGGTATCGCTCTGGGTCACGCGCCGCTGATCACTAATCTGAAGCCAGGTCCGATCCGCCTGATCAAGCAAGGCGGGGAAGCCGAGGTGTTCTACATCTCCGGTGGTTTCCTCGAGGTTCAGCCGAACATGGTCAAGGTGCTTGCCGATACCGTGCAACGTGCCGCCGACCTGGATGAAGCTCAGGCTCAAGCAGCTCTCAAGGCTGCCGAGGCTGCTCTGCACGAAAAGAGCGCAGACTTCGACTACGGAGCTGCCTCCGCGCGTCTGGCCGAGGCTGCAGCTCAGCTGCGCACCGTCCAGCAGATCCGCAAGAAGTTTGGCGGTTAATCCGTCAGCCGCTTGTTGTGCGATTGATAAAAAAGGGTAGCCTCGGCTACCCTTTTTTCTTTTCCGAATTCCCAAAAACCGGTCGCAGTTGCTGACCACCCAGGATTGGTAGCCAGTCATGTCTCTTGAAATCGTTATCCTCGCGGCCGGACAAGGCACTCGTATGCGTTCGGCCCTGCCGAAGGTTTTGCACCCGATTGCCGGCAATTCCATGTTGGGCCATGTTATCCACAGCGCCCGGCAACTTGATCCGCAGCGCATTCACGTGGTCATTGGCCACGGGGCCGATGTGGTGCGTGAGCGGCTGGCGGCGGATGACCTGAATTTCGTCCTGCAGGACAAGCAACTGGGCACTGGCCACGCCACCGCTCAAGCGGTGCCGTTTATGACTGCCGACACCGTGCTGATCCTGTACGGTGATGTACCGTTGATTGAAGTCGAAACCCTGCAACGTCTACTCAAGCACGTGGTACCGGGGCAGATGGGGCTGTTGACCGTTGAGCTGGAAGACCCGACCGGTTATGGCCGTATCGTGCGTGACGCTGACGGCAAGGTCGCGGCCATCGTCGAGCACAAAGACGCCAGCGAAGCGCAGCGCGCAATCACTGAAGGCAACACCGGTATTCTCGCCGTGCCGGCCAATCGCCTGGCTGACTGGATGAGCCGGCTGTCGAATAACAATGCCCAAGGCGAGTACTACCTGACTGACGTGATCGAAATGGCGGTTAACGATGGTCTGGTCGTGGCCACTGAGCAACCGCATGACCCGATGGAAGTGCAGGGCGCCAATGATCGCAAGCAACTGTCCGAACTCGAGCGTCATTACCAGTTGCGCGCCGGCCGTCGCTTGATGGCACAAGGCGTCACCCTGCGTGACCCGGCGCGTTTCGATGTGCGTGGTGAGGTCACCGTCGGCCGCGACGTGCTGATCGACATCAACGTGATCCTCGAAGGCCGCGTGGTCATCGAAGACGACGTGGTGATCGGCCCTAACTGCGTGATCAAGGACAGCACCTTGCGCAAAGGCGTGGTGATCAAGGCTAACTCGCACATTGAAGGGGCGATTCTTGGCGAAAACAGTGATGCCGGCCCGTTCGCTCGCCTGCGTCCGGGCACCGTGCTTGAAGCGCGCGCGCATGTGGGTAATTTCGTTGAACTGAAGAATGCGCACATGGGCGAAGGCGCCAAGGCCGGGCACCTGACCTATCTGGGCGACGCCGAAATCGGCGCGCGCACCAACATCGGTGCCGGCACCATCACCTGCAACTACGATGGCGCCAACAAGTGGAAGACTGTGCTGGGCGCCGATGTGTTCATTGGTTCCAACAACTCGCTGGTGGCGCCTGTGGATATCTCCAGCGGTGCAACCACTGCGGCGGGGTCGACCATTACCCAAAATGTGGATAACGCCCAGTTGGCGGTTGGCCGCGCGCGGCAGAAGAACATCGATGGCTGGAAGCGGCCGGAGAAGATCAGGAAAGACTGAGTTATCCACAGTTTCATCTAGCGGCGCAAATCCAATGTGGGAGCGCGCTTGCTCGCGAAAGCGGTAGATCATTCAACATTGATTTGACTGACACCACGCCTTCGCGAGCAAGCCCGCTCCCACATTTTTATGTGCGTCCTTGTCGCAAAGGTGTGACTGCCGCTTGACGGTTTATGGCCAATAGGTTTTGATTGCTTCCGTTATCTTTCGAATCGAAACTTAAGCCGCCATGTCGAAACGCAACACCCCCCAACGCCGCCACAACATTCTCGCCTTGCTCAACGAGCGGGGAGAGGTCAGCGTGGATGAACTGGCGAAGCGCTTCGAAACCTCCGAAGTTACGATTCGCAAGGATCTGGCCGCGCTTGAAAGCCATGGTCTGTTGCTGCGCCGTTACGGCGGCGCAATCACTATGCCTCAGGAGCTGGTCGCGGAAACCGCGCAAAGCGTTTCCCGCTACAAACAGGCGATTGCCCGCGAAGCGGTGAAACGCATCCGCGAACACGCGCGCATCATCATCGATAGCGGCAGCACCACCGCCGCGATGATTCCCGAACTCGGCCAACAGCCGGGTTTGGTAGTGATGACCAACTCCCTGCATGTCGCCAATGCCTTGAGCGAACTTGAGCACGAACCGGTGCTGTTGATGACCGGTGGCACCTGGGACCCGCATTCGGAGTCCTTTCAGGGCCAGGTCGCCGAGCAGGTACTACGCTCTTACGACTTCGACCAACTGTTCATCGGCGCCGATGGCATTGACCTGGTGCGCGGCACCACGACCTTCAATGAACTGCTCGGTCTGAGCCGGGTGATGGCGGAAGTGGCGCGAGAAGTCATTGTCATGGTCGAGGCCGACAAGATCGGTCGCAAGATTCCCAATCTGGAGCTGCCATGGAGCAGCGTCCATACCCTAATTACCGATGATCGCCTGTCGCAAGAGGCACGGGATCAGATTCAGGCCCGCGGTATCACCGTGATTTGCGCGGCTGTCAGTCAGGAGAAATAAGCATGTGTGGAATTGTCGGCGCAGTAGCTGAACGTAATATCACCGCCATCCTGCTCGAAGGTCTCAAGCGCCTCGAATACCGTGGCTATGACAGTGCCGGTGTTGCGGTGTACACCAACGACGAAACCCTCGAGCGCATGCGTCGTCCGGGCAAGGTCAGCGAACTTGAAGCGGCATTGGCCGAACACCCGCTGGTGGGTCGTCTCGGTATTGCCCACACCCGTTGGGCTACCCACGGTGCGCCGTGCGAACGTAACGCCCACCCGCATTTCTCCGGGGACATCGCGGTGGTGCACAACGGCATCATCGAAAACCATGAAGCCCTGCGTGAGCAACTGAAAACCCTGGGTTACGTGTTCACCTCCGACACCGACACCGAAGTCATCGCCCACCTGCTCAGTCATAAGCTCAAGGATCAGCCAGACCTGAGCGTTGCATTGAAAGCCACGGTCAAGGAATTGCACGGTGCCTACGGTCTGGCAGTGATCAATGCACAGCAACCGGACCGTCTGGTCGCCGCGCGCAGTGGCAGCCCGTTGGTGATCGGTCTGGGCCTGGGCGAGAACTTCCTCGCGTCCGACCAGTTGGCCCTGCGTCAGGTCACCGATCGTTTCATGTACCTGGAAGAGGGCGATATCGCCGAAATTCGCCGCGATAGCGTGCAGATCTGGGACATCAACGGTCATGCTGTCGAGCGCCAGACCGTGCAGTACAGCGACGGTGCCGAAGCCGCCGACAAAGGCGAATTCCGCCACTACATGCTCAAGGAAATCCACGAACAACCGGCTGTGGTGCAGCGCACCCTCGAAGGTCGCCTGAGCAACGATCAGGTATTGGTCCAAGCCTTCGGCCCGCAAGCCGCCGAGCTGTTCGCCAAAGTGCGCAACGTGCAGATCGTCGCGTGCGGCACCAGCTATCACGCCGGCATGGTTGCCCGTTACTGGCTGGAAGAACTGGCCGGCATCCCGTGCCAGGTCGAAGTCGCCAGCGAGTTCCGCTATCGCAAAGTGGTGGTGCAGCCGGACACGCTGTTCGTGACTATCTCGCAGTCGGGCGAAACTGCCGATACCTTGGCAGCCTTGCGCAACGCCAAGGAATTGGGGTTCCTCGCCAGCCTGGCCATCTGCAACGTCGGCATCAGCTCGTTGGTGCGTGAGTCCGACCTGACTCTGCTGACCCAGGCCGGCCGGGAAATCGGCGTCGCCTCGACCAAAGCGTTCACCACGCAGCTGGTCGGCCTGTTGCTGCTGACCCTGTCGCTGGGTCAGGTGCGCGGCACATTGGCCAACGGTGTAGAAGCCCGTCTGGTCGAAGAACTGCGTCGCCTGCCAACCCGTCTCGGCGAAGCACTGGCCATGGACAGCACGGTGGAAAAGATCGCCGAGCTGTTCGCCGAGAAAAACCACACCCTGTTCCTCGGTCGCGGTGCGCAATTCCCGGTCGCGATGGAAGGCGCGCTGAAGCTCAAGGAAATTTCCTATATCCACGCCGAAGCCTACCCGGCCGGTGAACTCAAGCACGGCCCGCTGGCGCTTGTGGATAACGATATGCCGGTGGTCACCGTGGCGCCGAACAACGAACTGCTGGAAAAGCTCAAATCCAACCTGCAGGAAGTCCGCGCCCGTGGTGGTGAACTCATCGTGTTCGCCGACGAGAAAGCCGGGATGACCAACGGCGAAGGCACCCACGTCGTGCAGATGCCGCACATCCACGACATCCTTTCGCCGATCCTCTACACGATTCCACTGCAATTGCTGTCTTACTACGTCGCGGTGCTCAAGGGCACGGACGTCGATCAGCCACGCAACCTGGCGAAGTCGGTGACGGTGGAATAAGTTATCCACAGCTGAGACACGCGAAAAGATCGCGGCCTGCGGCAGCCCCTGCACCGGAATCGTATTCCACCGGCAGGCGCTGCCGCAGGCCGCGATCTTTTGATTTTCAAGTGAGGGTCGAGCCCATGGACCGCTTTCAGGAAATGCACATCTTCGTCACGGTCGCTCAGGAGCAAGGCTTCTCCGCGGCGGCGCGGCGCCTGGGGTTGTCGGCGGCGAGTGTCACGCGGGCAGTTGCAGCGGTGGAGTTGCGCATTGGTACGCAATTGCTGGTGCGTACCACGCGCACGGTGCATCTCACGGAGGCGGGGCAACGGTATCTGGAGGATTGTCGGAGAATTCTTGCCGAGGTGCAGGAAGCCGAGGATTCCGCTGCCGGCAGTCACGCCGAGCCGCGTGGGCAATTGACCGTGACGGCGCCGGTGCTGTTTGGCGAGTTGTTCGTCACCCCGATCATGGCTGATTACCTGACCCAGTACCCGGATGTTTCAATCAATGCCGTGCTGGTCGACCGGATCGTCAGCATGGTCGAGGAGGGTATCGATGTGGCAGTGCGCATCGGTGAGCTCGCCGACAGCAATCAGCACGCAATCCGGGTCGGCGAGGTACGGCGGGTGGTCTGTGGTTCGCCGCAATACCTGGCGCGACATGGCTGGCCCCAACATCCCCAGGCGCTGACTGGATTGTCGGTGGTGTCGACGGCGGCGACCGGGCAGATGCGCAATTGGCCGTTTCTCGAAAATGGCGAGCCGCTGATCGTGCGTCCCGAACCGCGTCTGGTGGTCACGGCCAATCAGGCAGCGATTTCAGCGGCGTGCCTTGGGTTGGGGCTGACTCGGGTGCTGTCTTATCAAGTGGCGAACAAGGTTGCCGCCGGCGAACTGGAGATCGTCCTCGCCGAATTCGAATTGCCGCCCCTGCCGATTCACGTGGTTTATCAGGGCGGGCGCAAGGCGCCGGCGCGGGTGCGCAGTTTTGTTGATTTCACCGTCGATACCTTGCGCGAGCATCCAGCGTTGAAGCAGCAGGCGTTATTGCGCTAGATGAAATAATCGATTGCCAATGCTGGTTATTCTGCTGATTTGAAGATCGGCGGATGATGGCCCTCCATCAGTGCTGCCAACCCGCGCAGTGCGATCATCCCGTGGAGTCGACCATGCAAGCGATCAAGTTTTACAACTTCCCGCGTTCCGGCCACGCCCACCGCGTCGAGCTGATGCTATCGCTGCTGCAACTGCCGACCGAGAAGATTCTGGTCGACCTCGCCAAGGGTGAGCACAAGCAGCCTGCCTATCTGGCGATCAACAGTTTCGGTCAGGTGCCTGCCATTGACGACAATGGCGTGGTGCTGGCGGATTCGAACGCGATTCTGGTGTATCTGGCGCAGAAGTACGGCAAGGGTCGCTGGCTGCCCGCCGATCCCGAGGGCGCCGCGCGCGTGCAGCGCTGGTTGTCGGCGGCGGCAGGCCCGATTGCCTTTGGCCCGGCTGCCGCACGCCTGGTCACGGTGTTCGGCGCGCAGTTGAACGCCGAAGAAGCCATTGGCCGCGCGCATAACCTGCTCAAGGTAATGGACGTCGAGTTGGGTAACGCCCCGTATCTGGTGGGTGAGGAACCGACCATCGCCGACATTTCCGCCTACAGCTATATCGCCCATGCGCCGGAGGGCAATGTCTCGCTGGATGACTACGCCAACGTCCGTGCCTGGCTCGCTCGTGTCGAAGCATTGCCCGGTTTTGTCGGCATGCCGCGCACCGTAGCGGGTTTGCAGAAAACGGCCTGATGTCTTTGGCCCGGTTGTGTCCGGGCCTTTCAGACTGCGCCAGCGGCGCAGGGGAGACGTGTGATGGAACGTTCACCGTGGCACGCTGGCGAGCAGCAATTGCAGGCGCATGTCGGCGTTGCCGAACGTATGGAGGCCTTCGGGCGCAAGGTGATTCGCACCTGGATGCCGGATCAGCACCGTGCGTTCTATCAGCAGTTGCCGTTCATGCTCTACGGTGCGGTCGATGCTCAAGGCCGGCCATGGGCCAGCGTGCTGGAGGGCGCGCCGGGCTTCGCCCATTCGCCGGACCCCGAACATCTGCATTTCAACACTCAGCCCGCCGCCGAAGACCCGGCGCAGTTGCGCAATGGCGAGCCTATCGGTCTGCTCGGCATTGAGCTGCACACGCGGCGGCGCAACCGTCTCAACGGTCATGTCGGCCAGCTCGATGCCGACGGGTTTGAGCTGAGTGTCGATCAGGCGTTCGGCAACTGTCCGCAATACATTCAGCTACGCCAGTTCGAGCGTGTCCCGCTGACCGATCCACTGACCCGTCCGGCTCAGCACCTCGACTCACTTGATGAGGTCGCCACGGCCCTGATCGCCGGCGCCGATACCTTCTTCGTTGCCAGTTATGTCGACGTCGATGGCCAGCGTTCAGTGGATGTTTCCCACCGTGGAGGTCAGGCCGGGTTTGTACGGGTGGAAGGCAATCGTCTGACCATCCCCGACTTCGCCGGCAACCTGCACTTCAATACCCTCGGCAACTTGCTCCTCAATCCCAAGGCGGGCTTGCTGTTCATCGACTTTTCCACAGGCGATATGCTGCAACTGAGCGGCCGCACCGAGATCATTCTTGAAGGCCCGCACATCGAAGCCTTTCAGGGCGCGGAACGCCTGTGGACGTTTGAAGTGGAAAAACTGGTGCGCAGGCCGGCAGCGTTGGCATTGCGCTGGCGCTTCGACGGCATGTCGCCGACCAGCCTGTTGACCGGCAACTGGGCCGAGGCGGATGCCCGTTTGCAGGCGCAGGCGCTGGGCAACCGGTGGCGACCGTTGCGGGTGGCGAAGATCGAGGCGGAGAGCAAGAGCATCCGCTCGATTTACCTGGAACCGGATGACGGTGCCGGTTTGCCAGTGTTTCTCGCCGGCCAGCATCTGCCGCTGCGTTTCACCCTTGATGGCGAGGTACACATCCGCACCTACAGCCTTTCAAGTGCGCCGTCGGACGGTTTCTACCGCATCAGCGTCAAACGCGAAGGTCTGATTTCGTCGCATCTGCATGAGCAGATCCGCGTGGGCGATGTACTTGAAGCGCGGGCGCCGCAAGGGCATTTCACCGTGGCGCCGCTGGAGCACAGACCGTTGGTGTTGCTGGCCGCGGGTGTGGGCATCACGCCGTTGCTGTCGATGTTGCGCGAGGTGGTGTACCAAGGCCTGCGCACTCGCAGGATTCGTCCGACGTGGTTGTTGCAGAGTTCACGCAGCCTTGCTGACCAGCCTTTTCGCAAGGAACTCGATCGCTTGCTGGAAACGTCGGGCGATGCGGTGCGGATCGTGCGGTTGCTCAGCCAGCCGGAAGCGGATTGCCGTGAGGGTGAGGATTTCGACCTGCAAGGGCGCATCGACGGTGATGTCCTGCGCAACCTGCTCGACGTCGACGATTTCGATCAGCTCGATTTTGTGCTCTGCGGCCCGGGGGCTTTTACTCAAGGCCTGTATGACAGCCTGCGCGAACTGGACGTGCGTGATGCGCAGATCTTCGCGGAAACCTTTGGTCCCTCGACACTGAAGCGGCTGGCCGATCCGGATGCCATCGTCATCGAACAACCGCCGGCAGCCACCACATCCGTACCCGTCGTGTTCGAGCGCTCGGCGAAAGAGGCACGCTGGCGGCCGGATGGCGGAAGCTTGCTGGAGCTGGCGGAAAGCCGTGGATTGCGACCGGAATTCAGCTGTCGCGGTGGCTCGTGCGGCACCTGCAAGACCCGGCTGGTCAGCGGTGCGGTGAATTATCCACAACCCCCCGCCGATGTTCCGGAGGCTGGGCATGTGCTGATTTGCTGTGCGGTGCCGGCGCAAAGCAACCAGCCGTTGGTGCTGGATCTGTAACCCGGTGTTCTGATCCTGCTCGCAGACTTCAGCCACTTCAGGGCCTCAGGCGTAGGACAGCGACTTTTCCTCCAGCAACTCCTCGTAAAGGGCCGTCCACTTGCGGCCCATTTCATCGGCGGTGAACAACTGCCGGTAACGCGCTTCGGCTTTTATCCCCATGGCCGCTGCGCGCTCCGGGTTTTCCCAGAGGGTGCGCATCGCCTCGCGAAATGCCTGTGGATGACTCGGTGGCACCACCAGCCCGGTCTCGTTGTGGATATTGATGTAGCTGGTGCCGGTGCCGATCTCACTGGAGATCATTGGCTTGCCGTACATGGCGCCTTCCAGCAACGAAATGCCGAAGGCTTCGGAACGCAGGTGCGAAGGGAAGACGATGGCGTAGCTCAGTTGCAGCAACGCGACCTTGTCTTCGTCACTCAGACGCCCGAGGAAATGAATGTTGCGCAGACCCAAGGCTTGCGCCTGGGCGTGCAACTCCAGTTCCAGTGGGCCGGCGCCGACGATGACCACCGGGTAGTCGACATCTTTCAGCGCATCGAGAAGGATGTGCAGGCCTTTGTAATAGCGCATCACGCCGACAAAGAGGAAAAACTTATCCCCAACCTGCTGGCGCCAATGGTTCATCCGTTGCGTGTCCGGCTGTGGATAACCGGCCTTGTTCAAACCGTAGGGAATCACCCGGGTCTTGTTCTGGAACCGCTGCAAAACATCGCTGGTGTGCAAATAGTTCGGCGAAGCGGCGACGATGCGGTCGGCGCTGGCGAGGAAGCGGTTCATCAACGGGCGGTAGAGCTTGAGCAGGTGTTTCTGGCGGATGATGTCCGAGTGATACGTGACCACGCTCGGCTTTTTCAGGGCGCTGGCGAAATGCACCAGATCCATGAAGGGCCACGGGAAGTGGTAATTGACCACATCGGCCTCGGCGGCCATCTCGCGAAACTGTTTGAACACGCTCCAGGAAAAACCGGTGGAGGCGAACTGGATGTCGAGTCTGGCGCGGTGCACTTCGTGCTGGCCGAGGCGAACCACGGGAGGATTCGGGTCGGCGCTGAGCGTCAGAACCTGGCCTTCGATGCCGTGCTGGGCACCGCTTTCGCACAGCTGGAAAATCACCTGTTCGATGCCGCCGACCGAGTCAGGCAGGTACGTCTTGAAAAAATGAAGAACTCGCATTCAACCTCCCATGGCCTGGCGGTAGGCACCGGCCGTCGCCTGTGCACAACGCGTCCAGGAAAAAAGCCGTGCCTGCTGCAATCCGGCTTCCTGACATCTCTGCCAATGCGCTTGATCGTCGACCAGCCGGCTCATCGCATCCCGCAAGCCTTCTGGATCGTCAGCTTCAATATAGTTGCCCGCCGCACCCGCGACCTCCGGCATGGCCGAAGAGCGGGTGATGACCACCGGCGTGCCGCTGGCCATCGCCTCCAGAACCGGCAGGCCGAAACCTTCATAAAGCGAAGGGAAAATCAGCGCCCGGGCGCCGGACAGCAGTTGCGCCACCTGTTCGTCCGGCAGATAACCGAGCAGACACACGTGTCCGCCGGCCAAGGCCTGGCGCAACGGCTCGCTGAACTGTTCGCGCTCCCAGCCCGCCATGCCGACGATCAGCAGCGGATAGCGCTGGCGCAGGTTTTCCGGCAACAAGGCGTGGGCGCGCAGCGCGAGGCTGAGGTTCTTGCGCGGCTCCAGTGTGCCCACGCAGAGGAAATATTGCCGCGCCTCGACCGCATGGGCCTTGAGCACCGCATCGATGGCTTGCGGATCGCGTGGATAAAAGCGCTCAGCGACACCCAGAGGCGCCACGACAAACCGCTCGGCGGGCAAGCCGAAATACGCTTGCGCCTCGTCGGCGATTGCCTGCGAGTCGGTGAGAATCAGCTGTGCCTGTTCGACGCCAAGCGCCAAGCGTCGCTCGATTTCCCTGAGTCGTGCCGGCGGCTGGGTCTCGGGAAAATGCAGGTGCGTCAGATCGTGCAGGGTAATCACCGTCGGGCCGTCGAAGGCCAGCGGCCACAGGCTCGGCTCGTGGTACAGGTCGATGCCTTGGGCGCGGCCCTGATCGAAGCGTTTCTGTTCCAGCCAGCGCCGCGCCTGATACGCCCCGGGAATCTGCCGCAGCAACGGCGTCAGCCGCGAATACCCGGGCATCGCCGCCTGCGGCAACGCCGAACTCCAGCCCCAGCCGTGGAACAGGCTGACCTCAACGTCGGGTTCACTGCGCAACGCCGTCACCAGTTCGGCGACGTATTGGCCGATACCGGTGCGTGGCGCCTGCAGAATCCGTGCGTTAAGGGCAATGCGCATGCTGACTCTCGGCGGCGGGCAGGGGTGTCTTCAGGTTGTGCTCGATGCGTTGAACCAGTTGCGCACTGGCTTCGCGCCAGCTCAACCAGCGCCATTGGTCCAGGCTCAGTTTCGCCGGGAATGCCTTGGAGCGATCCATGCCGGTGATCAGATCGGTCAGGCTCTGTGGGTCCGCCAGATCGAAATAGGCCATGTAATCGCCGCCGATTTCACGGAACACCGGAATATCGCTGCCCATCGCCGGCAAGCCGCGCTGCATGGCTTCCACCAGCGGCAGGCCGAAGCCTTCAACGAACGACGGGAACACCAGCGCCGTGGCATGGGAATAGGCGTGTTCGAGGCTGTTGTCCGCGAGCTTGTTGTACATGAACAGGCGCCGGTTCAGCTCGGGGTGTTGGCGAATGCGTTCGATCAACGCCTCGCACTTCCAGCCAATCTTGCCGACGATGCACAAGCGGGCCTTCGATCCGCCGGCCCAGGCGCGTTCGAAGGCATCGAGCAGGTATGCATGGTTTTTGCGCGGTTCGATGGTGCTGACCATCAGAAACACCGGGTCCGGCGTTTCGAACATGCGCAACAGGTCTCGGTCGACCTCGACGTCGGCGTCAGCCAGATCCAGCTCGGAGCCGAGATGGAAGTGATCGAACCAGCGCTGCGCCACCTTTTGCGCGCCGATGCGGCGGGTCATTTCCTCGCGCACCTGATCGCGGATGGTGGTCGAGATTGCGACATAGCCATCGGCGGTGCGCGCGATCCAGTCGAACCAGTCGTTGAACACCTTGACCAGCCCGGCATCGCAAAACTGTGGATGGGTCAGCGGGATCAAGTCGTAGATCACCGAGACGATGCCGACGCCGTCGCGCTTGAGTTGTTCGGCCAGGGGGAAGAAGTTGGCGTGCCAGGACGAATCGAGCAGCACCAGTTGATCGCCGGCGCGGTGGGTTAGCGGCACGCAGCGCTGAGGAATCGACTTGCCCTTCAGGAGACGTGCGAGCAAGCGCATCGGCAGACTGAAACAGGCGAACGCAGTGAGTCGGCAACCGACGTACAGCACCCGCCGGGCGAAATGCGACTGGCTGAACGGGCGGCGCCGCTCAAGGGCACGGTGGCGCAGCCAGAAGGCGTTGGCCCATTGTTCCAGCTTCACGCGCAGGGCGATCAGATCAAGCTTCACCGATTTCAGCGGGGCCAGGCTTTTCACTTCAAACAGACCGCCGTCGATCATCACCACCGGGATGCACTCGGTGTTTTCATCGGCCTGCGGCAGTTGCTGAATGACGTTGCGCACGACGCGCTGAATCCCCGAGTTTGCAGACGGATGTTCGAAAACGTAGGTGCATTCGACCAGCAGGCGGGTCATCGCGTGATCTCCGTATCAGGCGTTGGTACCGGGTTTTCCGTGGAGCGGCTGATAGAGGTTTGCGCCTCAAGCCACGAGCAGCCGACAAAGTTTTCCTGACGGTTGTTGATTACATGGAAAACCAGGCCCAGATCCCGCCACTCGTAATTGCGGTCCAGGTGCGAGTCGAGGCGCGACAGACTCAAGGCCACCGAGTAGCTGCCCTTGCCCAGGCGCATGTCGAAGGCAAACCGGAAGGTCACCCGCTCACCCGCCGTCAGGTCGGTGACCGCCTGATCGAGACGATGGGTGTTGATACCGTAGATCGCCTGACCCAGACGATCCTTGATCAGAAAGCCGAGCACCAGACGTTCGATATCGGTACGGACCTGCGCCTGTACTTCGAGCACGACAGGCTGGCCGACTTCGGCCACTTCAAGGCTGCGGCCCTGGGTGTCGAGTAATCGCACACTGACAATGCCAGCCTCGCCGGTGCCGGAAATGGTCTGCATCTGACCGTTGGCGAGCATTTCCTGACGGACGATCTGGCCTTCGCGCTGGGCGAGCATGGCGTTGTAATAGTCCATCACCTCTTCGGGTTTGCCGCGCATCGCCAGGCGACCGTCCTCCAGCAGAATGGCGGTGTCGCAGATCGACTGAATGGCCGAGCGGTCGTGGGACACGATCAGCAGCGTGGTGCCGGCCTTGCGGAAACTGCGGATGCGCTCGAAGCTCTTGTGCTGAAAATAGGCATCGCCCACCGAGAGTGCTTCGTCGACGATCAGGATGTCCGGGCGGCGCGCCGTAGCAACGCTGAAGGCCAGGCGCATCTGCATCCCGCTGGAATAGGTACGAACCGGTTGATCGATGGCTTCGCCGATTTCCGCAAAGCTTTCGATCAGCGGCATCAGCGCCTGGATTTCTTCGACCTGCATGCCCAGTAACTGGCCGGCCATGAAGGCATTCTGGCGTCCGGTGAAGTCGGGGTGAAAGCCCATGCCCAGTTCCAGCAACGCGGCTACGCGACCTTGCAGTTGAATCTGCCCGCGGGTTGCCTGGGTGGTGCCGGTGATCATCTTCAACAGCGTGCTTTTGCCCGCGCCGTTGACGCCAACGATGCCCACGGCTTCACCGGGCTGGATCTCGAAATCGATGTCTTGCAGCACCCAGTGCAGGTGGTGCCGGGGACGAGAAAAAGGCACCAGCCATTCCACCAGACGACTCCATCGATTGGGGTATTGCTTATAGGCCTTGGCCAGGCCACTGACGCGTATATGTCCCATCAGAGCTCATCCACCATTTCACCGACACGCTGACGAAACAGCCGCAGCGCCAGGGCGCAGAACAGCAGGCCGAGGATCAGCAGGGGCAGCAATGAGTTCCAGTCCGGCCACTGGTTATAGAGAAAGACATTCTGGTAACTGGTCATCAGGGCCGTCATCGGATTGAGACTGATCAGGTGCTGGATGCCTGGCGGCAGGATCGACAGCGGATAAACGATGGGCGTCAGCCAGAACCAGAATTGCAGGCAGATGCCGAACATCTGCCCGACGTCGCGAAAGAACACATTGAGAATGCCCAGCAGCATGCCCAGCCCGGCGGCGAACAGCACTTGCAGGAGCAGCAGCGGGATCAGTGCCAGCAACGCCATGCCGGGCAAGCGTCCGCTGATCAGCAGGAAGCCGAAAAACAGCCCGAGAATGATCGCGAAGTTGATGCCGGCATTGAGCAGCGCAATCACCGGCAGGCAAATGCGCGGGAAGCTGATCTTCTTCAGCAGGTTGGCGTTTTCCAGAAACATGCTCTGGCTGCGCGCAGTGATTTCCGCGAACAGGCCCCAGGTCAGCAGGCCTGCACACAGGTAGACGCTATAGGCCAGGCCATCGTCCACACCGGGCAGGCGGGCGCGCATGATCTGGGAAAAGATCACCGTGTACACAACGATCATCGACAGCGGATTGAGCACTGTCCACAGCGCACCGAACAACGAATTGCGATACCGCGCTTGAAACTCTCGCTTGACGCTACCGAGGATGAAACCCCGGTAGCTGCGCAGCGAGCGGTACAGGGAAAGCAGCATTCAAACCGTCCTGCCGTAGTGGTCTTCGAAGCGGACAATATCGTCCTCTCCCAGGTATTCCCCGCTTTGCACTTCGATGATCACCAGATCAATCACCCCGGGGTTTTCCAGGCGGTGCTTGTGGCCGGCGGCAATGAACGTCGATTCGTTCTTGGCCACCAGATGAGTGCCGGTGCCGTTGTTGGTGACCTTGGCCATGCCTTCGACCACGACCCAGTGTTCGTTGCGATGATGGTGCATCTGCAGTGACAGCTTGCCACCCGGCTTGACCACGATGCGCTTGATCTTGAAGCGCGGGCCTTCCTCGAGCACGGTGTAGGTGCCCCACGGGCGGCTGACCGTCCGGTGCAGCCGGTAGGCTTCGTGGGATTTGTCCTTGAGTTGCTTGGCTACGCGCCGCACATCCTGCGCGCGGTCGGCATGGGCCACCAGCACGGCGTCGGCGGTGTCGACCACGATCAGGTTATCCACACCCACCGTTGCCACCAGCCGGCCGTCGCTCTGGACGAAGTTGTTGTGGCTGTCGATGAAAATCGCTTCGCCGCTGGCGCGGTTGTTGTCGGCATCGGCCGGCACCAGCGCCGCGACGGCGCCCCAGGAGCCGATATCGCTCCAGTCGAAACCGGCCGGCACCACCACGACTTTTTCCGAACGCTCCATCAACGCGTAGTCGATGGAAATGTCGGTGATCTCGGCGAACAGCGTCGATGACAGTTCCTGTTGCAGGCAGCCGACGGTTTCCACCGGGGCGCTGGCGTCCATGCACGCGCGGGTCTGTGCCAGCAACTCGGGGGCATGCACTTGCAACTCGGCGATCAGGGCGGCCGTGGTGAAGCAGAACATCCCCGAGTTCCACAGGAAGTTGCCGCTTTCCAGATAATGCGTGGCGGTTTGCAGGTCGGGTTTCTCGACAAAGCGCTGCACTTTCGCCGCGCCTTTGGCATCCAGCGGCGCGCCGGTTTCGATGTAGCCGAAGCCGGTTTCCGGTGCGGTCGGCATGACACCGAAGGTCACCAGGTAACCGTCTCTGGCCAGATTGACCGCGTGCTCGACAGCCGTTTTCAGCGCGTCCTGATTGACGATCAGATGGTCGGCGGGCATCACCACCATGATCGCGTCATCACCATGCAATGCCTGCAGCGAGAGGGCGGCGGCAGCGATGGCCGGGGCGGTGTTGCGCCCGGTCGGCTCCAGCAGGAAGTGACCGCGATGACGCGACACATGGGCGGCGCAATAGTGATCCTTGCTCTGGAAGTAGTACTCGCGGTTGGTCACCGTGACAATGTCGCCCCAGCCGTCCAGTAGTGCGGCGGCACGCTGGTAGGTCTTGCCCAGCAGCGACTGGCCGTCGGGCAGGGTCATGAACGGCTTGGGATGGCCCTCGCGGGACACCGGCCATAAACGGGTGCCGGCACCGCCGGACAGAATCACGGGGATCAGCATGGCCTACTCCTTGGCGACGCGTTTCATGTCCGCATCCATCATCATGCGGATCAAGGTATCCAGGTCGGTTTTCGGTTTCCAGCCCAGCACGCGCTGAGCCTTGGCCGGATTGCCGAGCAGCACTTCGACTTCGGCCGGACGGAAAAACGCCGGGTCGATCTTCACGTAGTCGCGGTAGTTGAGGCCGACGTGATCGAAGGCGATGCGGCACATTTCGCGCACCGTGGTGGTCACACCGGTGGCGACCACGAAGTCGTCAGGCTTGTCCTGTTGCAGCATCAGCCACATGGCTTCGACGTAATCGCCGGCAAAACCCCAGTCGCGTTTGGCATCGATGTTGCCCAGGGCCAGTTCGTGCTGTTTGCCCTGCTTGATGCGGGCGGCGGCGTCGGTGACTTTGCGGGTCACGAACTCGATGCCGCGCAGTGGCGATTCATGGTTGAAGAGGATGCCGCTGCTCGCATGCAGGTTGAAACTTTCGCGGTAGTTGACGGTGATCCAGTGGCCGTACAGCTTGGCCACGCCGTAAGGGCTGCGAGGGTAGAACGGAGTGTTTTCGTCCTGTTGCTCAGCCTGGATCAGGCCGAACATTTCGCTGGTCGACGCCTGATAGAAGCGCGTGTGCGGGCTGAACTGGCGGATCGCTTCGAGCAGATGCGTCACGCCGAGGCCATCGACGATGCCGGTGGTGACGGGTTGATTCCACGACGCGGCGACAAAACTTTGTGCGGCGAGGTTATAGACCTCGTCCGGCGCCGACTGAATGACCGCACGTTGTACCGAGCAGGCGTCGGCCATGTCGCCGTCGAGGTAGACGATGTCGGCTTCGACGCCCATCTCGCGCAGGCGCCAGCGCGAATCGCTGCTGCGCCGCGCGACGAGGCCATGAACCTTGTAGCCTTTGTCGAGCAGCAGCCTGGCCAGATACGCGCCGTCCTGGCCGGTAATCCCTGTGATCAGTGCACTTTTAGTCATTCTTGTCGTACTCGCGTCTCCCAGTCGGACAGGATCGCCCGCAGGGATTGTTGTGTGGTGATGTCTGGCGCCCATCCGGTGGTGTTGGCCAGTTTTGCGTGGCTGCCGCAAACGCGACGCTGATCGGCACGACGCAGGCGCGCCGGGTCCTGAACCAGTTGCGTCTCGACCCCGGCCAGATCGGCCAGTTGTTCGATCAGGCTGCGGATACTTTGCTCGTGCCCAGAGCAAATGTTGTAGACCTGCCCTGGGGTGCCTTTTTCCAGCAGGGCGAGATAAGCCGAGACCACATCGCCGACATCGAGGAAATCGCGCGTCACGTCGATGTCCCCGACTTCCAGCTGTGGCGCTTGCAGGCCTTGCCTGATGCGGCTGATCTGGCGGGCAGCGCTGGCGATGACGAAACTGTCTTTCTGCCCGGTGCCGATGTGGTTGAACGGCCGTGCGACCAGCACCGGCCAGTGTTCGCTCAGGCCCCATTGCAGGCTGAGGAACTCCGCCGAGAGTTTGCTCACCGCATATGGATTGCGCGGGCAGGGCGGCTGTTGCTCGGTGATCGGCAGGTCGCTTTCGCCGACCTGGCCGTAAACGTCGCCGGAGCTGACATACAGGAAGGTGCCGGCAAAGCCACGGGCCTTGAGCGCTTGCAGCAGATTGAGGGTGCCGAGCAGATTGATGTCGAGGGTGCGTGCCGGATCACGAAAGGCTTCGGGAACGAAGGTTTGCCCGGCCAGGTGAATAACGGCATCGGGCAATTGCGGCCACAGATCGACGAGGCTGTCGGCGTCAGTGAGGTCGTAGGGTGCGGCGGCAGGCAGCAGCTCCCAGGACGAATCAGGCAATGCCAGACGTGACTGAATATGGTGTCCCACGAATCCGCTAAGACCCGTGACGAACAGACGCTTTTTCAAACAGCGACCCCTTGGTCTTGAACTTGCGCCACTTTCCCACAGGCTTTAAGGGAATGTCCGTCAGATCAATAGAAAAACTGGCTGACAGGCAGGCGAAGTCAAATGTTGTAGTTGTTTGTGACCAATCTGTGCCAATTGCTCGGCAATTTCAACAGGCCAAACCGTGACCGGTCAGTTCTCGTTAGCGTAGACAGATTTATTCTCGTCGGGCGGTTCACGAATGCTCGACGGATGTGTTTAGAATGCCCCTCGTCGCCATCCCCCAGGTATGCCGCGGGCATTGCGCAACAGGGTGAAACCGACCACTAAAACAAGAACGAAGACGTGCCTGAAGACGCTGGACAAGAATCGGTGAAACCGCCTTGATCCGACGCCGGGCCGTCATGCCATGAAGCGGCCGGGATGGCCGTTTCATCGTGGGATGCCATGAATTTCATTCTTTACTCGGACATCAACGACCGCTCGATCAGCCAGAGCCTGGGACGTCCCGAATACAGCTACTATTTCGTGCTCAAGGCCTATCGCCCGGTGTTGGAAAGCCTTGGCCGCGTGCATGTGGTGACCGCTGTCGCCGACGTCGACCCTCTCTATGAGCAATTGCGCCAGGCCGGCCAGGAATGCCTGTTCCTGTCTTTCGCGCCGCCGCACAAGACCCCGACCGATCTGCAATGCCCGATGGTGTGCGTGATCGCCTGGGAATATGACTCGATCCCCTACGAAAGCCCGGACAACGACCCCCGCCAGGACTGGAGCCGGATGCTTGCGCGGCATGGCCGGGTGATCACGTTGTCCACGCACACCGCGCAAGCCATCCGCCGCACTCTTGGCGAAGCGTTCCCGGTGCTGGTGCTGCCGACGCCGCTATGGGACAGCTTCGCGACGGTCCGTGAGGACTATCCACCGGCGCCGGTGAACCCCGGTGTCACGTTGCAGATCAAGGGCTGCATCATCGACAGCCGTGCCTTGGGGCTGTCCGCCGACGGGCTGATCGCGCCGATTGAAAATGAACAGGAACTGGAAGCCCGCGGCCTTGCCCAGGCGGCTCCCGCAGAGGCCCCGGAGCCGCCAGCTCCACCCGAGCTGAACTTGCGCCGCCGGGCGTTCATCACCAAGCATTATTTGCGCGAAAGCTTGCACGCCGTGACGCAGCCTTCCGAGCATCGGCGCGGGTTTTTGCTCAAGCACAATCTGCTGCAGTGGTACCGCGAAGCCGTGCGCGACCTGACGCCCGACGCATTGCGCCGGCAGTTGGCGAAGTTGCGCACGCCACTTCCGGTGCCCGAGGCCGAGGCGTTGCCATTGCCGCTGCCGACCACCGTCAGTGAAGCGCTGGCCCCGGCCGAACACCCGCAAGCCGTGCTGCCCGACACCCGCGAACAGGTGCAGATCGACGTCAGCGGCGTGGTGTACGTCAGCGTGTTCAACCCCGAAGACGGGCGCAAGAACTGGCATCACCTGATCACGGCGTTCTGCTGGGCGATGCGCGATGTCGAAGACGCCACGCTGGTGTTGAAGATCACCCAAAACGACTTGTCGAGCTACTACGTCCACCTGATTACCCTGCTGTCGCAGCTTTCGCCCTTCGCCTGTCGGGTCGTGGTGCTGCATGGTTATCTGCAGGACGAGGAGTTCGCCCGTCTGTATGGCGCGGCGAGTTTCTACGTCAATGCGTCGCGCTGCGAAGGTCTGTGCCTGCCGCTGATGGAGTTCATGTCCTGCGCGCGCCCGGTGATTGCACCGAACCACACGGCGATGAGCGATTACATCGATGACAAGGTCGGGTTCATCGTCAAGTCGAGCCAGGAGCCGACGATCTGGCCGGAAGACGTGCGCATCCTCTATCGCACCCTGCGCCATCGTCCGGATTGGGGCTCGCTCAAAGCCGCTTACGAAGACAGTTATGCCCTGGCCAGGCATCGCCCCGAGGCCTATCAGGCGATGGCCGCCGCTGCCAGTGAACGCATGCGTGACTACTGCGGATTCGTTCCGGTACAGCAGCGCGTCATGCAGTTCTTTGCCTTGGAGCCGCTGGCTGAAAAGGTGCCGATGAGTGCAGAGGCGGGAGCAGAACCATGCTGATCATCATTCATTCGGAAACCAACAAGAGCAACATCCAGCAGAACCTCGGGCGCCCGGAATACAGTTATTACTTTGTGCTCAAGGAATTCCGTCCGGTGCTCGAACGCATCGGTCAGGTCATCGAAGTCAGCAACCCCGACGAATTGGTTGATCGTCTGTATTTCGATTGTCTGAGCCGTGGCGAGGATTGCGTCTTCCTGTCGTTCTCGCCGCCGCATCGCACCCCGATTCATTACACCTGCCCGACCATTCCGGTGTTCGCCTGGGAGTTCAGCACGCTTCCCACCGAGAGCTGGCAGGGTGAGCCACGCCACGACTGGCGGGTGGTGCTGGAGGCTTGCGGTCGGGCGATCACGCATTCCTCGTTCACCGTCAGCACCGTGCGCGACGTGATGGGCGCCGACTACCCGGTCAGCGCGATTCCGGCGCCGGTGTGGGATCGATTCGCCGCGCGCGGCGAACAACCGGAGCAGCGTGCGCTGGTCGAGCCGGTCATCCTGAACCTGCGCGGCTTGCTGATCGACAGCCGCACGGTCGACCTGCGCCCGTATGGGCCGCCGGGGCTGTGCGAAGGCGAGCCGATGTCGTTCAGCGCGCCGCCGCAGGATTGCCAGTTGCAACTTGAGGGCGTGGTCTACACCTCGGTGTTCAACCCTTACGACGGGCGCAAGAACTGGCAAGACATGATCAGCGCGTTCTGCACCACGTTTCGCGACACCCGTGATGCCACGCTGGTGCTCAAACTCACCCACCATGACATCGGCAACGCGCTGGCCGACATGCTGCATCATCTCTACAAGAATCAGGCGTACCAGTGCCGGATCGTGCTGATTCACGGCTATCTGGCGGACGCCGATTACGAGCGCCTAGTGGAGGCCACCAGCTACGTGGTCAACAGTTCGTATGGCGAAGGGCAGTGCTTGCCGCTGATGGAGTTCATGTCCTGTGGCAAACCGGCGATTGCGCCCCTGAACACCGCGATGGCCGACTACGTGAACAGTGACAACGCGTTTATCGTCGACTTCACCGAAGAGCTGACCGCCTGGCCCCACGACCCGCGGGCGGCCTATCGCACCCTGCGCTACATGACCAATTGGGATTCGCTGTGCGCGGCCTATCGCGCCAGCCATGCCGTGGCCAAGAGCGACGCGCTGCGTTACGCGAGCATGTCCGGCGAAGCGGTACGCAGCCTGCAACGCTTCTGCAGCCAGGCCAGCACCGAACAACGCTTGCGCGCGTTTTTCGCGCAGTCGCCGCGAGCCTTGCCCGTGCAAGATGCGCGCGCATGATCCGTCGCCTGCTCGCGCGATTTCGTCCCGCTGCGCCGACGGCGCCTGCAGCGGCATCACCGATTCACGCTTCGCCGCGTTATGTCGGGCTGCGTGATGCGGTGCTTGATGGCTGGTTCTCGAGTGACACGGGCGAGCTGCTCAAGGGATTCAAGATCAGCGCTGACGACACCTTGCTCGATGTCGGTTGCGGCGAAGGCGTAGCAACCTTGTTTGCCGTGCGCCAGGGCGCCTCGGTGATCTTCACCGACAGTGAGCACGACAAAGTGCGCGACCTCGCCCGTCAGGTTGCCGCGCAAAGCACTCAGGCCAATCTGGGGCTGGTCAGCAACAGCCTGCCGTTGCCTCTGACGGATGGCTGCGCGAGCAAAGTGGTGTGCATGGAAGTGCTCGAACACATCGATCAGCCTGAGCCGTTCATGGCCGAGCTGGTGCGCATGGGCCGTCCCGGCGCGCAGTTCCTGTTCAGTGTGCCGGCGCCCGTCGGTGAGCAGTTGCAAAAGGGCATCGCCCCGGCCAGCTATTACCAGTCGCCCAATCATGTGCAGATATTTACGCCGGAGCGTTTCGCCGCGCTGGTCGAGGACGCGGGTCTGGTGATTGAGCATCGACAGGCCAACGGCTTTTTCTGGGTGATGGGCATGATCTTCTTCTGGGCCGGTGAGCGTGCGGCCGGGCGCGCCCCCGAAGGCGCCGTGCGCGACCGTATCCAGGAACCGTTCACGCCCTTGATGGAAAGCTGGGCGCGCACCTGGCAGGACTTGCTCGATCAACCTGATGGTCTGGCGATCAAACAGATGCTGGACGGGTTGATGCCCAAGAGCCAGGTGATCATTGCCCGCAAGCCACTCGCCGGCGGGGATGCACCATGAGCGGCAAGCGCATCATGGACATCGAAGTGCTGCGCGCGGTCGCGGTACTCGGGGTGTTGTTCCATCATTTGCAGGGCAGCCTGTTCACCGATAACGTGCCGCTGCTGGAGCAGATTCATGCTCGGGCGCAGCATTGGTGGGGCGTGGATCTGTTTTTTGCGATCTCCGGTTTTGTCATTGCCCGCAGCCTGATCCCGGCATTGCAGGGTTGCACCACCCGCCAGGAATACTGGGCGCAAACCCGAAATTTCTGGCTGCGCCGGGTGTTTCGGCTGTTGCCCTCGGCGTGGTTGTGGCTGGCGCTGATACTGCTGGCGTGCGTGTTTCTCAACCGTTCGGGAGCGTTCGGGAGCGTGTCCGCCAACCTCCAGGCGACGCTGGCCGGGGTGTTGCAGTACGCCAACTTCCGTTTTGCCGACAGCTTCTTTCACTACGAGTACGGCAGCAGTTTCGTCTACTGGAGCCTGGCGCTGGAGGAGCAGTTCTACCTGTTGTTCCCGCTGTTGATTGTGCTGTGTCGCAAGCATCTGGTCTGGGCGTTGCTGGCGCTGGTCGCGGTACAGATATTCACCGTGCGAACGCCGTTGCTGATGGTGGTGCGCACGGACGCCCTGGCCCTCGGCGTGCTGCTGGCAATGTGGAGCGCGCAGCCGGGTTATCAGCGTTGGCGGCCGACGTTTTTGCACCGACCTTGGGCCGGGGTTTCGACATTGATCGGGATTGGCCTGCTGTTGAGTTTCATGGCGACCGACCGTTTTACCTTGTCGGCCTACCGCATCGGCTCCATTGCCGTGCTCAGCGCAGTGCTGGTGTGGATCGCCTCGTACAACCGCGATTACCTGATGCCCGCCGGTGCGGTGCAACGTTTGCTGGGGTGGATCGGCAGCCGCTCCTACGGCATTTATCTGATCCACATTCCCGCGTACCTGCTGGTGCGTGAACTGATTTTCCGCTTGCAGAGCACCGGACTGCCGAGCCCCGCCGGGCATCCGATTGTCACGCTGGTGCTGGCCTTCGGGCTGATCGTGCTGCTCAGCGAACTGAATTACCGTCTGGTCGAAATGCCGATGCGCAATCGTGGCGCTGCACTGGTCAAGCGCCTCGGCACCGCCCGTCCCGCAGTCCCATCCTCTGGAGCCACTTCATGCTGAGCCTGTTCAAGAAACTTACGGCACCGACGCCAGCACAGCCGGTCGTTGCGGTTGCCGAGAAAGCCGATCCGTACATGCTCGGTCTGCACGATGCCGTGCTCAGCGGCTGGTTCAACCAGCAGACCAACGAGCTGTTCACCGGGTTTCCCGTCAGTGCTGACGACACCGTGCTCGATGTCGGCTGCGGCGATGGCGGCAACGTGCATTTCTGTGGCATGCGTGGGGCGAAGATCATCATTGCCGACATCGACGGGGCCAAGGTCGAATCCACCCGTCTGCGCTTGAGCGATACCCCGGCGCGGGACATCGAATGCCACGTCACCGACTGCAATCCGCTGCCCATCGCCGACCACACCGCCACTCGCGTGGTCTCCACCGAAGTCATCGAGCACGTCGACGACCCGGCGCAGTTTCTCGCCGAACTGGTACGCGTCGGCAAGCCTGGTGCGCTGTACCTGCTGAGCGTGCCGCACCCAAGCTCCGAAAACCTGCAGAAAGACATCGCCGCCGCCGAGTATTTCCAGAAGCCCAACCACATTCGTATCATCAGCGAAGAGCAGTTCAAGGCGATGGTCAGCGAGGCCGGGCTGGAGATCGTCAGTCACAGCCAGTACGGCTTTTACTGGTCGATGTGGATGCTGCTGTTCTGGGAAGCCAAGGTCGACTTCAGCAACCCGGATCATCCGTTGCTCAATCACTGGGCGAGCACCTGGCAAGCGGTGCTCGACTCACCGCGCGGCGCGCAGATCAAGCAGGCGCTGGATGCGGTTGTGGCGAAAAGCCAAGTGATCATTGCCCGCAAACCCTGAGCCCGACGCGCTGATCCTGCAGGCGCTGCGCCACGCTGTGATCATTTGATACTGATCGTTCAAACCCGATCACACGATTGCAGCCTCGTTTCATCGACAGCGCCTACAGGGTTTTGTGTACCCTGCGCTCATGTGTTCGCAAGGGTTGGCGATTTGATGCGGTTTGGTGTTTCGATTCTGATCACGGTGTGGTTGCTTGTGGGCTGCAAGCCGCAAAACGCGCCGCCCCTCGACCAGCAACTGTACATCTGGCAACGCCAATGGACGCCGGCTCACGACGCGGCGTTGCGCAACAGCCACGCTGACTTCTCGACGCTGCGCGTGCTTGCGCTGCAAGCCTTTCCCAATGCCGGATGGCACCGCGCGCGGATCAATGCGCCGCTGTTGAAAGCCGATGGCCGCCCGTTGATCGCGGTGATTCGTCTCGACGGCCAGCTCAAGTCGCTGGATCAGGATCAAGTCACCACGCAGATTGTGCAGGTACTTGCCGACTGGCAGGCGCAAGGCCTGAGCCTGAGTGGCGTCGAGATCGATCATGACGCCGGCAACACGCGTTTGCCGGCCTACGCTGAATTCCTCAAGCATCTGCGTGCGGCATTGCCGGCCCACATGGCGCTGAGCATCACCGCGCTGCCAGCCTGGCTCGGCAGTGCGCAATTGCCCGCACTTGTGCAAACCGTCGACAGCAGCGTGCTGCAAGTCCACGCCGTCAGCGATCCGCGTCGTGGGCTGTTTGATCCTGAGCAGGCGTTGAAGTGGGCCAAGGGGTGGGCGCGGGTCACTGACAAACCGTTTTATCTCGCGCTACCGGCTTACGGCGTTGCGCTGCTGGCGGATGATGGCGGGGCGCCGCTGGTGGAAAGCGAAGTGCCGATTGAGCGCAGCGGTGAGCGTCGGGAGCTGCTGGCCGATCCGCTGCAACTGAGCCAGCTCGCCAAGGCGCTGCAGGATGATCCACCGACGCATCTGGCCGGGCTGATCTGGTTTCGCTTGCCGCTGGCCAATGACCGCCGCGCCTGGAGCCTGACCACTCTGCGCGCCGTGGCACGGGGTGAGGCGTTGACCAGTCGGCTCGGGCTGCTGTTCAGCGAACAGAACGGGCTCTACGACATCAGACTGGGCAATAACGGCAATCTCGACAGTGCCTGGCCTGCGCGCATCACGGTCAAGGCCCGGGGCTGTGAAGGCGCCGATGCGCTGGCCGGTTATGCATTGCAACAAGGCCCGGATCTGCTTACCTTCACCCGCCTGCGCGACGGCCGCTTGCCGGCGGGCGGACAACGCGCCATCGGCTGGGCACGTTGCGCAATCATTGATCAAGGAGGTTCGCATGTTGACCCGTAACTGGCCCCGCCATCTGCTCTGCCTGAGCCTCAGCCTGCCGCTGGGCACGGCGCTGGCCTGCGGCCCGGACTTCCCGATGCGCTTGCTCGACAATCGCGGGCAGACCCTGGCGGATCTGCCGGAGGGCAACTTCCACTTTGAACTCGGCCGCCTCGGCAAAACCATCGCCGGGCTGAACAATGTCACCGCTGCGACGCACAATCCCAACGACCTGTACGGCGACGAAAACGCGTCCGCCGAGGCTCGCGACAAGGCCGAACAAACCGGGCTGAGCTCCGAGCAACAGACGCTGGTCAAGCGCTTGCGCGGGTTGACCGATGCGCATCAGGTCGAGGCGCAAGGCGCCAGTCTGCCAGCGGAAATCCGTTGGTACGTGGCCGGTGCGGTAGCGTTTGCCACCGGCGATCATCAACTCGCCGTCGAATATTTCAACAAGCTGTTGGCGCTGCCGGCTGATCAGCGTCCGTTGCGCAGCACCTGGGCGGCGTATTCGCTGGGCCGAACCTGGTTTGCCATGAGCCGTGCGGCCGGGGATGCGGGAGGGGCGCTGGAGCAGTCGCGTGATGCGTTTCGTCAGGCCCGGCAACTGAGCATCGACGGTTTCAGCGATCCGCTGGAGCTGGGTGTTGCCAGCCTCGGCGAAGAGGCGCGGGTGGTGCGCGCGGCGGGCGATTGGAGCGGCGCCATCGAACTGTATGAGGCGCAAAACCTGCACGGGTCCGCCGTGGGTTACACCTCGCTCAAGCAATTGATGAATGAGCTGGCGCAATTGCCCGAAGCCGAACTGGCCGAGTTGCTCCAGCACAAAACGGTACAGCAACTGGTCACCGCCTCGCTGGTCAGCCGTCAGGGCTGGTCGTTTGGCGACGAGCCGCCAAACGAGAAGAAACTGGTCAGGCTCCTGCAAAACAGCACTCGCGGCAGCCTGGAAAATGCTGATCGCCTGGCCGCGATGAGCTATCAACAAGGCGATTACGCGGGCGCCCGGGCCTTCCTCGAAAACGCTGGCGATGGCGGGCTGGCGTGGTGGCTGCGAGCGAAACTGGCGGTGCGTGACGGCGACAGGAATGCCGCCGCCGCAGCCTATTCGAAAGCAGCCCAAGCGTTCCCGCAGCAAGAAGACTGGGGGGATCGACGCACCCCGGACTGGGCTTACGAAAGTCTCCAGCCGAAATGCCGGGTCGAAGGCGAAAGCGCGATCCTCGCCTTGCAGCGTGGCGAATACCTGCAAGCCTTCGTGCAGTTGTATCGCAGCAACAACGTGTACTGGTTCGATGCCGCAACCGTGGCCGAGCGCGTGCTGACCGTTGATGAACTCAAACAGTATGTCGACGAAAACGTGCCAGCGCCGCCCGCACTGACTCAACAGGAGCGCGACAGCTACGTGCCGCTGCCCGTCGCCGCGAGCCTGCGCAATCTGCTGGGCCGGCGTCTGTTGCGTGAAGGGCATTACACCGACGCGGTCGCTTACTTCGACAATCCCGACCTGCAAAAAAAGGCCCGGCTCTATGGCGAGCAACGCTTGAAGGCAGATGCCGCGTGGTGGCCGACCCAACGCGCCAGTGCGCTGTATAACGCTGCCTGGACCGCGCGCGAGTGGGGTATGGACATTCTTGGCTATGAGATGGCCCCGGACTACGCCACGTTCGGCGGCAACTACAGCCTGGAAACCACCGAGCTGAAGGTCGGCCCGCTGGTGTCCGAAGCCGAAGTGCAGCGCCAGCAGGCCAGTGCGGCGCAGCCGGATCAGCGCTACCACTATCGCTTCGTCGCCACGACGCTGGCCGGACGCGCCGCCGACAATCTGCCGCACACCAGCCAGGCGTTTGCCGCCGTGTTGTGCAATGCCGCCGGGTGGAACAGCAGCCTGGAAGACCAGAGCGCGTTGTATCAACGCTATGTGAAGGAAGGCCCCTTTGTGCCGTGGGCGGTGGATTTCGGTCATCAATGCCCGTACCCGGATTTCGAAAACGCCGACAAGCGCTACGTCACCCAGGTGACCGATGCGGCGCGCCAGGCACTGCGTCCGTACAAAGGGCCGGTGCAGATCGGCGCGTTGGTGCTGGTCGCGGCCGGCGCGTTGTGGCTGATCAGCCGTCGCCAGCGCAAGGCGGGCAAGGGCTAAGCCTCCTGGATGAACGTCAGGCGCACGGCAAAGCCGATCAACAGGCTACCGAACAGCCACTGTTGCACCCGTTGCGCCGTTGGACTGTGTTGCAGCCAACGGCCCAGCGCGGCGCCCACCATGGCGTAAGTGCTGTCGAACAGCAGGCCAACGCCTACCAGCAGCAGGCCGAGGAGGGCGAACTGGTGGAGCACGGGAGCGCCGTCGTTGACGATGAATTGTGGCAGCAAGACCGAACAGAAGAGCAGCGCCTTGGGATTGAGCAGATTGGTCAGCAGCCCTCGACGAATCGCCTCACGCCATTGCCCTGGCGCATCAGCAAGGCCGCCGCTCTCCAGGTTCGGCAGCAATGTGCTGCGCAGGCATTGAAGGCCGATCCACAACAGATACGCCGCGCCGGCCAGACGTACTGCCTCGAATGTCCACGGCGCTGCCTTGAACAGCGCCGCCAGTCCCAACCCCGCCAGTGCCACGTGACAACCCCGGGCGATGCCCAGGCCGACAGCGGTGGCGAGCGCCGCACCACGACCCTGACGGGCGCCGGTTTGCAGGAGCAGAATCATGTCCGGCCCGGGCAGCAGATACACCACCGTCAATGCCAGGAAAAACAGCCAGAGTGTTGCCACGTGATACCCCCTTTCGTTGTCGATCCGGTGACTCAGTCTAGGGGGCAAGGGCGGGGCAGGTGCTTGCGTAGTCAGCTTCAAAATTCAGTGCGCTTGGCATAATCTGCTGGTTTTAAGCGCTACAGCCATTGGAATCTGCCAAACATGAAACTTGACGCCTTTGATCGCAAGATTCTCGCCGCGCTGCAACGCAACGGACGCCTGAGCAATGTCGAGTTGGCGGATGAAATCGGCTTGTCGGCGTCACCGTGTCTGCGCCGGGTGCGGATGCTTGAGGAGGCGGGGGTCATTCGCGGCTATCAGGCCAATCTGGATCGCGATGAAGTCGGTTTGGGGTTGACGGTGTTTGTCGGGGTCAAGGTCGAGCGGCACAACGATGAACAGGCTGAAGCGTTTTACACGGCGGTGACGGCGTTGCCCGAGGTGATTTCAGCGTTTCTGGTCTCCGGCGAATCGGATTTTCTCCTGCAAGTGGTGGTGCCGGACCTGCGCGCCTACGACCGCTTTCTCAGCGGTTGCCTGTTGAAGCTGCCGGGGGTGAGCGATATTCGCAGCAACTTTGCGATTCACACGGTGAAAGCGCCGGGGCCATTGCCTCTTGGGCATCTCCCGGTCTGACGAGCAAAAACCGCCGCCTGCGGCGTAACCCCTTAGGGCTGCCTAAAGCAGCGATCTTTGCCCCGTTTACATCTGCGTCGCCATCCCCTCGACATTCATCGCCGCCTGACGCAACGCTTCCGACCGGGTCGGGTGCGGATGGCAGGTCAAGGCGATGTCCTGCGCCGATGCACTGAATTCCATCGCCACACAGAACTCGCCGATCATCTCGCTGACGCTTGGACCGACGAGGTGCACGCCCAGCACTTCATCCGTGCGTTCGTCGGCGATGACTTTGGCAAAGCCCTCGGTCTCATGGTTGATTTTCGCCCGGCTGTTGGCCGTGAACGGGAACTTGCCGACCTTGTAAGCGCGGCCTTCAGCCTTGAGTTGCTCCTCGGTCTTACCGACGCTGGCCAGCTCGGGTTTGGTGTAGATGACGTTGGGGATCAGCGCGTAATTGACCTCGCCGGCCTTGCCGTGGATCTGCTCGACGCACGCCATGGCTTCATCTTCGGCCTTGTGCGCGAGCATCGGGCCGGAGGTTACGTCACCGATCACCCAGACCCCCGGGGCTTCGGTGCGGTGTTGTCTGTTGGCGAGCATGCCGCGCTTGTCGGTGCTCAGGCCGACGTTCTCCAGGCCCAGGCCTTGGGTATACGGGCGGCGACCGATGGCCACCAGCACGTAATCGGCTTCGACTATTTCGGCGGTGCCGCCGGCCGCTGGTTCGACGCTGAGTTGCACGCCATTGGTCGAGGTGGTGGCGCTGGTGACCTTCGAACTCAACTTGAAACGGATGCCTTGCTTGCTCAGCGAGCGCTGCAAGGTTTTGCCGGCCTCGCCATCGACACCGGGACAGATGCGGTCGAGGTACTCGATCACGGTCACTTGAGCGCCAAGACGTCGCCAGACAGAACCCAGCTCCAGGCCAATCACACCGGCGCCGATCACCACCAGGTGCTTGGGCACCTCACTCAATGACAGCGCTCCGGTGGAATCCAGAATGCGTTGGTTGTCGATCTCGACGCCGGGCAGGGGAGTGGGTTCCGAGCCGGTGGCGATGATGATGTCTTTGGCGGTCAGTTCGATCTTGCTGCCCTGGTCGCCGGTCACACTGACCTTGCCCGGGCCGTCGATGTGGCCCCAGCCCTTGATCCAGTCGACCTTGTTCTTGCGAAAGAGAAATTCGATGCCCTTGGTCAGGCCGGCCACGCTCTCGTCTTTCTGCTTCATCATTTGCGCAAGGTTCAGCGTCGGTTTGACCTCGATGCCAAGGTTGGCGAATTCCGCGCCCATCGCTGCGTCGTAGAGCTCTGAAGCGTGCAACAAGGCTTTGGACGGCATGCAACCCACGTTCAGGCAGGTACCGCCGAGGGTCGCCCGGCCTTCGACGCAAGCGGCTTTCAAGCCCAACTGGCCAGCACGGATCGCCGCGTTATAGCCGCCGGGGCCACCGCCCAGAATCACCACGTCATAGTTGCTCATGCGTTTGCTCCAGTTGGATGGGTGCGGATCGTTAAAAGTAGCTTTCAAGCAAAATTACGAACGTAATATGTGCGTTGGCGGACATTTCGGTCAAGGCTTCAGGCAAGCGACAGGTCGGGCATCTTTGAATAAGGGTAATTGTGTACGAATATTTCACGTTTATCGTTATATCGTAACGCTATGAACAGCGAGTCAATGGTGTCGGGGTGATATGCAAGTTGATCTGGAGGTGGAAGGCACGCAAGTGACCGGGCTGCCGCGCTTTCAGCAAGCGGCCACGCAAGGACGGCGCTTGCGGCGCTGGGCTATCGGCCTCGGCGCATTGGCCGGTGCAGGCTGGGTCCTGGCATTTTTTGTCGGGCTGTTTGCTCCGCAAACGATGTGGGTACCGCTGCTGGTTAACCAGAGCGCAGCGCTTTTGGTGCTGGTGGCCGGGCTGCAATCGGCGGGGTGGGTTGCGCGATGGCGCGCGCGGGTGATTGATCCGCTGACGCCAATCGAGATTGCCGAGCATGCCGCGCCGGATGGCTGGTACGAGCGCCTGTTGGATCGCTTGAGCCAACGCAGCGTGCATGTGCTCGGCCAGATCGGGGCGCCGGCGCTGTGGCTCGCGGGTTGGGCAATGCTGGTGGTGCTGAGTATCGACCAGGTGTGGAACCTGACATTGCCACCCGCGATGGTTGGGTTGTCTGCCACGGTGGGCGCGGCGCTGGCGTTGTTGCTGGCGTTTGGTCTGCTGGTGCTGGAGAGGCAACTTGCCCAGGAAAAACCGGCGCAATGGCCTGAGGCCGGCGCGCTGGCGCAACTGACGCGCGTCACCCTGATCAGTCTGGTAGTGGGCGCGTTGTGTTTGCTGTTTGCCAGTGACAGCACGGTGTGGCCGGTGCGCGTCGCGGTACTGATGGGCATCTTGCCGGGATGGGTTGCGATTGAGCTGCTATTGCGTGCCGTACTATCGGTATTCAGCCCGCGCCGCGAGCAGCTGGAACCGACGTTGCTGGCGCGCAGTGTTGTCGCCGATATGTTGTGCTGGCCGCCGCAGCCATGGCGGGTGTTGCAGCATGAATTGCACAATCGCTTTGGTATTGATCTGCGCCAGATCTGGGCATTCAGCTACATGCGTCGGGCATTTCTGCCGGTGCTGGCGTTCGTAGTTGCGGTGGGCTGGTTGCTCACGGGTATCCACGAAATCCCCCTGCAAGGACGGGGCATCTACGAGCGTTTCGGCAAACCGGTGCAGGTGTTCGGGCCCGGCTTGCACGCCGGTTTGCCTTGGCCGCTGGGCCGTGTATTGAACGTTGAAAACGGTGTGGTGCATGAACTGGCCACCAGCGTGGGTGAAAACTCGGCACCGGTTCAAGCCGACCCGGCTGAAGGCCCGGCGCCGATGACCGCCAACCGTTTGTGGGACGCCAGCCACGTCAATGACAAATCGCAGGTTATCGCCAGCAGCCGTGGCGACCAGCAGGGCTTCCAGATCGTCAACATGGATGTGCGCTTCGTTTACCGCATCGGGCTCAGCGATCAGGCTGCATTGGCCGCGACCTACAACAGCGCCGATGTGCCGACGCTGATTCGCAGCACCGCGAGCAGGATTCTGGTGCACGACTTTGCCTCGCGAACCCTCGACGGTTTGCTCGGTGCGGACCGGGTAGGCTTGGGCGAGGAGATCGGTCGCGCGGTGCAGGACGATCTGCAAAAACTCGATAGCGGCGTGGAAATTCTTGCCACCGTGGTTGAGGCGATTCATCCGCCGGCAGGTGCCGCCAATGCCTATCACAGTGTGCAGGCGGCGCAGATCGGCGCGCAGGCATTGATCTCCCGTGAACGCGGCGCGGCGGCCGAGGTGAGTAATCAGGCGCAGCTGCAGGCCAGTCTGGCCAAAGATCAGGCCAGCGCCAACGCCAGTGAAACACGCGCCGCTGCCCAGGCCGCCGACCTGAAATTCAGTGCTGAACAAAAAGCCTACGCCAGCGCCGGTCAGGCCTTCGTTCTGGAGCAATACCTCAGCCAGCTCAGTCTGGGCCTGAGCAAAGCCAGGCTGCTGGTGCTCGACCATCGTCTGGGCGGCAGCAACGCGCCGACCATCGACTTGCGAACGTTCACGCTGCCGGCTGATCCCACGCCCGCGCGCTCCACCGCTCAACCAGGAGTTGCCCATTGAGCCAGTCGCACACGCACGATCATCACGACCACGCTGGACACACTCACGGCCACGGCGGGCATCACCATCATCATGGTCATCATCACCACGGTGCGCCGCAAGAGGCGGGGCCTTTCCCGTGGCGTCGCATGGGCTGGGCGCTGTTGCTGGTGGCATTCGCCATCGCGGCGGCCAGTCTGGTGCAGGTGCGCTCCGGTGAGGCGACGGTCATTACCCGCTTCGGCAATCCGTCGCGGGTGTTGCTTGAGCCGGGATTGAACTGGCGCTGGCCGGCACCGTTCGAGGCGGCAATTCCAGTGGATTTGCGTCTACGGACAACGTCCAGCGGACTGCAGGATGTCGGCACCCGCGATGGTTTGCGCATCATCGTTCAGGCTTACGTGGCGTGGCAGGTTCAGGGTGATCCCGACAATGTGCAGCGTTTCATGCGCGCCGTGCAGAATCAGCCGGACGAGGCGGCGCGGCAGATTCGCACGTTTGTCGGTTCGGCGCTGGAAACCACCGCCAGCAGTTTCGACCTGGCCAATCTGGTCAACACCGATGCCGGTCAGGTGCGCATTGCCGATTTCGAAGCGCAATTGCGCCAGCAAATCGATCAACAGTTGCTCGCGACGTATGGTGTGCGCGTGGTGCAGGTGGGCATCGAGCGTTTGACCTTGCCCTCGGTGACGCTCACCGCGACGGTCGATCGCATGCGTGCCGAGCGTGAAACCATCGCCACCGAACGCACCGCCATCGGTAAGCGTGAGGCTGCGCAAATCCGCTCCGCTGCCGAGCGCGATGCGCGCATTGTTCAGGCGGATGCCTCGGTAAAAGCGGCAGACATCGAAGCTCAATCCCGGGTCGAAGCGGCGCAGATTTATGGGCGCGCTTACGCCGGTTCGCCTCAGCTGTACAACCTGCTGCGATCACTGGACACGCTTGGCACCCTCGTCACGCCGCAGACCAAGCTGATTTTGCGCACCGACGCTGCGCCGTTCCGTGTGCTGGTCGATGGCCCGCCAAATCTCGACAACAAATCCGGATCGCAACCATGAATGATGAAGTTCCACGTGGAACACATTCGTTAAGTAGCCCATGGATTCAGGCCGGACGGCTGGCTTTTTTCGCGTTATACGCGGTGACGGTGTTGGCCGCGTTAGCGTGGGCGTTCTCCAATGTACGGCAGATCGATCCGCAAAACCGCGCGGTGGTCCTGCACTTTGGCGCTCTCGAACGCATTCAGAATGCCGGCCTGCTGTTGGCCTGGCCCCAGCCATTCGAGCAGGTGATATTGCTGCCCGCGGCGGATCGAGTGATCGAACGTCGCGTCGAAAACCTGCTGCGCAGCGATGAGGCAATCAAGGCGGACAGGGTCGCTTCATTCGCCACTCCGCTGAGTGATGCGCTGGCCGGCTCTGGCTATTTATTGACCGGTGATGCTGGCGTGGTGCAATTGGATGTGCGGGTGTTTTACAAAGTCACTGACCCTTATGGCTTCGTGCTGCAAGGGGATCATGTGCTCCCTGCATTGGACCGTCTGGTCACGCGCAGCGCGGTGGCCTTAACCGCCGCCCGCGATCTCGATACCATTCTGGTCGCGCGCCCGGAACTCATCGGCGCCGACAACCAGGCTGCCGAGCGTCGCGAGCGACTGCGCGGTGATCTGGTGCAAGGCATCAACCAACGGCTGGCAGAACTCAAGGCCAGCGGGCAGGGCATCGGCATCGAAGTGGCGCGAGTCGATGTGCAGTCGAGTCTGCCGTCTCCTGCTGTCAGTGCCTTTAACGCGGTGTTGACCGCCAGTCAGCAAGCCGACAAAGCCGTGGCCAACGCGCGCACCGACGCCGAAAAACTCACCCAGACTGCCAACGAACAAGCCGACCGCACGCTGCAAGTCGCTCACGCCCAAGCGGGAGAGCGCTTGGCCAAAGCCTCGTCGGACACCGCGACGGTAATGAGCCTGGCCAAGGCGCAGCAGCAAGGAACCGATCCGCAGATGCTCTTGCGCCTGTACCGCGAACGTATGCCGAAGATTCTCGGTCAGGCCGGTTCTGTCACGACGGTCGACCCGAAAGACGATTCCCGTCTGATCATCCAGGGAGCCAGTCAATGACTGCGTCCACCGCTGCACCGAGCCTGTTGTCCTCCGCCGAACAACGCCGCGCGGCGCGCCAATTGACACTGGCGATGCTCGCGCTCGGACTGCTGGGCCTCGGTTTGATCTGGCGGTGGCTGCTGCCGGAGCAAACCGGTGTCAGTCAGTTGCTACTGGGTTTTGCGTCTTTACTGGTTGCGGTGCCGGTGATGCGCTCGGCGTGCTTCAGCCTGCGCTATCCAAGCTTGCATGGCATCACCGATCAACTGATCGCCTTGGCGATGTTGGGTGCCTGGGCGACCGGTGATCTTCTCACCGCAGCGTTGTTGCCGATCATCATGATCTTCGGTCACGTGCTGGAGGAGCGCAGCGTCATCGGTTCGCAGGAAGCGATTCATGCCCTCGGCCAGTTGACCCGCAGCCACGCGCGCAAGGTTCAGGCGGACGGTACGATTATCGAAGTGGACAACGCCACATTGAAACCCGGCGACACCGTCGAGGTGCGTGCCGGGGATCGCGTCCCGGCGGACGGTCGCGTGTTGTCGGGGCAGGCGAGCCTCGATACCGCGTCGATTACCGGTGAATCGGTGCCAGTGGAAACCGCGGTCGGCATGAGCGTGTTCGGCGCAGCGATCAACCTTGACGGTCTGCTGCGCATCGAGGTGACGCGCACGGGCGATGAGTCGACGCTGGGCAAAGTCATCGCCCTGATGCAGAACGCCGAGCGTTCGAAGCCGCCGATCACCCGGTTGCTCGAGCGCTACGCCGGGGGCTACATGGTGCTGGTATTGCTGCTGGCTGCGGTGACCTGGTTTATCACCCATGATGCGCAGGCGATGCTCGCGGTGCTGGTCGCCGCCTGCCCGTGTGCGCTGGTGTTGTCGGCACCGGCGACGGCGATTGCCGGGGTGGCGGTGGCGGCGCGGCACGGCATTCTGATTCGCAGTTCGGCGTTCCTCGAAGAGCTGGCCGACCTGACGTCACTGGTCGTCGACAAGACCGGCACCCTGACTTACGGCACCTTGCGTTTGCAGTCGATCAACAGCCCGCGCGTGGACCCTGCTGCGGTGATGGCCCTGGCCGCCAGCCTCGGCGCGGCGAGCAGCCATCCGGTCAGCCGCGCACTGGCAGGATTGGTCAGTCCGGAACACAGCCTGCCGCTGACCGATATTCATGAGCGCCAGGGCCTCGGTGTCGTGGCCATGACCGGGCAGGGCGAAGCGGCGCTTGGCCGTCCCGAGCTATTCGCGCAGTTGGCAATCGCCACCACGACCGTTCCCGACCACGATGGGCCGATTGCCGGCCTTGCGCTCAACGGTGAGTTCCTCGCCTGGCTGTTGCTGGCCGACAGTGTCAAACCTGAGGCGCGCTTTGCCTTGAGCGAATTGCGAGCGTTGGGCTTGGGTCGGCAATTGTTGCTGACCGGCGACCGGCAAGCCGTTGCGCAGGCCCTGGCCAACGATGTCGGTTTGCATGAAGTCGAAGCCCAGGCCTTGCCCGAAGACAAGCTCAATCGCGTACTCAAGGAAATCGACAAGGGATTCCGGCCGATGGTGGTCGGCGATGGCATCAACGATTCGCTCGCGCTGAAAGCGGGTGTGGTCGGCGTGGCGATGGGCGCGGGTGGCGCGGACATTGCGTTGGCGTCGGCGGACATCGTGCTGATCGGCAGCGATTTGCGTCGGCTGGGCACCTGCGTGCGTTTGAGCCGCCAGTGCCGAAGGACGTTGCAGGTCAACGTCATCATCGGTCTGGGCTGGACGCTGGCGATTGTCGTGTTCGCCGCGTTCGGCTGGCTCGGTGCTGCGGGGGCGATGATTGCCGCGTTGCTGCACAACCTCAGCACCTTGCTGGTGCTGGGTAACGCCGGGCGATTGCTGCGGTTCCAGGAGCCATTATTGAAGCTGGAAAAACAAATCTGAAATTTCTTTGCGTGGCGATGTAACGCCGTCAGGGTCGCGCTCTCTAGTGCTGTGTCGGCGCGCAACAACCGTCCAGCCGACATCCCTGACGATTACCGAGGATAAGAAAAATGACCATCAAGACCGCTGCTGCGGGTGCCGCTCTCGCTCTGGCCGCCGCCACAATGTTTGCCGGTGTTGCCACCACGGCGATGGCCGCCGATGCCAACGTTCACTGCTACGGCGTGAATGCCTGCAAAGGCCAGAATGACTGCAAAACCAAAGACCACGCCTGCAAAGGTCAGGGCGAGTGCAAAGGCCAGGGCTTCAAGGCCATGACCCAGGCGGCTTGCGACAAAGCAGGTGGCAAGGTCGGCGAATAACTGACCGCCCGGTGCCGCCGCAGTGGTTGACGCCACTGCGGCCACTTTGCCAGGAGCCCGCACATGACTGCTTCAATTCCTTCCCTCGGCTACGGCCTGGGATTGCGTAGCGCTTACTACCAGCAGATCCTCGAAGAGTCGCCGGATGTCGACTGGTTTGAAGTGGTCTCGGAAAATTTCATGGTGCAGGGCGGCAAGGCCCTGTATTACCTGGATGCTGTCGCCGAGCGTTATCCGCTGGTGATGCACGGCGTGTCCTTGTCCATCGGCGGGCCGCACGCCCTCGATACGGATTATCTGCAACAACTCAAGCGATTGGCCGTGCGGGTCAAACCGGCATGGATTTCTGATCATCTGTGCTGGAGCCGTGGCAACGCTCATCAGTTGCATGATCTGCTACCGCTGCCCTACACCGAAGAAAGCCTTGATTACATCGCGGCGCGGGTGGCGCAGGTTCAGGATGTGCTGCAACGTCCGCTGGTGCTGGAGAACGTCTCCAGTTACGTGCGTGCCGCGTCGGATGACTTCACCGAGTGGGAGTTTCTCGCCGCGCTAAGCCGCAAGAGCGGCTGCGAGTTGCTGCTCGACGTGAACAATGTCTATGTCAGTTCGCGTAACCATGGCTTCGATCCGTGGACCTTCATACAAGGCCTGCCCGTCGAAAAAGTCCGCCAATTGCATCTGGCCGGCCATAGCGATTACGGCGACTACGTGATCGATACCCACGACCAACCGGTCAGCGATCCGGTCTGGGCGCTCTATCAGCGCACGCTGGAACGCTTCGGCGCGGTCGCCACTTTGCTCGAGCGCGATGATCATTTTCCGCCCTTTGGCGAATTGCTTGATGAGTTGCGAAAGGCCCGTGAGCTGGGTGAAAAGGTCCAGGCCGGGAGACAGCAATGCGCTTGAAAGATTGGCAACTGGCTTTCGAGTCGTTTCTGCTGGATGAAGATGCCACGACACACGTGGGCCTCGTCGACAGCCTGATCGGCGGCCCGACGCTCGATGTCGACACCGGGTTGGCGATCTATCACAACGCCTATAAAGGACGTTTGCTGGACGTCCTGCGCGGTGACTTCCCGACGATCTGGCGCTGGCTGGGCGACGAAGAGTTCGACCTGCTCGCCAGCGCCTATCTCCGCCAAAACCCTTCGGCGCACTACAGCCTGCGCTGGTTGGGCAAAGGTTTTGAAAATTTTATCCGTGAACATCGGGTGCCCGGGCAGAGCGCTCCTCTGACGGAAATGGCCAGGCTGGAATGGTCATTCACGCTGGCGTTTGATGCGCCCGCCGGCGAGCCGCTGACGATTGCGAGCATGGCGACGCTGGCCCCGAAAGACTGGCCTTTGCTGCAATTCAAACCCGTTCCGTCGTTGCAATGGCTGCATTGTCGGTTCAATAGCCTTGCCCTGTGGCGCTCGGCCAAGGAAGAGGCCGATTTTCCTGACAGTGTGGCCCTCGACAATCCCCTGGTGTGCCTGATCTGGCGCAGCCATCTGATCTGCAATTACCGCAGCCTTGAGGCCGCCGAAGCCAGCGCGCTCGACGGGCTGTTAAACCGCTGCTGGAATTTCTCCGAACTGTGCGCAGCCTTGGCAGTCATTTATGGTGAGGGCGCGCCGTTGCAAGCGGTGACCTGGCTGAAACAGTGGATACAGGACGGTTTGCTGGAGCGGCTGTACGAATAGAAAAGGCTAATCAAATCGATAGCCTGCTATTTTTCCGGGATGGTCTACCCTCAGATCAGACGTCTGAAACAAGGGGGGATTTTCCATGTTCGCGCAACTTCCACCGGCCTTGCAGAATCTGCAGCTACCGCTTCGCTTGCGGCTCTGGGACGGTCATGAGTTCAATCTGGGGCCGGAGCCCAGCGTCACCATTGTGGTCAAGGACCCGCAGATGGTGACCCAATTCACCCATCCAAGCCTCGATACGCTGGGGGCGGCGTTCGTGGAAGGCAAGCTGGAACTGGAGGGCTCGATCAGCGAAGTCATCCGCGTCTGCGATGAATTGAGCACGGCTTTGCTCGGTGATGATGACGACAGCCAGCCGGTTCGGACCTTGCACGACAAGGAAACCGACGCCAAAGCCATCTCCTATCACTACGATCTGTCCAACGCGTTCTACCAGCTGTGGCTGGACAGCGACATGGCGTATTCCTGCGCGTATTTTGAAACTGGCAGCGAGACCCTTGAACAGGCGCAACAAGCCAAATTCCGGCATTTATGCCGCAAGCTGCGTTTGCAGCCGGGCGAGTATTTGCTGGATGTCGGCTGCGGATGGGGTGGTCTGGCTCGGTACGCTGCGCGGGAGTTCGGCGCCAAGGTGTTCGGCATCACCCTGAGCAAGGAACAACTTGAACTGGCCCGTGAGCGGGTCAAAGCCGAAGGGCTGGAACAGCAGATCGAACTGCAACTGCTCGACTATCGCGACCTGCCGCAAGATGGCCGGTTCGACAAAGTGGTCAGCGTCGGCATGTTCGAACACGTCGGCCACGCCAATCTCGCCGAATACTGTAAAACCCTGTTCGGCGCGGTGAAGGAGGGCGGGCTGGTGATGAACCACGGTATCACTGCCAAACATACCGATGGCCGGCCGGTCGGGCGCGGTGCGGGGGAATTCATTGAGAAGTACGTGTTTCCCAATGGCGAGTTGCCGCACCTGGCGATGATTTCCGCCGAGATCAGCGAAGCGGGGCTGGAGGTTGTCGACGTCGAAAGTCTGCGTCTGCACTACGCCCGTACCCTGGATCACTGGAGCGAGCGCCTTGAGGACAACCTCGAAGCCGCCGGCAAACTGGTGCCGGATCAAGCGCTGCGTATCTGGCGGTTGTATCTTGCTGGCTGCGCCTACGCTTTCGCGCGCGGCTGGATCAATCTGCACCAGATCCTCGCAGTGAAGGCGCATCCAGACGGCAGCCACGAATTGCCCTGGACTCGCGACGACATCTATAACCCTTGAGGCGATGGCGCTCAGAGAATCGGTGAGATCAGCCGGGCGATCCGCATGCCGACTTGTTGCAGGCGGTGGATCTCCCGGCTTTCTTCTTTGGCGACCTCGTAGGCTTGCTCGAAATCCTGCTTGAGCATGTGTTCCACGCTGGCGGCGAAGTCGCTGTCGACGGTCAATAACATCACTTCGAAATTCAGCCGGAACGAGCGGTTATCCAGATTCGCGCTGCCGATGGCGCTGATCTCGCTGTCGATCAACACGACTTTCTGATGCAGGAATCCGGGCTCATAGCGAAACACACGCACACCGGCGCGCACGGCTTCGAACGCGTACAGACTGGAAGCGGCATAAACGATGCGGTGATCCGGACGCGATGGCAGCAGCAAGCGCACATCGACACCGCGCAAGACTGCCAAGCGCAACGCCGCGAACACGGCTTCATCGGGGATGAAATACGGGCTGGTGATCCACACTCGCTCGGTCGCCGCATGAATCGCTTCGACGAAAAACAACGAACAGGTTTCATAGGCGTCTGCCGGCCCGGTCGCGAGCAGTTGGCAGAGGACGCCATCGTCTGGATATCGATCCGCAAGTATCAGCGGTGGCAGGGTGCGTGCGGCCCAGAACCAGTCTTCGGCGAACGACTCCTGCATGCACGCAACCACCGGGCCGCGCACTCTCAGATGGGTATCGCGCCACGGCGCCAGCGGCGGTTTCTCGCCCATGTATTCATCGCCAACGTTGTGCCCGCCGACGAACCCGATCACCCCGTCGACCACGACGATTTTGCGGTGGTTACGGAAGTTGACCTGAAAGCGGTTGAGCCAGCCGCTGCGTGTGGCAAAGGCTTTGACCTCAACGCCGCCATCGCGCAGCGCCTGCACGTAGCTGTGAGGCAGGGCATGGCTGCCGATGCCGTCGTAGAGCAAATGGATGGCCACACCTTCCGCGGCTTTTTTCAGCAGCAGATCACGCAGGCGCTGGCCGAGGCGATCATCGTGGATGATGAAGAACTGGATCAGCACGGCTTCTTTCGCCTGATCAATGGCGTGGAAAATCGAATCGAAGGTGGCCGTGCCATTCACCAGCAACTGCACTTCATTGTTCGCCAGGCACGGCATACGGCCCAGTTTCGGCATGGCGCGCAACGACGCATAGGCATTCGACGCGCGCGCAGTCAGGGCTTCTTCCACCCAAGGGCGCCAGTTCAGTTCGGATATTGCCTGGCGCATCTGTTCGTTGGCCTGACGCCGCGCTTTGATGTAGCCGTCGAATGTGCTGCGGCCAAACACCAGATAAGGAATAAGCGTGAGGTAGGGAATGAAGATCAGCGACAACGCCCAGGCAATCGAACCTTGGGCCGTGCGGACGGTGAGCACCGCGTGAAGGGCGGCGATCACGCCGAGGGTGTGTATGAGGGCGATCAGATAACCGAAAATATGCGGTCCAAAATAATCCATGGGGCAGCCTTGCTCCGGAAGATTCAATGCTTAACAGACCATGTTCTGTCGCGATTGTCGCTATTTAATTGGAGCATGAACCGAAGCACTCGGCCGGCGTCTAACGGCCACTACTGATCAGGAGTTTATCGATGAACGTTCGTCTGCTGGGTTTGGCGCTGGGCCTGGGTTTGGCATTGCCGGTGGTTGCGCAGGCGCAGATGCTGCAGCCGGGGCTGTGGGAAATGACGTCAAGCAACGTCAAGGTCGATGACCAGCCGATGGATGTGCAATCGATACTCGGCCAGTTGCAAGGCCAGATGACCCCTCAGCAGCGCGCTGCGCTGGAAAAGAACGGGATCAATATCGGCGGCAAAGGCATTCGCGCCTGCCTGACCCCTCAGCAAGTGGCGACGAACGATATTCCGTTGGCCGATCCGCAATCGGGCTGCAAACAACAGATTACCGAGCGCACGGGCAACCAGTGGAAATTCCGCTTCAGTTGCCCGAAAGCGCAGGGCACGGGAGTGGCGACGTTCCTCAGTGACCGCGAGTTCACCACCGTCGCCAATGGCACCTTCAACGCCATCGGCATCAACCAGAAGGGCAGTCTGGAGACTCGAGCGGTGTGGCTGGGCCAGGATTGCGGCGCTGTTAAACCAAGAGCTTAATAGCTTCGCGAGCGAACTTTGCTCCTGCGGTGAACCGCATGAGTCTGCAGGGGCAGAGCTTGCTCGCGAAAGCGTCATCCAATTCAGCGCATGAACCTTAGCGCCAGTCCCCGACACGCCTCATTCACCCGACCTTCTCGCCAGGCAATTTGCCCTGACACCAACGTCGTCGTCACCCGATGGCGAAAGCGACGACCGGCAAACGGTGTCCATCCGCACTGAGACAGAACCGGTTGCCGATTCACCTCCCACTCCTGCGGTTCAATCAACACCAGATCAGCCCAATAACCCTCACGCAGATAGCCACGGTCGGGAATGGCGAACAGATCCGCCACTCGATGGCTGGTCTTGGCCACCAGCGTGGTGATCGTCAGCACACTGTCCGCCACCAATTCCAGTAGCGCCGGTAACGCGTGTTGCACCAACGGCAATCCCGAGGGGGCTTCAGTGTAAGGTCGCTGCTTTTCGTCCCACGTGTGCGGTGCATGATCGCTGCCGATCACGTCCAGCCGATGGCTGTTCAAGGCTGCCCGCAAAGCATCGCGATCGGCTTGGGTCTTGATCGCTGGATTGCACTTGATCAGGTTGCCGAGCAGCGGATAGTCGCGATCATCAAACAACAAATGATGCAGGCAGACCTCGGCAGTAATGCGTTTTTGCGACAACGGTTTGTCTTCGAACAAGTCCAGTTCCCGCGCCGTGGTCAGGTGCAGAACGTGCAGGCGTGTGCCGTGACGCTGGGCCAATTGCACGGCCAGCGAGGAGGATCGATAGCAGGTCTCGGCATCGCGAATAACGGCGTGGGCGGCGGTCGGTAGATGGTTGCCGTGCTGTTCACGCAGGCGTGCGGCATTGGCATCGATGCTCGGTGTGTGTTCGCAGTGTGCCAACAGAATCGTCGGCACTTCGGCGAACAGTCGCTCTAGGATCTTCGGGTCATCCACCAGCATGTTGCCGGTGGAGGCGCCCATGAATACTTTGACGCCGGCGACTTCACACGGATTGAGTGCTGCAACGGTGTCGAGATTGTCCTGACTCACGCCGAAGTGGAAACCGTAATTGGCCACCGAATTCATCGCCGCCCGACGCTTTTTATCGGCGAGTGCTTCAAGGGTGAGGGTGGCGGGTTGGGTGTTGGGCATGTCCATGAAACTGGTGATGCCGCCGGCCACCGCCGCGCGAGACTCGGTATAGAGGCTGCCTTTGGCCGGCGCTCCGGGTTCGCGAAAATGCACCTGGTCATCGATCATTCCCGGCAACAGCCATTGACCGTTCGCGTCGATTTCCACCGTAGCGTTTTCGCCTTCGATGCTGCCGGCAATCTTGACGATGCGCCCGTGGCTGACCAACAGATCAGCGTCGATTTGACGCCCTTCGTTGACCAGCCTGGCATTGCGAATCAGCACACTGCTCATCGGCTCAAAACTCGTTCTGCAAGGCTTTGTAGCCGCGCACCAGGTCGACGTTGGTGCGAGCCACGTCTTCGGAAAACTCCGAGGCGCTGACGCTCACCGGCGGGAATAACGACAGGTCGGTGGTTGGCCCGATGCGGGTGGTGGAGGGTACGTAGAACGCGTCCGGCAAGTCGCGCCCGTCGACCACTGAGTTGTGCCGCACGACGCAACCGTTGCCGACCATGCAGTTGAACAGCACGCTGTTGAAGCCGATGAACACCCGGTCGCCGACCACGCATGGGCCATGCACGATGGAGCGGTGGGCAATCGAACTGAACTCGCCGATGGTCACGGCGGCGCCGGATTTGGAGTGGATCACCACGCCATCCTGAATGTTCGAATTGGCGCCGATGGTAATCGGTTCCATGGCACCCGAGGCATCCACTTCGTCGGCGCGGATGACGGCGTAAGGGCCGACGAAGACGTTTTCGCCGATGACCACTTTGCCGCAGATGATCGCGGTTTTATCGATGTAGGCTGACTCGGCAATTTGCGGCAAATCGCCTGATGGGTTCTTGCGGATCATGGCTGGCTCAGTGCGTCGTAAAGGGTGTTGAGGTTGTATTCGAACAAACCGGTGAACGTGCTCGCCGGGCCATTGGCAGCAAGCGCATCGGAGTACAGCGTGCCACCGATGTGCGCGCCGCTTTCGTCAGCAATCTGTTTGAGCAAGCGTGCGTCCTTGATGTTTTCCATGAACACCGCTTTGACGTTGGCCTGGCGGATTTGAGTGATCAACGCGGCGACTTCGGCGGCCGACGGCTCACGCTCAGTGGACAATCCTTGGGGCGCCATGAAGTCGATGCCGTAGGCCTGACCGAGATAACCGAAGGCATCGTGGCTGGTGACGATCTTGCGATTGCCCGGTGGCAGTGAGCCGAGTTTGCTTTTGGCTTCGGCGAGCAGGGCGTAGATCTGCTTGAGGTACGCCTGACTGTTACGTTCGTAGTCGGCCTTGTTGGTCGGGTCGGCCACGCTCAGTGCCTTGGTGATATTGGCGACGTACAACTCGGCGTTGGCCAGGTTGTGCCAGGCATGCGGGTCGGGAACGGTTTCGCCGTCTTCATCCAGCGAGCGCGGGATCACGCCGTGGCTGGCACTGATGACCGTAGCTTTGGTGCCGGTGCTGGTGACCAGTCGATCCAGCCAGGGTTCGAAACCCAGACCGTTCTTGATGATCAGCCTGGCTTTGAGCAGGGCCTTGGCGTCGTCAGGCGTGGGCTCGTAGGTGTGTGCGTCAGCGTCGGGGCCAACCATGTCGGTGATCTGGATATGTTCGCCACCGATCTGATGAACCATATCGGCGAGGATGCTGAAGCTGGTGACCACGGGGAGTTTTTCCGCCGCCGACAATGACATCGACAACATCAGACTGAACAGCACGAGTAAAGCGCGCATCGGGAAACACCTCATTGGGATGTGAGCAAAGGCGGGCGGCGCAACAGACCGTGAACCGGCCCGAAGACCACGGACAGCAGATAGCCGACACCGGCGACCAGTACGATGGCCGGACCGCTGGGCAGCGAGTAATAGAACGACAACAACAGGCCGAGCCACACCGACAAGCAAGCCATGACGGCGGCTATGGCGATCAGCATCGGCAGGCGTCGGCTCCAGAATCGGGAAGCGGCGGCGGGGAGCATCATCAGTCCGACCACCATCAGTGCACCGATGGCCTGGAAGCCGATCACCAGGTTCAGGACAACCAGGGTCAGAAACACACCGTGAGCGAGCGGACCGAGGCGGCTGACGGTTCGCAGGAACAGCGGATCGAGGGTGTCGAGCAGCAACGGTTTGTAGATCAGCGCCATGGCGATCAGGCTGATTGCGGAGACCCACAACATGCCATTGAGGGTTGGCCCGTCAACGGCCAGCGCCGAGCCAAACAGCAAGTGCAGCAAGTCGAGGCGTTTGCCGGCAATGCCGAGAATGAGCACACCACTTGCCAGTGAGATCGGGTAGATCGCAGCGAGACTGGCGTCTTCGCGCAGACCGGTGCGGCGGGTGATCCAGGCGGCGAGGCCGGCCATGCTCAATCCCGCGCCGAGTCCGCCGAGCGTCAGCGCGGGCAAGCTCAGGCCGGCGAACCAGAAACCCAACGCAGCGCCGGGGAGGATGCCGTGGGCGACGGCATCGCCGATCAGGCTCATCCGGCGCAGGATCAGAAATACGCCCAGCGGCGCTGTGCTGCAAGCCAATACCAGGCCGCCGAGCAGGGCGAGGCGCATGAACAGGAATTCGCTGAACGGCTGCCAGAAGTGGGCGACGGCGTGCATCAGGCCACCTGCATGTTGGGCGTCGGTTGAATCAGTTCGACGCTGGCGCCGAATACGCAGGAGCTGTTTTTGATCAGCAGGGTTTTGGGGATGTGCTTGCGAACGGCCGCGAGGTCGTGGCAAACCACGACGAGGGTTCGGCCCTCTGCATGCCATGCGTGGATGTGCTGCCACAATAGCTGTTGGCCAAGCTCATCGAGCGCGGCGTGGGGTTCGTCGAGCAACAGCACGGGCGCGTCCGTCAGGCTCAGGCGAGCCAGCAATGCGCGTTGCAGTTCACCACCGGACAGCGCCATGAGCGGGCGATGTTCCAGACCGCTCAGGTGCCAGTTTTCCAAGGCGGCTTTAAGCCGTTGGGCGCGCAGGTGAGTGGAGAGGCGCCGGCCCCAGAACCCGGCAGCGATCAGCTCTTCGAGGCTGATGGGAAATTGGCGGTCCAGATGCTGTTGCTGGGGCAGGAAAGACAGTCCGCTCTGCCGTGGAACACTGAGCGAGACTTTGCCATCCAGTGGTTTTTGCAGCCCGGCGATGACTTTCAAAAGACTGCTCTTGCCGCAGCCATTGGCACCGATGATTGCCGTCAGGCTGCCGCTGTCGAACTCGAGATTGAGCGGAGATGTCAGCGGTTGGCCAGGCGCGCCCCAGCTCAGGGATTGGCAACGTATCATGCGGGCTCCCGCTGCCAACTGCTTTCGGCGACAGCATCGTGAGCGTGAAGGCTCTCGGCATGAATCACTCTGAGGTGGAAAGCGCTGATGCCCGGTGTACGACGCAGGGCGAGATGCAGGCGGCGGGCGGCATCTTCACAAAACATCAGGTTCTGTCCATTGGCGAGGGCGAAAGCTTGTTCGTCAGCGCGCTTTACGGCGGTTTGTACTGCGGTGCCGAGGGCGGCTTCGGCGTCGTTGATGATTTCGGTGAGTGGTAGCTCGTCGATGAACTCATCGAGATGAAGGTGTAATTGCGCGGTGCTGCGTTGACTGTGGGGGGTAGCGACAATGCCTTGAGTCGAGCCGAGCCACGCCAACACATCGGCGTGTTGCAGTGACTTGTTGGCGAAATCATCGATGAATTGTTGCTGGATCAGCTGTCGCGCCAAGGCTGCCGAGCAAGGGCAAGTTGAGGAGTAGGGCACTTCAATTTTGAGTTCCACGTGGAACATGTTGTTTTTCAGCCTGGCTGAAATCGTCGCTGGATAGGACTTCCACCCCGCTAGTGGGCTGATCAAGGCCGGTCGTTTCAGCAGCCAATCGGTGTGGATATTCAAGTAAGCGCCAGTGGACAAGCCTTCATGGCTGCTGAGAAATTGCGTAAGAATCTCGCGCAGCAGCGCGGGACAAAGTCTTGCTGTTTCGAGCGGCTCCAGCGCCAGATAAAGCCTCGACATGTGAATACCGCGCGCCTCGCCGTCATCGAGACTTACCCCCGCATCGGCCGTGGCACTAAGGCGTTGGCCCTCCAGTAAAACGGGCAGGGCGATGCCGCGCATGCCCACCCATTCGAGCGGTAGCGCTTGGCGACTGGCCTGCGCGGCAATATCCGGAAGCGTCAACGCATTCATGTTGAGATCCATCGTGTTGATTGAATTAGATGTTACATTATAACAATTCAGATCACGATGCATTTTTTATGAACGGGTTTTCATCATGCACAGACGCCAACTGCTCAATCTAATTCTTGCCAGTGCTTCCTTTGCATTTCCTTTCAGTGTCTCGGCGACGCAAATTCGCAATGCGCGTCTCTCGCGTTCGGAAAACAAGCTTCGGTTGGTGTTCGATTTGAGTGGGCCAGTGCGCTATAAAACGTTCGCTCTGAGTGCGCCAGAACGGTTAATCATCGATTTGAGCGGGTCGAGTCTGAGTGGTGATTTCAGTCAATTGGCGCTGGCCGATACGCCAATTCGCGCTATTCGATCCGGGCATTTTGGTCAGGGTGATACGCGGATCGTTCTCGATCTAAGCGGTCCCGTTCAGCTCAACAGTTTCATGTTGGCGCCTCAGGACGGACAGGGATACCGTCTAGTGCTGGACTTGCTCAGTGCTAAACAGCCGCCGATCACTGCAATGGTTCCACGTGAAACACCCTCTAATGGTCCGCATCCCAAGCGCGACATCATCGTTGTCGTCGACCCTGGACACGGCGGAAAAGACCCCGGCGCCATAGGTGCGAAAGGCGAACGAGAAAAAGATGTGGTGCTTTCCATCGCACAATTGCTCGCGAAGCGTCTGAAAAGGGAGAAAGGTTTCGACGTGAAACTGGTGCGCAACGACGACTTTTTCGTACCGTTGCGCAAGCGTGTGGAGATTGCCCGGCAGCATAAGGCGGACATGTTTATCTCCGTGCACGCTGATGCGGCGCCGCGCCTCACGGCTTCCGGAGCCTCAGTGTTTTGCCTTTCTGAAGGTGGTGCAACCTCAGCGACCGCACGTTTTATGGCGCAGCGAGAAAACGGTGCGGACCTGCTGGGGGCAACAGCTCTGCTGAACTTGAAGGATAAGGACCCGATGCTTGCGGGTGTAATCCTTGATATGTCGATGAACGCGACCATCGCCGCCAGTTTGCAACTTGGCAGCTCGGTGCTCAGTAGCCTGGCAGGTATCACGGCCTTGCATCAGAAGCGCGTCGAGCAGGCGGGTTTTGCCGTACTGAAGTCTCCCGACGTTCCTTCGATTCTCGTGGAAACCGGCTTCATCTCGAATGTTCGGGACAGCCAACGTTTGGCCACCGCAAGGCATCAGCAAGCAATCGCTGACGGTTTACTCGATGGCTTGAAGCGCTATTTCCTCAAAAATCCACCGCTCGACAGTTACATCGCCTGGCAGCAGGCGCAGAAAAGTACCCAGGTTTAGCAGCCTGTCATCCGGCTACAGGTGAACTTCGCGCTGCTTCCGCCCGAGCTGGAGAATCGATTGATCGTGGTCCAGCCTACCCGGCGCGTGTACCCGACCCAGGCTTCTCCGTCAGAGGCGATTCCTGTGAAGAACGTCAGTTGCCCGAATCGGCTGTTGGTTTGCGCCCAGTAACGCCGCCCTGTCTTTTCAAAACCGCGCAGGTAAAGCGTACTGCCAACCGTGTTGACACTGTAAGCGTTGCCGTCGGCATCCACGCAGGCCAGCAGATTGGCGCTGCGCGTGCAGGTGGCCGTTGCTGGAATCTGTCCCCAAGCTGTACTGACCATCACCAACAGCCCGCTAAAGACTGAGCACCTCAGCGCGTTGTTCATCTCTCATTCTCGACGTGCGAAATGGAAGCAGCTTCGGGCTGTTGGTCGTTGAGCGCAAGAGCAAAGCTGGTTTAATTGTGTTGTTATACTATAACATAAGCAGCCGCTAAGCCTGCGCTAGTCGATTTCAAACGTTTCCTCCGCCGCAGATCTCCTTCGTGGGAGGCCAAAAACGTCAAGCGCTTCCAAAAGCGTTGATCGATGCTCACCTGATGAGGATTATCCAATGTCAGAAAAATTGCCCGTCACCGTACTTTCAGGATTTCTCGGCGCCGGAAAAAGTACACTTTTGAATTACGTACTACGTAATCGAAAGGGCCTCCGTGTTGCAGTTATCGTCAATGATATGAGCGAGATCAACATTGATGGCAGCGAAGTCCAGCGTGATGTCAGCTTGAACCGAGCTGAAGAGAAGCTTGTCGAAATGAGTAACGGCTGTATCTGCTGTACGTTGCGCGAAGATTTGCTGGAAGAAGTCAGCAAGCTCGCCCGGGATGGCCGCTTTGACTATCTGTTGATCGAATCCACCGGCATCTCCGAACCGTTGCCCGTGGCGGAGACCTTCACCTTTCGCGACGAGCAGGGCCAAAGCCTCGCTGACATTGCGCGTCTGGACACGATGGTGACGGTAGTCGACGGGATGAATTTCCTCCTGGACTATCAGGCCGCCGAAAGCCTCGCTTCTCGCGGTGAAACACTCGGCGACGAGGATGAGCGCTCCATCACTGACCTATTGATCGAGCAAATTGAATTCGCCGACGTGCTGTTGATCAGCAAAATCGACCTGATCAGCCAGCGTGAACGTGAAGAACTGATCGCGATTCTCAAGCGCCTCAACGCCCACGCTGAAATCATTCCGATGGTGATGGGTGAAGTGCCGCTGGAAACAATCCTCAATACCGGTCGCTTCGATTTCGAAAAGGCCGCTCAAGCCCCGGGGTGGCTACAGGAACTACGCGGGACCCACATTCCGGAAACCGCCGAATATGGAATAGCCTCGACGGCTTACCGCGCGCGCCGACCGTTTCATCCACAGCGCTTCTTCGACTTCATCGACCGTCCATGGCTGAACGGCAAACTGCTGCGCTCCAAAGGCTTTTTCTGGCTTGCCAGCAAGCCCACGGACGCCGGTAGCTGGTCACAGGCCGGTGGTTTGATGCGGCATGGGTTCGCCGGGCGATGGTGGCGCTTCGTGCCGAAAGACCAATGGCCACAGGATCAGGAAAGCATCCAGTCAGTCATGGAAAACTGGACGCCAAGCGTAGGAGATTGTCGTCAGGAGCTGGTTTTCATCGGCCAAAACATCAATTTCCTACAGCTCTCTGCGGAACTGGATGACTGTTTGCTGACCGATGATGAGATGGCGCTCGGTGCAGAAGGCTGGCGATTGCTGGCAGATCCGTTTGGCCCGTGGCATGAAGAAGAGGCTGCCTGATGCCTGCACTGAAATTGATGCAAAGCCCAACGCGCAATCAACATCAGGGCCCGACACCCAAGGCTTTGACGCGAATCCTCGAAGACGATATCAACCTCGCGGTATGGCAGCGGCAACTGCCGTTGCACATCGCGGAGTTCGCCCAGCTTCTAGTCGCACTCAACGAGCCTTTGGCGGAATCAGTGTGTCTGGAACTGCTTGATGAAGACGACGAGCCGGATCTCACCGGTTTGGCTTCGGGCTTTCGCGATGTGGAAGGCTATGGGGGCTTTATTGCCGACCTGAAATGGCTGGTCAGTGCCTTCGCCTGCCTGCTCGGCGCACGCCGTATCGGCCTGCGTCTGCGGGTACTGGACAAGGCCATGTGTCCGCGCTTTCACGTTGATCATGTGCCCGTTCGTCTGATCAGTACCTACGCCGGCGTGGGCAGCCAATGGCTGCAGGAGGGCGCGATGGATCGCGCGCAACTCGGCCAGGAAAGCGCCGAGCCGCAAGATGCAACGCAGATCGAGCAACTCGGCAGCGGTGAAGTCGCGTTGTTGAAAGGCGAAAAGTGGCATGGCAATGAAGGCTTTGGTCTGATCCACCGTTCGCCAAAACTGGCACCGGGCGAGCGCCGGTTGATATTGACCCTCGACTGGCTCGGCTAGCGTTTCAAGGCTTGAGCCACGTTCCCCGGCTCTGGCCTTCGCAATACGGTTGCAGATACGCCGCGTCGGTGGTTACGCCGTAATAGTGGATGTCTTGGCGGTAGGGCATATTGGCGACTTGCGCATTGCTGCACACACCGAAAGCGCCGTTCGGGCATTGGTCGACGTATTGCACCTCAACCTTCTGCCCGGCCAATGTCGGCTGGCAGAAACCGTCATTGAACAATTTTGCCGGAATGTTGCGGTTCTGCTGGCAGACTTTGACGTCAATCCGCTCACCCTGACTGTGTACCACACAGGCTTGGGCCCAGGCTTCGCTCGACATCAGCGCCAACAGCAACGACCATCCCATCCACCGCATCTTTGATCTCCTCAGAAAACTCCTGACCATGTTGCAGAACATTCCTACCCATGTCATCGCAGGCCCATTGGGCGCCGGCAAGACCAGCCTGATTCGCCAGCTCATGGCACAGCGACCGGACGGCGAGCGCTGGGCGGTGTTGATCAACGAATTCGGCCAGATCGGTCTCGATGCCGCGTTGCTGACCCACGGCGCCGATGGTATCGCATTGGGTGAAGTGGCCGGAGGCTGCCTGTGTTGCGTGAACGGTGCGCCGTTTCAGATCGGCCTCGGGCGGTTGTTGCGCAAGTCCAGGCCGGACCGACTGTTCATCGAGCCTTCCGGGCTGGGGCATCCCGCGCAGTTGATCAAACAGTTGACTGAGGCACCGTGGCGGGGCGTTCTCGCCGTTCAGCCGTGTGTCCTGGTGCTGGATGCCCAGGCGCTGAGCGCAGGGCAATCGTTGCCCGAGGCGCAGGAGGATGCGCTTTGCAGCGCCGGTTTGCTGGTGCTCAACAAGGCTGAAAACATCAATGAAGCGGAACAACAGAACATCAGCGCTCAGCTTCCCCCGGTCAAACTGATCTGGACACAGCACGCGCAGTTATCCTTGAGTGAACTGCCTGGCTTAGCCGTGCGGGCGCTTGAGGGTGTGGATAACCTGAGCGTGCCCCAGGGCCTGGCGCAGATGCCGGCAATCTGGAGTGACCCGACCTTACCGATTTGTCTGAGCCAGGCGCAGGAGGGGGGATGGAGCATTGGTTGGCGTTGGCACCCGGGCCAGACGTTCGACCAGCAACGCATTGCCGATTGGCTGGCGAAGCTCGATTGGCTGCGGGCCAAGCTGGTTATCCACAGTATGGACGGCTGGGTTTCGGCGAATGCTCTGGAGAGTGCAGAGTTGATATGGCAGGCCAGTGAATGGCGAAAAGATTCGCGCATCGAGCTGATTTTCCGTGATGCGCAGGATATTGAGGTGCTGCGGAGCGGGTTGTCGGCGTGCCGAACGGGTTGAGATCAAAAGATCACAGCCTTCGACAGCTCCACAGATGAGCTAGGGTTTCCACTTCGTATGCTCCTGCCGCCATTGGCTCAGCTCAATGACTTCTGCCCGCGGCTTGTGCACCTCGACCACCGGTGGCGTGTCGTCGAACGGCGCCGGGTAGGGCGCCAGTTCGATGTGCGCGCTGTGCGCGCCGAACTGGGTGATCGTGCCGTTATGCCGGGTTTCGCCGGTCACGGTGAATTCAAAGTTGTACACCCGCGCCAGACGTCGCCGACCACTGGCATCCTTGATGAAGCCGATCTTTTTCAACGCGACGTTGCCGTCCAGCAACTCGACGCCGATGTTGGTGCAATGCTGTTTAACCCGTTCCAGTGCGCGCTCGCGCAAGCCGTGATTATGCCAAAGCCATGCGCCGGCAGCGGCGAACAGCATCAGCACGAAGATGTTTTCGAGGGTCAGCATCAACATCACACTCCAAAAGATGGCATCAGCTTAACTGCGTCGCCGGTCTGTCGTACAGGCTGTGTTTCGTCGCATACTGCGCGGCTTCAATTTCAATCGTTTTACGGAATGTCCCGAATGAAACGCACGCCTCATCTGCTCGCTATCCAGTCCCACGTGGTTTTCGGCCACGCCGGCAACAGCGCTGCGGTTTTTCCGATGCAGCGGGTCGGGGTCAATGTCTGGCCGCTCAACACCGTGCAGTTTTCCAACCACACCCAGTACGGCCAGTGGGCCGGCGAAGTGTTGGCACCGCAGCAGATTCCCGAGCTGGTCGAAGGGATCGCGGCGATTGGCGAACTGGGCAACTGCGATGCGGTACTGTCCGGTTATCTCGGCAGTGCGGCGCAGGGGCGGGCGATTCTCAGCGGCGTCGAGCGCATCAAAGCGATCAATCCGAAGGCGCTTTATCTGTGTGATCCGGTGATGGGCCACCCGGAGAAGGGCTGCAGTGTGCCGACCGAGGTCAGCGATTTCCTGCTGGAAGAAGCGGCGGCCGTGGCGGACATCATGTGTCCGAATCAATTGGAGCTGGACAGCTTCTCCGGACGCAAACCGCAATCGTTGTTCGATTGCCTGGCGATGGCGCGGGCGCTGCTGGCACGCGGGCCGAAAGCCGTTCTGGTGAAACATCTGGATTACCCGGGCAAGCCGGCGGATGGCTTCGAAATGTTGCTGGTCACCGCTGAAGGCAGCTGGCACCTGCGGCGGCCACTGTTGGCGTTCCCCCGTCAGCCGGTCGGCGTTGGCGATCTGACGTCCGGCCTGTTTCTGGCGCGGGTGCTGTTGGGCGATAGCCTGGTAGCGGCGTTCGAATTCACGGCGGCGGCGGTGCATGAGGTGCTGCTGGAAACTCAGGCGTGCGCCAGTTATGAGCTGCAACTGGTGCGGGCGCAGGACCGGATTGCGCATCCGCGCGTGAAGTTCGAGGCTACCGCGATCAGTCTTTAAGACCGCGTCGCCCCAATTCGCGAGCAGGCTCGCTCCCACAGTAGCGCGTCAACCTTGTAGGAGCGAGCCTGCTCGCGAAAGCGGTCTTCAGATCGCGACCAATCTCAGGCGTCGCCCTTGATCTCCTGATACCGCTTCTCCAGCTCCTGGCGAATCTGCCGGCGCTGCTGCGCCTGCATGTAACGGCGCTTGCCTTCGCTATTCTGCGGTTGCAGCGGCGGCACGGCGGCCGGCTTGCGCTGGTCATCCACCGCCACCATGGTGAAGAAGCAACTGTTGGTGTGACGTACCGAGCGCTCGCGGATGTTCTCGGTCACCACTTTGATACCGACTTCCATCGAGGTGTTGCCGGTGTAGTTGACCGAGGCAAGGAAGGTCACCAGTTCGCCGACATGGATCGGCTCGCGAAAAATCACCTGATCCACCGACAGCGTCACCACATAGCGACCGGCATAACGGCTCGCGCAGGCGTAGGCCACTTCGTCGAGGTATTTGAGCAGGGTGCCGCCGTGGACATTGCCAGAGAAGTTGGCCATGTCGGGGGTCATCAGTACCGTCATCGACAGCTGGGCGTTTCCGGGTTCCATAACGTTCTCACGGGTCAAGGCTGGGTTGCTGGAAGCACCTCTGCGGGTGCCTGGTCGATTTTCAAAAGCACCGTTATCGGGACGCCGGGCGACAGGCCGCCGTCACGCCGGAATCGATCTGTTTCCATATATTGCACCGCCTTCCAGGCCGAAGTCGCGGTGTTAACCTGCAAAAGCCTCTTCCGAGGGCAATTCCCACATGAAAAGCGGATTTTTGCTTCGCTTGCCCAGACTTTTCTGACGTCTGCAGGCGAGCCTCGTCATTCAAGGAGCCCACGCCATGCATGCCATCAGTTTTATTCAGGATCTGGCAGTGATCATGCTGGTCGCAGGTGTGGTGACCGTGTTGTTCCACCGTTTCAAACAGCCGGTGGTGCTGGGCTATATCGTCGCCGGCTTCATCATCGGCCCGCACACGCCGCCGTTCGGCCTGATCCACGACGAAGACACCATCAAGACCCTCGCCGAACTTGGCGTGATCTTTCTGATGTTCTGCCTCGGCCTGGAGTTCAGCCTGCGCAAGCTGTTCAAGGTCGGTGCCACGGCGTTTATCGCGGCATTCCTCGAAATCGTCCTGATGATCTGGATCGGCTACGAAATCGGCCAATGGTTCGATTGGAATACCATGGATTCGCTGTTCCTCGGCGCTATTCTGGCCATCTCCTCGACCACCATCATCGTCAAGGCTCTCAACGATCTGAAGATGAAAAACGAGCGCTTTGCGCAGTTGATCTTTGGTGTGTTGATTGTCGAAGACATCCTCGGCATCGGCATCATTGCCTTGCTGTCGAGCATCGCGGTCAGCGGCACGGTCAGCTCAGGCGAAGTGTTTTCCACGGTCGGTAAACTCTCGCTGTTCATGATCGTCGCACTGGTCATTGGCATTCTGCTGGTGCCGCGCCTGCTGGCTTACGTGGCCAGGTTCGAAAGCAACGAAATGTTGCTGATCACCGTGCTCGGCCTGTGCTTCGGCTTCTGCCTGCTGGTGGTCAAGCTTGAATACAGCATGGTGCTCGGCGCGTTCCTGATCGGTGCGATCATGGCCGAGTCGCGACAACTGCTGAAAATCGAGCGCCTGATCGAGCCGGTTCGTGACCTGTTCAGTGCGATTTTCTTTGTCGCCATTGGCCTGATGCTCGACCCGATGATCCTCCTCGAATATGCGTGGCCGATTGCTGTCATCACCGTCGCCGTTGTACTCGGCAAGATGTTGTCCTGCGGCCTCGGGGCATTTATTGCCGGCAATGACGGACGCACCTCACTGCGCGTCGGGATGGGTCTGTCACAGATTGGCGAGTTTTCCTTCATCATCGCCGCGCTGGGCATGACCTTGCAGGTCACCAGCAACTTTCTTTATCCCGTTGCGGTAGCCGTGTCGGTGATTACCACGCTGCTGACGCCGTACCTGATTCGTGCGGCTGATCCGCTGTCGATCAAGTTGTCCGCGGCTGTCCCCAAGCGCCTGGGGCGCGTGCTCGGCATGTATGGTGAATGGTTGCGCAGCATTCAGCCGCAAGGCGAGGGCGCGATGCTGGCGTCGATGATCCGGCGGATTCTGTTGCAGGTCGGGGTCAATCTGGCACTGGTGATCGCAATCTTCTTCGCCGGCGCGTACTTCGCCCAGCGTATCTCGCTGTGGCTGGTGGACTGGATCAGCGATCCGAGCTGGCAGAAGGCGCTGATCTGGGGCGGGGCGTTGCTGGTTTCGTTGCCGTTCCTGATCGCGGCGTACCGCAAGCTCAAGGCGTTGTCGATGTTGCTCGCGGAAATGGGCGTGAAGCCGGAGATGGCGGGGCGTCACACGCAGCGAGTGCGCCGGGTGATCTCCGAAGTGATCCCGATCCTCTCGCTGCTGGTGATTTTCCTGCTGTTGGCAGCCTTGTCGGCCAGTATCCTGCCGACCAACAAGTTGCTGGTGCTGATCGCCGTGGTTGCGGCGGCCGTGGCGGCGCTGCTCTGGCGCTGGTTCATCCGCGTGCACACGCGGATGCAGGTGGCGCTGCTGGAAACCCTCGACAACCACAAGGAGTCGTCGGGGCATTGATCATTCGGGGCGTGGGTTGATCAGCTTTCCAGCCAGACGTCCCGCGCCCAGTGCCACACCGATTCCCAGGACTCTTCGGTGATCAACTCTTCTTTGCCGGACCACAGCACGACGGTGTCGTCTTCTTCGACGCAGTAGTAGTCGTCGCCGTCCTGACAGACCGGGATCAGGTCACGCGGTACACCAGCGTCCCAGGCATTGGCCGCAACTTCCGGCAAATAAGTGTGCGATTGCGGGTCGGTAACCGTCACTGGCTCCAGGCTGCCGTATACGACATCGCTGACGGTCGACAGAAACTCTCTGAAGATGAACGGGATGTTGATGAACAGTTGTTCTTCGACTTCCACCAGTTGGTCTTCGTCAGGCAACTCCAATGGAACCGGTACGGGTTCGTTGGCGTTGCGCAGTTGTTCGATGATTTCTTCCACGTCCGGGATCCTCTTGCTTGAATGGCGCGGTTCATATGGGCCGGTTTATACAGTAGCTCGCTATAGATGCAACCATGAAATAGAAAACCCCAGCCGAGGCTGGGGTTTTTTATTACCGCAAGTGAAACGTGCGGGGGGATCAGCCGTTCTGGCGGATACCGGCCACCAGCCAAGGCTGGTTCTCGCCCTGCGGACGCTCCATGTTCCAGCTTTCACTGAACACTTCGCCCTGATCGAAGCGCGAGGACTTCGACACGCCGTTGAAGGTCAGAGTGGCGATGGTCTTGTCGGCACGGTCATCAACGCCGTCCAGTTGAACCTGGAGGTTATCGATATAGGTCGACTGGAACGCGTCACCCAGTTCCGCACGCTCACGCTTGAGGAACTCAAGCATTTGCGGGGTTACGAACTCGGCGATCTTGTCCATTTCGTTGGCGTCCCAGTGCTGCTGCAGTGCCTGGAAGTGGCTGCGCGCGGCTTCAAGGAAGTTCTGCTCGTTGAACCACGCAGGTGCGTTGATCACCGGACGGGCGGCAGCAGGCGCGGCCGAACCACCGAAGATCGAACCCATGGCGGCGGGTTTCTGCTCGAACACTTCACGCTGCATTGGCGCGCCGGCCGGAGCGAACTGCTCCTGCTGCTTGCGTCGACGTGCGGCGATGAAGCGGAAGATCACGAACGCGATCACGGCCATGATCAGGATGTCGAAGATCTGCATGCCCTCGAAGCCGCCGCCCATGAACATGGAAGCGAGCAGGCCACCAGCGGCGATGCCGGCCAGAGGGCCGAGCCACTTCGAAGCACCGCCGGCCTTGGCCGCAGCGCCAGCGGCTCCGGCAGCACCTGCGGTCGCTGCTGCGCCGCCCATGCCTGGAGAAGAAGGCGCCATCTGGCTGGTCTGGTGCGTCGGCGCAGCGCCGGCGCTTTTGCCACCACCAAAGCGCTTGGCGTTGGCGTCGAGGCTCATCGTCAGGCCGATGCACAACGCCATGGCGATGCTAAGAAAACGTTTCATAAAGGGTATTCCCGTTTGTGGAGACACGCGCGCCATGTTGCACAGCTGAAGTGTTACTGGCTAGCGAGAGAGTGTTTCGGGCTTTTGCCTGACAGGTTGCGTTCAGCTTCGCGAGGCAATCAGCGGATGTACTTTTGGCTGTAGGAAAAGGGGATTGGTTCCGCGGGATTGTTGGTCAGAACACCAAACCCTGTGGGAGCGAGCCTGCTCGCGAAAGCTGCACCGCGATCTGTCATCAACCGCGGTGATTTCATTCGCGAGCAGGCTCGCTCCCACAGAAAAGCGAAATCGGCGTCAGATCGCTTCCAGCTTCGCGTAACCGAGCATCAGCCATTTGCTGCCTTCGCTGAAGTTCACCTGCACCCGCGCTTGTGCGCCGGCGCCCTCGAAGTTGAGGATAACGCCGTCACCGAAGATCGAGTGCCGCACCGTCTGACCGAGGCTGAATCCCGTTTCCGGAATTTCGCTGCCGCTGAACAGGTTGCTGCCGCTCATCGACTGGTTGCCGCCGAACGGCCGGCTGACGCTGTTCGACAGGCGCACTTCCTGAATCAGGCCTTTCGGCACCTCGCGGACGAAACGCGAGACCTTGTTGTAGGTTTCGCTGCCGTACAGGCGACGGGTTTCGGCGTAGGTCATCACCAGATTCTGCATCGCCCGGGTGATGCCGACGTAGGCCAGGCGCCGCTCTTCCTCAAGACGCCCAGGCTCTTCCAGACTCATCTTGTGCGGGAACAGGCCTTCTTCCATGCCCACAAGGAACACGTAAGGGAATTCCAGGCCTTTGGCACTGTGCAGCGTCATCAACTGGATGCTGTCTTCGTGTTCGTCGGCCTGGGTGTCGCCGGCCTCCAGCGAGGCATGGCCGAGGAACGCCGCCAGTGGCGTCAGTTCTTCGTCTTCTTCAGTGTTTTCGAAGTTGCGTGCGGCGCTGACCAGTTCCTCAAGGTTTTCTACCCGGGCCTGGCCTTTCTCGCCTTTTTCCGCTTCGTGATAGGCGATCAGGCCGGATTGCTCGATGACGGTTTGCGTCATCAAATGCAGCGGCATTTCCATGCACTTGGCGGCGAGGTTTTCGATCAGCTCGATAAACGCGCCCAGAGCACCTGCAGCACGACCGGTCAGGCCTTTATTGGCGACCAGTTGGCGCATCGCTTCCCACATCGACACATCGCTGTGACGGGCGTGCTCGCGAATGGCTTCGACGGTTTTTTCGCCGATGCCACGGGCCGGCACGTTGATCACCCGTTCCAGCGCCGCATCGTTGCCACGACCTTCCAGCAAACGCAGGTAGGCCATGGCGTTCTTGATTTCGGCCCGTTCGAAGAAGCGCTGGCCGCCATAGATGCGGTAGGGGATGCGTTCGCGCAGCAAGGCTTCTTCGAGAACGCGCGATTGGGCGTTGGAGCGGTACAAAATCGCAATATCGCTGCGTGCCAGGCCGGTTTTCAGCGCATTTTCGATGGTTTCGACAACGTAACGTGCTTCGTCGTGTTCGTTGAACGCGGCGTACAGATTGATCGCTTCGCCGTCGCCGCCGTCGGTCCACAGCTCTTTGCCCAGGCGCCCGGTGTTATTGGCGATCAGGGCGTTGGCAGCCTTGAGAATGCCGGCGGTGGAGCGGTAGTTCTGCTCCAGACGAATGGTCTCGGAGTCCGGGAAGTCGGACGAGTACTGGTGAATGTTCTCGATTTTCGCGCCGCGCCAGCCGTAAATCGACTGGTCGTCGTCGCCGACCACCATCAGGCTGTCGCCGCCCTTGCCGAGCAGACGCAACCAGGCGTACTGCACGGCGTTGGTGTCCTGGAACTCGTCCACCAGAATATGGCGGAAGCGCTTTTGGTAGTGCGCCAACAGGCCCGGATGATCGCGCCACAGGTCGAGGGCGCGCAGGAGCAACTCGGAGAAATCGATCACGCCGGCACGCTGGCACGCAGCCTCGTAGGCCTCGTAGATGCCGCGCATGGTTGCCAGGTACAGATCGCCGCTGGCCTGAATGTGTTGCGGCCGCAGACCTTCGTCTTTCTGGCCGTTGATGAACCACTGCGCCTGACGGGCGGGCCAGCGTTGCTCGTCGAGGCCCAGCTCGCGGATCACCCGCTTGACCAGCCGTTGCTGGTCGTCGCTGTCGAGAATCTGGAACGTCTGGCTCAAGCCCGCTTCCTGCCAGTGCGCCCGCAGCAAGCGGTGCGCCAGGCCGTGGAAGGTGCCGACCCACATACCGGCCGGGTTGATCCCCAGCAACTGCTCGATGCGATGGCGCATCTCGGCAGCGGCCTTGTTGGTGAAGGTCACCGACAGGATGGAATGGGGCGAGGCGTTTTCAACCTGGATCAACCAGGCGATACGGTGCACCAGCACTCGGGTTTTACCGGAGCCGGCACCGGCCAGGACCAACTGACGGCCAACGGGGGCTGCTACAGCCTGGCGTTGGGCGTCGTTGAGGGAGTTCAGCAGAAGGGAGAGATCATCGCGCATCGGGGCATTCTAGGGTGCGCCGCAGGCCCGGGCAAACCGAGCTTTGCATTAGCCGATGAAAGTGCTGTCGATGACGACCGGTCGGTCACCCGCTACAGGCGTGAGCCCGCCTCACTCTGCGGGTTTTACCGGGGTTGTGAGGGGGAAAGGATTCGGTGAAATTATGATCCGGGGCAGTTTGGCAACGGAAGCGGCTTGTGTATGCTCCGTCCACGTTTCGGGCGCACGCCCTCCTTATAAGAACAAGAACGTTGCCCATGACCCTCAGCTCCGAACTGTCGGGCCCCTCCGTGGAACCCCGGGTTATACGCAAGCACTACGCCACCGAGATGGCGGTCGAGCGCACGCGCCTGCTGTATCAGGGATCTTTATTGCCCACGCTGTTCATGTTGATCAATGGTCTGGTCTGCGCCGCTTTGCTCTGGAGCCCGCAGCGCTATTTCGTGGTCAGCGTCTGGCTGGTGTGGTTGCTGTCACTGGTCGCACTGCGGGTGATCCAGGTCGCGGCATTCGATTCGGCCATACCCAATCGCCAGGCCCAGCCGGTCTGGTTCCGCATGTTCCTGCTCGGCTCGACCATGACCGGCCTCACACTGGCTGGCGCCGGTATTGCTCTGGTGCCTGCCGACAACTTTATGCAGCAGGCCTGGGTATTCGGCCTGATCGGCGCCGCAACCCTGTCGGCCAGCGTCGCCTACGCGGTGAGCCTGCCAGCGTTTCTGTCGTTTACTTTGCCCTGTCTGTTGCCGGCGATCGGTTATCTGTTCTGGGGCGGCGACGAACAGGCGCGCGGCTGGGGCTGGCTCGGGCTGATCCTGCTGGGTTCGCTGAGTGTGGTCGCATGGCAGGTCAATCGGCTGATTGATCGCGGCTTGCTGCGGCGCTTCCAGAATCAGCACTTGATCGAACACCTGCAGCAGACGCAGTCGCGCAGCGAGCAGCTCAATCAGGCGTTGGCGAAAGAAATCGACCAGCGCCGCTGCGCCGAGGGCAAATTGCGTGAAGCGCAGGTCGAACTCGAAGACCGCGTCGCCCAGCGCAGCCGTGAACTGGACGCCGCCAATCAGGCCCTGAGCAAAAGCGAGGCGCGCCTGGCGCTGGCGTTGAAGGCCAGTGAGCTGGGCCTGTGGGACTGGAACCTGCAAACCGACGAAGTCCACCACACGCAGATTCAGGAACTGTTCGGCCTCGCGCCGGAATACGTCACCGCGCTGTTGCGCGACCTCAAGCCACGTCTGCATCCCGACGATGTGCCGACGCTGAAATACGCGTTGATCGAACATTTGAAAGGGCGCACCGAGGACTACCAGATCGAATACCGCGTGCGTCACGGCGACGGTCATTGGGTCTGGATCGAGGACCGTGGCCGTGCAGTGGAACGCAGCGACAGCGGGCGGGTGATCCGCATGGTCGGCACTCGCCGCGACATCAGCGCCAGCAAAAGCCTCGAAGAACAACAGCGCCTGGCGGCTACCGTGTTCGAAGCGGCCAGCGAGGGTATTGTGATTCTCGACCCGAACTACGCGCTGATCGCGATCAATCAAGCGTTCAGCCGCGTCACCGGTTACGACATCGAAGACATGCTCGGGCGCAACGTCGTCGAGCTGCCGTGCAGTCGCGATGCCCGACGTCATTACGTGGCGATCCGGCATGCGCTGGAGCAGCACGGCAGTTGGCAGGGCGAACTGGTCGAGACGCGCAAGAATGGCGAGCTGTACCCGCAGTGGCTGCAACTGAATGCAGTGCGCGATAGTCGGGGAAATGTCAGCCATATCGTCGGCTTCTTCGCCGATCTGTCGGCTCGCCGCGAATCCGAAGAGCGCATGCGTTACTTGACCCACTACGACGAACTGACCGGACTGGCCAATCGCTCGCTGTTTCGTGAGCGCCTGCATGAAGCCCATCAACGGGTACGGCAGGGCGGGCGGCGCAGTCTGGCGTTGCTGCACGTCAATCTGGATCGCTTCAAGTTGCTCAACGACAGCCTCGGCCACGAAGTCGCGGATCAACTGCTGCAGAAAATGGCGCGAAGACTGGTCAACGCCTTGCCTGAGGCGGACACCATCGCCCGTTTGTCCGGCGATGAGTTCGCGGTGCTGTTCGATGCCTACGGCAATTTGTCGAGTCTGGCCCGGGTCGCCACGCGGTTGTCGAGCAAGCTGCGCCTGCCTTTGACGGTGGAAGGCCATGAGCTGGTGGTCAGCGCCTCTATGGGCATCAGCATGCTGCCGGACAACGCCAGGGAGATTTCCGCGCTGGTCAGCCAATCGAACATGGCCATGCAGCACGCCAAACACCTGGGGGGTAACAACTTCCAGTTCTACACCGAGAGCCTGCAGGCCAGCACCCTTGAGCGCTTGCAGCTGGAAAACCAGTTGCGCAAAGCCATCGAAGAAAAGCAGTTGAAGGTCTTCTATCAGCCGAAATTGTGCCTGCAGACCGGGCGCCTGAATGCTGCGGAAGCGTTGGTGCGTTGGGATCACCCGACCATGGGCCGCGTGCCGCCCGGGGACTTCATCGGGCTGGCCGAGGAAACCGGACTGATCGGACCGATTGGTGAATTCGTCCTGCGTCAGGCGTGCTGGCAAGCGTGCGAATGGCAGCGCCAAGGGCTGGAGCCGATTCGTGTGTCGGTGAACCTGTCGGTGCACCAGTTGCGCCAGGGCAAACTGGTCAGCCTGGTGCGCCAGGTGCTGGAGGAAACGGGGCTGGCCCCGCACTACCTCGAACTGGAACTGACCGAAAGCCAGTTGCTCGACAGCGTCGAGCACATCATCGCGACCTTCCAGCAACTGCGCGATCTGGGCGTGAAACTGGCCATCGACGACTTCGGCACCGGTTATTCGTCATTGAGTTATCTCAAGCGCATTCCGGTGGATTACGTGAAGATCGATCAGGCCTTCATCCGTGGGTTGGGCGAGGGCAGTGAGGATGCCGCGATCACTCGCGCCATAATCGCCATGGCTCACGGTCTGTCATTGAAAGTCGTGGCTGAAGGCGTTGAGCGGCAGGATCAGCTGGAATTTTTACGCGCCGAGCGCTGCGATGAGGTGCAGGGGTATCTGATCAGTCGGCCGGTGGAGGCTGCCGCTCTGGCTGGGCTGTTGCGCGATCAGGGAAAACCGCTTTAAGGGCTACATGCACGCCATCGCGCCTGATATGGGGACATGGAGTTACGCATTGAGCAGGCAAAAAGCCAATTCATGTAGTATAACTACAAGCGTGCTACATCCTTGCCCATAAGAAGAGTCCAGCCCCTTGAATCTGCTGCAACACATTGCCCAGTCACGTCACCTGTTACGCAAGTCGGAGCTCAAGGTCGCCGACCACGTGCTGCTTGACCCTGCGGCGGTGATGCACAGTTCCATGGCCGACCTGGCCCACAGCGTCGGCATCAGCGAGCCGACCATCGTGCGCTTCTGTCGCGCCATCGGTTGCTCCGGGTTTCAGGATCTGAAACTCAAACTGGCGCAAAGCCTGGCCGCCGGTGCCAGCTTCGGCCAGTTCGCGATCCACGAAGATGACTCGGTCGCCGACTACAGCCTGAAGATTTTCGACACCACGTTGCACACGTTGATGGAGGTTCGCGAGAAGCTCGATCCGGTGGAGTTGCAGCGCGCGGTAACGCTGATGTCCCAGGCGCAGCGGGTCGAGTTCTACGGCTTCGGTGCCTCGGGTGCGGTGGCGGCGGATGCGCAGCACAAGTTCTTCCGTTTGCTGCTCACCGCAGCGGCGTATTCCGATCCGCACATGCAGGCGATGTCGGCGGTGACGTTGAAGCCGACGGATGTGGCGATCTGCATTTCACAGTCGGGGCGTTCCAAGGATTTGCTGATCACCGCCAATCTGGTTCGTGAGAGCGGGGCATCGCTGATCACCTTGTGCCCGAGCCAGACACCGCTGGCCGAACTGTCGACGGTCAATCTGGCGATCGATGTGCATGAGGACACTGAAATCTATACGCCGCTGACGTCGCGTATCGCGCATCTGGTAGTGATCGATGTGCTGGCGATGGGGGTGGCCATGGCGCGTGGGCCAAGTCTGGTCAATCACCTGAAGAGCGTGAAGCGCAGCCTGCGTAGTTTGCGTTTGTCACCCAAGGCCGCCAAAGCGCTTGATGATTGAAGCAAGGTCGTTCCGACCTTGATCGCGAGCAGGCTCGCTCCCACAGGAGATCTCCTGGGCACACAAACTCTGTGTCATGCCGAGGTCAAAGGTGGGAGCGAGCCTGTTCGCGAAGGCGTCCTCAAAAACACCGCAAGTTTCATCGCACTGTCATCCGCGAGAAGCCAAACCGTCATCCCTCCCGCCTATCGTGAAACTCCCGTACTCGCCTTGGGAGACTCGAAATGGCTCAGCCTTACGAAGAACGCAACAGCGCCGCGAAAACCCGCCGTCAGCAGGAAGACCAGCGCCGCATGGAGTTTCGCCGTGCTATCGAAGATCGCTTCGAACTTCGTCAGCTTCAGGCTGAAATCGGCGATTTTCCCGATATCACTCATTGGCAGGCATCGCCCGCAGCTTCCCGTCGAAGCGCTCAACCAGCGCGCTGATCTGCACCCGCTCGCTGCGGATAAACGCCAGGAAGGCGTGGGCCACCGGTGACAGGCGTTTGGCTTTGGCTTGCACCAGGCACCAGCTACGGAACAGCGGCAATTCCTCGACCGGCAGTTCGACGAGCCCGCCGGTCGCCAGCTCCAGGTTCAGGGCGTGGCGCGTCAACAGTGCCAGGCCCAGACCCGCCTGCACACATTCACGTTGCGCTTCGGCCGAGGCGACTTCCTGGGTCTGAGTGAAGTGCACGCGCTTCTCTTTGAAATACTCTTCGCAAGCCATTCGCGTACCCGAACCGGGCTCGCGGATCAGCAATGTGTAAGGCTCCAGATCCTGTAAACGCAACGGGCCCATGTGCGCCAGTGGATGATCCGGACGCGCCACGGCAACAATCGGGTTGTTGAGGAACGGCAGGAATTCCAGGCCCATGTCCTGGGGCACCATCGACATGATCACCAGGTCATCGCGGTTATCGGAAAGCCGCCGAATCACTTGTCCACGGTTGACTACGGTGAGTTGCAGATTCACTTCCGGGTGCTGGCGCTTGAAGGCGGCGAACAGGTGCGGAACGAAGTATTTGGCGCTGGATTCCACTGCCAGCTTCAGTTGGCCTTGCAGCGAACCCTGCATGTCCGACAGCTGCATATCGAGGTTTTCCAGGCGCCCGAAAATGTCCCGGCTCGCGCGCTGGAGTGCTTCGGCGGCCTCGGTCATGTAGAGTTTTTTGCCGACATAATCGAATAATGGCTGCCCGATCAGCTCTTCCAGCTGACGAATCTGTAGGCTGACGGCCGGTTGTGTGAGCGACATTTCCTCGGCTGCACGGCTGTAAGAGCGTAAATCACACACCTCATTGAAGATCTGCAGTTGACGCAATGTCATACGCATCAAGGATTTACGCATTTTTTATAGGCTCTGACGGCGGATGGGCCGTTTAACTATAAGTCTTTGCTTATGCCTGACCCAATTTTTATTCATTTTTGTTAATTCCTCATGAGCGCTAGTGTGGGCCTGCGACTAAATTGAAACATTTAGTCACGCGTCGACCTGGGTCTAGCAGGTCGTGGTGCCACCGGCTCAAGGGAACCTCCAAGTGATAACAAAGATCCTGATCGCCAACCGTGGTGAGATTGCCGTGCGAATCGTGCGAGCCTGCGCCGAAATGGGCATCCGTTCGGTTGCGATTTTTTCCGACGCCGACCGTCACGCCCTGCATGTGAAGCGTGCGGACGAGGCCCACAGCATCGGTGCCGAGCCATTGGCCGGCTACCTCAACCCGCGTAAGCTGGTAAACCTCGCCGTCGAAACCGGTTGCGATGCACTGCACCCCGGCTACGGATTCCTTTCGGAAAACGCCGAGCTGGCTGATATCTGCGCCGAGCGCGGGATCAAATTCATTGGCCCGTCGGCAGAAGTCATTCGCCGCATGGGCGACAAGACCGAAGCGCGTCGCAGCATGATCAAGGCCGGGGTGCCAGTGACGCCGGGCACCGAAGGCAACGTTGCCGATATCGAAGAAGCGTTGGCCGAGGGTGATCGCATCGGTTACCCGGTGATGCTCAAAGCCACCTCCGGTGGTGGCGGTCGCGGTATCCGTCGCTGCAACAGCCGAGAAGAACTCGAACAGAATTTCCCTCGGGTGATTTCCGAAGCGACCAAGGCCTTCGGTTCTGCCGAAGTGTTCCTGGAAAAATGCATCGTTAACCCCAAGCACATCGAAGCGCAGATTCTCGGCGACAGCTTCGGCAACGTTGTGCACCTGTTCGAGCGTGATTGCTCGATCCAGCGTCGCAACCAGAAGCTCATCGAAATCGCCCCGAGCCCGCAACTGACTCCGGAGCAGCGTGCCTACATTGGCGATCTGTCGGTGCGTGCGGCCAAGGCTGTGGGCTACGAGAATGCCGGCACCGTGGAGTTCCTGCTCGCCGAGGGCGAGGTGTACTTCATGGAGATGAACACCCGGGTGCAGGTCGAACACACCATCACCGAAGAAATCACCGGGATCGACATCGTCCGCGAGCAGATTCGCATCGCCTCCGGCCTGCCGCTGTCGGTGAAACAGGAAGACATTCAGCACCGTGGTTTCGCGTTGCAGTTCCGCATCAACGCCGAAGACCCGAAGAACAACTTTCTGCCGAGCTTCGGCAAGATCACCCGTTACTACGCCCCCGGCGGCCCGGGCGTGCGCACCGACACCGCGATCTACACCGGTTACACCATTCCGCCGTTCTACGACTCGATGTGCCTGAAACTGGTGGTCTGGGCACTGACCTGGGAAGAGGCAATGGACCGTGGCCTGCGTGCGCTGGATGACATGCGTCTGCAGGGCGTGAAGACCACCGCCGCGTACTACCAGGAAATCCTGCGCAACCCGGAATTCCGTAGCGGCCAGTTCAATACCAGCTTCGTTGAAAGCCACCCTGAATTGACCAACTACTCGATCAAGCGCAAACCCGAAGAGCTGGCCCTGGCCATCGCCGCCGCCATCGCCGCCCACGCAGGCCTGTGAGGAATACAACAATGTCCAAGAAGATTTTTGTCACCGATACCATCCTGCGCGACGCTCACCAATCGCTGCTCGCCACCCGCATGCGCACCGAAGACATGCTGCCGATCTGCGACAAGCTCGACAAGGTCGGCTACTGGTCGCTGGAGTGCTGGGGCGGTGCGACATTCGACGCCTGCGTGCGCTTTCTGAAAGAAGACCCTTGGGAGCGTCTGCGCCAACTGCGTGCGGCGTTGCCTAACACGCGTCTGCAAATGCTCCTGCGCGGCCAGAACCTGTTGGGCTATCGCCACTACAGCGACGACGTGGTCAAAGCCTTCGTTGCCAAGGCAGCGGTCAATGGCATCGACGTGTTCCGCATCTTCGACGCGATGAACGACGTGCGTAACCTGCGCGTGGCGATTGAAGCGGTGAAAGCTGCCGGCAAGCATGCTCAGGGCACCATCGCTTACACCACCAGTCCGGTGCACACCATCGACGCGTTCGTGGCGCAAGCCAAGCAGATGGAAGCCATGGGTTGCGACTCGGTGGCGATCAAGGACATGGCCGGCCTGCTGACCCCATACGCCACGGGTGAACTGGTTCGCGCGTTGAAGGCCGAGCAATCGCTGCCGGTGTTCATCCACTCCCACGACACGGCTGGTCTGGCGACCATGTGCCAGCTCAAGGCCATTGAGAACGGTGCCGACCACATCGACACCGCAATCTCCAGCTTCGCCTCCGGCACCAGCCACCCAGGCACCGAATCGATGGTCGCGGCGCTCAAGGGCACCGAGTTCGACACGGGTCTGAACCTCGAGCTGCTGCAAGAGATCGGCCTGTACTTCTACGCCGTGCGCAAGAAATACCACCAGTTTGAAAGCGAATTCACCGCCGTCGACACCCGCGTGCAAGTCAACCAGGTGCCGGGCGGGATGATTTCCAACCTCGCCAACCAGTTGAAAGAGCAGGGCGCGCTGAACCGCATGGCCGAAGTACTGGCGGAAATCCCGCGCGTGCGTGAAGACCTCGGCTTCCCGCCGCTGGTGACGCCGACTTCGCAGATCGTCGGCACTCAGGCGTTCTTCAACGTGCTGGCTGGCGAGCGCTACAAGACCATCACCAACGAAGTGAAGCTTTACCTGCAAGGCGGCTACGGCAAGGCGCCGGGCGTGGTGAATGAAAAACTGCGTCGCCAAGCCATCGGCAGCGAAGAAGTCATCGACGTGCGTCCGGCCGATCTGCTCAAGCCGGAAATGACCAAACTGCGTGCTGACATCGGCGCGCTGGCCAAGTCGGAAGAGGACGTACTGACTTTCGCCATGTTCCCGGACATCGGGCGCAAGTTCCTCGAAGAGCGTGCCGCCGGCACCCTGACGCCGGAAGTGCTGCTGCCGATCCCAGAGGCTGGCAGCGTTGCGTCGGCGGGTGGCGAAGGCGTGCCAACCGAGTTCGTCATCGACGTTCACGGCGAAACCTACCGCGTCGACATCACTGGCGTCGGCGTCAAGGCCGAAGGCAAGCGTCATTTCTACCTGTCCATCGACGGCATGCCGGAAGAAGTGGTGTTCGAACCGCTCAACGAATTCGTCGGCGGTGGCAGCAGCAAGCGCAAGCAAGCATCGGCCCCGGGCCACGTCAGCACCACCATGCCGGGCAACATCGTCGATGTGCTGGTCAAGGAGGGCGATACCGTCAAGGCCGGCCAGGCTGTGCTGATCACCGAAGCGATGAAGATGGAAACCGAAGTCCAGGCAGCGATTGCCGGCAAGGTCACCGCGATTCACGTCGCCAAAGGTGATCGAGTGAATCCGGGCGAAATCCTGATTGAGATCGAAGGCTGAGATAACCGCCGCGATCCAGCGTTTTAAACCTCGGGGGGGCATGTGCTCCCCTTTTTTTTGCACGCAATTTCCCCGTTGCCCAAATCCCCTGTGGGAGCGGCGGTGCGACCGCCGCTCCCACAATGACGGCGTTCAGTTCATCAGAACCCCATGCGCCATTGAGCCATCACGCCGTGCGTGCGGCTCTCGGTGCCGAATTCGCCAGTAAGGCCTACACCGAGCGTGTGGTTGGCCGACAGACCCAGATCCAGACCCGCGTCCACGGCCAGACTGTTGCGATCCAGTTCCGCACCCGTCACCGCGAAGCGTTTCCCGCCTTTGACCAGTTGCTGACGGGTGTCGCCATCAAGCTCGCCGTAAAGGTGTTTCCAGCCGGCACTGAATCGCGGTGTCAGGCTCATACCGTTATTCAAGTGGCCGGTTTTCGCTGTGCGAAAGCCTAGCGTGGTGCTGAGGTTGTCACGGGTTTGGCCAAAGATTTTCAGCGCCGCATCGCCGCCTTTTTCCGTGTAGCTGTCGCGCTGATAACGTTGATAGCCGAGGCTGGCGAACGGTTCGAGCGTGACGTTGTTGCGCCCGAGGTTGAAGCCCAGTTCGGCAAAGGCTTGTTGGGTGTTGGCGTCGTAGTTGCCTCTGAGGCGGTCGTTGAAGCCGTCGAACGCGACCCGCCGTTTGCTGGTGCCTTCATGGCTGGCAAAGGTCGCACCGAGGCGCAGCGCCAACGGGCCATCCTGACGTACTGCGTAAGCACCGAGGTGCCAGCTGTCGAGCGCGCCGTCGTATCGGTGCGCATCGAAACGGGTTTGCGATTTGCCGCCGACAAGGCCCACGTGCCATTGCTCATCGATACGCCAGTCAGCGCCCAGGATCAGGCCTTGTGTGGCGTGCTTGAGCGTGCTGTCGAAATCGCGGTCGACCGTGCCACCGTGACCGAGTCCCTGAATCCACACCCGTCCGGCCGCTTCATTCCCTGCCGCGCGACGGGGGGCGTTGGCGCCGCCATGGCCGCTGCCTGCGCGATGATCCAGTTGGCGCATCGCCGAGAGCATGCTGGTGCTCACCGGCATGACACTGCTTAACGTGGCTTTGGCGAGGTTGGCGTTACTGCCGGCGGCGAGCTGTTCGAGCGCCACCCGAGCTGTGGGTTCGTTGGCGGCAAGCAGGGCCTCGACCGCGGTGTTTGGCGGCGCGACATGGTTGCTGGTTTCCACTGGTTCGCGAGACGCCTCAGGCTCTTCAGGTTGCTGAGGTTGCTGAGGTTGCTGAGGTTGCTGAGGTTGCTGAGGTTGCAGGGGGTGCTGAGGTTCATTCGGTGACGCGGGCGTTTTTTCGATGGTCTTCGCGAGTTCTCGAGCATTGCGACTGGATGCGAGATCGTCGAGCGGGGTGTTATTGCGTGGCTCCAACGGCGTGTTCACCGTCGGCGTTTGCTGGTTTGCGCTGTCGGGAACGTTTTCACCGGGCGCTCCCGTCGAATGCATGGGGCTTGGTGAGGGCGGGGGTGACGGTGCGGTGGAGGGCAGCGCGGGATTCTGCATGGCCACTTCGGTCATCACGCTTTCAACAGATCCGACTGGCGGTTTGGGTGTTCTCTTGCGCGGCGGCTTCTTGGGTTTTTCTTCAAAAGCGTTTTCGACAACCGGTATGTCCGTCTGCTGCGCTGCGGACATTTCAGCGCATCCGAGCGTCAACGCAATGGCCAAGGCCAAGTGGTGGGGGCGGAACGTGTGCTGTAGGGACATCGAGTCGGGCCTCTCTGGATTGAAGGCCCCCACTCTATGAATGCCGCAAAAAATCCGCTGTCGGTCGCTTCCCGCAGCGGCGCAGGCGACATCGGATTCTGCCGGAGAAAATAGCCGAGAGCTGTGCAATCGAAGTTTTTACTCGACGCCATCAGCTCCCTTTCCTACAAGAAAATCAGACCAGGCCAACTGTTCATCCATCAGAAACTCATCGACCACGGTCCCGATCAAGCCGCAATCGGGGCAGTTGCATGCCTCCCAAAGCAGCTACAAGACGTAGGCAGCTCCTGTAGGTGCCGACGCAGGCTTTGATCGTTGGCGTTTTAGCCACGGCACTCCACCAGACCTTTCACCTGGCCGGTCGGCGTCTGGTTGTCATCGCTCAACCACTGTCTGAACCCCGCGCCAATCGACGGCCATTCCGAATCCAGCATCGAGTACCACGCGGTGTCGCGGTTCTGCCCCTTGACCACCATGTGCTGGCGGAACACGCCCTCAAAGCTGAAGCCCAAGCGTTCGGCGGCGTATCTGGAGCGGGCGTTGCCGTTGTTGCATTTCCATTCGAGGCGGCGGTAGCCCAGTTCGAAGGCATGTCTGGCCAGCAGGTAAACGGCTTCGGTACTTTTCGGCGAGCGCTGCATCGGCGCGCCGAAGGTCACGTGGCCGATTTCGATGCGGCCCTGGAGCGGGACAATCGACATCAGGCTGAGGATGCCTTGCACCTGGCCGGTGGCGCGGTCGACGACGCTGAAGAAATACGGGTCGCTGCTGGCCGCGTGGTTGTTCAGCCAGTCGTTGAACACGCTGCGCTCGGGAAACGGGCCGTAGGGCAAATAATCCCAGAGTTTCGGGTCGGCGCCGGGGCCTTCGAGGGCGTTGAACAACTCGTCGCCATGCCGTGCCGGATCGAGTCGCTCCAGGCGGATGAAGCGACCTTCAAGCAGGGTGGCCGTGGGGGCGGGAACGCCTTTCCAGTCGGCAAGTGAAGTGGTCATCGGTGCGGCTCCTTAAATGGCTTTGCGAAACTGGATGAAACCCGGGCGCTCGGCCATGCGCTCGTAGAGCTGGATCGCCGTGGCGTTGGTGTCGTGGGTCAGCCAGTGCACTTTGCAGCAACCGTCGGCCCTGGCGGTGGCGTAAACATGTTCGATGAGCCGGCGACCGACGCCGGTGCCGCGAGTATCCGGCACCACCAGCAAGTCCTGCAGGTAGCAGGCGTTTTCGATGCTCCAGTTCGAGCGATGGTAAATGTAATGCACCATGCCGACCGCTTTTTCACCCGCCCAGGCGAGGGCGGCGTGGGTCGGTTCGCTCGGGTCGAGGAAGCGCTGCCAGGTGCTGCCGGTCACGGTGTCCGGCAGCTCTGTGTTGTAGAAACGCAGGTAGGCCTGCCACAGCGGCAGCCACGCGGCGTGGTCGGCGGCGCTGACCTGGCGAATGTCGATCTGGCTCATGGTGATTTCCTTAGCGCATCAATCGGGCGAGGGTTTGATCATTGATTTCAGGGCTGGCAGCCAGGCCTTCGCGCACCCCGGCAATGTCTGCGGCGCTGCGGTTCTGGCTGAGCTTGCGCTTGCCTTCGAGACGGTCGATAGGGATGGCGAAACCGACAATGGCCTTGAGCATGCCGTCGATGTAATCAGCCGGTGCGTCGTCGACTTTCCACGGTTGCGCGCGGCCTGCTTCATGGCGGTCGGTGAGGGTGCTGACGATGTCGAGCAAGCGTCCGCCGTCACTGAAGGTTTCGGCGTGGCCATAGGCGTGAACGGCGACGTAGTTCCAGGTCGGGACGACTTTGCCGTGCTCGGCCTTGCTCGGGTAGAAATCGGGGCTGACGTAGGCGTCGGCGCCAGCAAAGATCAGCAGGGCTTCGGCGCCATCGCGCAAGTCTTTCCACTGTCGATTGGCTTTGGCCAGATGCCCGTACAGCGTGCCGTGCTCGCCTTGTTCACGATGCAGCAAAACCGGCACATGGCTGGCTTGCAGACCGCTTTCGCCATGGGTCACAAGGATGGCGAGACGGGTGGCGAGGATCAGTTCGTGCAGTTGCGACAGCTCGTCGATGGCAAAGGCGCGGGGCGTATACATGGTGAGATTTTCCTTGGCGAATGCCTGCATCCTAGGCAGGCTATTGGTCTGTTGTAAGAGCCATTGAAGGCCAATTTCATAGGTCCAATTGCCATGCCCGAAACACCTGCTCTGTCTTTGTCGTTCAACCCGGCGGGTATCGAACTGGATCGCCGTCAGGGCTTGAGTCGTCAGCTCTATCAAGCGCTGCGCGTTCGCGTACTGGATGGCCGCCTCGTCGGCGGCACCCGTTTGCCGGCCAGCAGGGACCTGGCAGCAGCGCTGGCTATTTCTCGTAACAGTGTGGTGCGGGCTTACGATCAGTTATACGCGGAAGGCTTCATCGAAGGGCGGGTCGGCGACGGCACTTATGTTGCGCAATTACCGCAAGCAGCGCTTCCCTCGAAAAAACTATCCACAAAAGTATCCACAGGGTTTTCAACAGGCTTACCCACAGCCTTATCCACAAATTGGCTGGATTTACCTGTTGATGCATCCAGTAAAGTTATCCACAACGATCCACTGAACCGCGTGAAAAACAACCATTTGCCCCGTCCGCCAAGCGGTCCGCCGCGGGCTTTTAGGGTGGGTGTTCCGGCGTTTGATCTGTTTCCTTTTGGTGTCTGGGCCAAGCTGAATGCGGCTTTCTGGCGCAAGCCGGATTTGCAGCAGTTGTGTTACGGCGACCCGGCCGGTGACGCACGCTTGCGCGGCATGATAGCGGCATATTTGCGCAGCTCTCGGGGCATGCAGTGCTCGGCTGAGCAAATTGTGATCACCAGTGGCGCACAACAGGGGATTAGCCTTTGTGCACAGTTGCTGGTGGAGCCGGGCGACGGCGTGGCCATCGAGAATCCGGGGTATCGAGCGGCGGGTCATGCCTTTGCCGTGGCAGGGGCGGCACTGCATGGCGTTGCCGTGGACAGTGAGGGTATCGACTGCGCCGAACTGGCCGGGTTAAACGATTGCCGCCTGGCTTACGTCACGCCGTCCCATCAATATCCCACCGGGGTGGTGATGAGTCTTGCCCGGCGTCTGGAGTTGCTGGCCTGGGCCGAACGCACCGGAGGCTGGATCGTCGAGGACGATTACGACGGCGAATACCGTTACAGCGGCGCCCCGCTCGCGCCGTTGGCGGCGCTGGATCGGCAGGGACGAGTGCTGTACGTCGGGACGTTCGGCAAAGTCGCGTTCCCGGCGTTGCGCCTGGGTTATCTGGTATTGCCGCCAGGACTGGTCGAGGCGTTCTCTCAGCGGCGTGCGGTGGATGTGCGTCATTCCGAAGTCAGCACCCAGTCAGTGATGGCCGAATTCATGGCGGCGGGGCACTTTCAGCGGCATATCCGGCGCATGCGCCGTGCGGCCCTGAGCCGGCGCAACGCGTTGCTCAGCGGCTGGCCAGCGGACATTCCCGGGGTCGGCCCGGTGCCGACGGTGGCTGCGGGCTTGCACCTGACGGTACCGGTCGACAGCATTGGCCGTGAGCAGGCGTTGATCGAACAGGCTGCAAACGTCGATGTGGAGATCAATGCACTGAGCAGCTATTGGCTTCCTGCCTCGAGCACCCCGATGGAACAGCGCGCCGGGCTGGTGGTGGGGTTTGCCGCTGTGCCTGAACAGGCCATCGAGGCTGCGCTTGCCCGCTTGCGTGTGGCCTGGCGCGTGGGTTGAGGCGGGCCATTGGCAGCCCGCCCGGTGATGGCCTCAGCGGCGGGTTTCGAGCTTGAAGAACGGCGCCGGATCACTGATGCGCCGCATGACGTAGTCAATCGGCGCCAGTTCGGTCAGAGCCTGCTGCCGCTGGGCAGTGAACTGCTGCAGATGGCTGTCGGCGATTTTCAGGTGCGCCGCTGTGAATTCTTCCTGCGGGGTATGCAGCGAATCATAGTGAAAGTGCGCCACCCACAAGGGCTGATTGCGCTGGGTGAGGTCGAGAATCCGGTATTCCTGGAAGTAGTCGCGACGCTTTTTAGTCCTGATGCGTCCTTGCGCGTTTTTCTCGATGCGCACCTGATGATTGTCCAGCAACCATTGCAGATAGGCCTGGCGGGGCTGACGCTCCTTGAGCAGGCTGGCGCGCACACTGATGCCTTCGGCGCGTAGCCGCGTGGCCGCGCTCTCGAGTTCCGCCGGCAGGCTGCCCACCGGGAAGCTCCCGGCGCTTCGTGCCAGCACCTTCCGCACCGCTTGAGCAGCTTGTTCCAGGCGCTGTGCCTGCTGATCAAACAGGTCTTGCATGTCGGCCGGGATGCGATTGGGTCTGAACGCGTCCTTGCGCGTCTTATCGATGAAGCTCTGCACGCTTTCGTTCATCGTCGTGCCGTTATCGACGATATCGCTGTCTTCCAGTTGCGCCTGGACGGTGGGGCGGGGCCGTGACGGCAAGATGTCGTGGAAAGTCTGCTCGGTGATACTCGCAGGCTTGGCTGGCGCCGGGTCACGTGGGCGGCTCTTGGAGACTTTCACTGCTGGGCGGGAAGGACCGGCGACCGCCGGTTTTGGCGCGATGGGCGCGGGGCTGCTGACGGTTTCAGGCAACAATTGGCTCAATTGTTCCTGCGCCAGTTGCCGGAATTCTCCGATCAGCCCACGCACCCGGTCGATCTCGGTGGGCTCGATTTCATCGGGAAATTCGCTGGTCAGATCCTTGAAGCGCTGATCGGTATCGGCGTAGATGTCGAGCAACCGGCTCAGGGTTTCGATGCGTTGGGCGACAGGCTGGCTGCTGTCGAGAGTCTTGAGCAGTGCGGTATGTCGCTGGGTCGCGGATGCCGCTTCGATGATCAGCAACCCCGCGATATCGCGCAGGGGGCTATCCGCATTGGGAGCGCCGCGCAGGCACAGCTCATGGGACATGCCGATTTCGTTGGCCTTCAAGTCCCACGCGGTGAAGGCTGGCAGCAAGGCACGCAGGCTTTGCGCGGCGGTGATGCCGGCGCTGCCGGTGGCCTCCAGTTGCTCCAGCGTCGTTTGCGCCAGGTGCAGGCGAGCGACCATGCTCTGGCTCAAGGCCAAGGTCTGCCTGACCGTCGCGATGTGCGCCTGCAATCCAGCGCCTTCCTCGATGACGTTGTTGCCGCTGAGCTTCTGGTTGAGCGTGGCGTAGGCAGTGCGTTGCAGGGTGAGCCACAGGCTGAGGTTCTTGTGCAGAAATGTGGTCATGTACAGCAAGTCATGAAAATAGCCGTCGCTGCCACCGTTCAGGCGCCACTCCTGAAGGTTTTTCAGGGCGCCGTGATAATCGCCGATCAGTTTTTCCACCTGAGTGAGGTAACGCTGAGTGGCCTGTTCGTGGGCGGCTCCGGTGGCGGCCATCATCGCGTCCTGGGCGACTTTCAACGCTGCGTTACCGGCCGGCTCCTGCTGTTTGAACGTGTTCAGCGCGGTTTCCAGCTGTTTGCGCTGTTGCTCTTTGGCCCGACGCTGGGTGCGCAGCTGGCTTTGCAAGCTCTGGCCACCGGCCCCGCCGCGCAGACGTAGGCGGGTATCGATAAACCATTGACCTTGGCTGTCATGTGTCAACAGTGGTCCGGTTTGCGGCGGGTTCCCCGGGAACTCGATCTGGATCTGCTGGGCGTCATTTTCGACGACGCGGTACCAGTGCTCGCCGACTTGCGCGTAGAGATGTTCATCGCGGCGAAACAGCGAGGCGGGACCGTAGAGGATTTTTTCCAGTTCCGGACTCTTCAGGTCGAGCGGCGTCACGCTCGCCTTCTGCAAGTAGGCGATCAGCGCCTCGGGCGAGCGGCGTGGGACCGAACCCCGTGCCTCCAGCGAGGAGTAATGGCTGGACGGCAGTTCTCCGGTCAGCGCGGTCGGGTTGCGGGTCACCGCTGGCGCCGACGGCTGCACCACTATGGGCACGACGTCGGGCGCGGCGCGTTCAGCCAGGGATGACGGCTGACGGCGGCCATCCTGGCGGCGCGTCGTAGCACGATGGGCGAGGAGCAGGCCGAGACTCAGCAGCATGTCGCCGATGGCGTCCCATTCGGCGAGGGTGTCGCCACGTTGACGCGCCTGTAACGCTTGCTCGACTTCACTGAGACTTTGCCAGATCCATACGGCGGCGCCGGCCGGGCCGCTGAGGAAGTTCGCGGCAACGTTGAACAGGGCCCAGCCGCTGTCACGCAGCAGCGCCCAGCGGCGTTCGCTGTTGGACTGCGACGAGCGGTCGGCGAGGTCAACCATGGTCTGGGCATGGGTCTTGAACAGGATGCCGAACACATCGCCATGCAGCTCTTTCGATGACAGCTGGATCGGGCCTGTCCAATCGCTATCCGTCCACGGTTCGGCGAGCAATTGCGCGCTCGTCCACGCACTCGGCACGCCCACGGGAAAGGTGTACTGGGCGTATTTGAAACTGATCGCCGAATCCGCCAGCCAGGCCAGTACCGAGTCGCGCAGTTCGCCCGGCTGGTGCAAGGCGTACACAAGGTTTTGCGGGGAGGCGAACTGCAACAACGGCTGGTCGAGCAACGGGCGATACAACAAGCATGGCCCGCTTTCGGCCTGGCGCGGACCGATGAGGAACATGTTGGCCACCGTGTCTCCTTCGCTGCTGGCGTCGCGCATGAACGTCAGCGGACGAATGACCACCTGTTGCGGATGGCCGGGTGTCGGTTTCAGCCATTCGCGCACATAGGTGTAGCCTCGCTCATCAATGCCGCCGATGCGCCGGATCTTGCATTCCAGGGCAATCAGCGGAAGCAGGGCATGCAATTGGTGCACGTAGAAGGTTTTTTGCAGCGATGCCTGGATCGGATCATCGATCAGTGTGTCCTTGATCAATTGGGGGTAGGCCAGGCCGATGTCGACGGTGTTCGCCATGCGCGTCAGGTACGCCACATTCAGCCAGTCGGGAATCGCCCGCGGTGGATTGAAGCGCAGGGTGGCCTGGTAGGGCGGTGAATTCTGCAGTGCGTATTCGCCCAGGGTTTCGGTATGGCTGTCGAGCGGGTTGGGCAGTGTCAAACCACCGGATTCGAAACTGTTGGTGATGGTGATCTGCAGCGAGTCCAGCGCTAATCCTACGGCGGATGGTTGGTCGACAATGATCGCTTCGCGCATTTTCTGCTGGGCGAAGGTGTCGATGGGCTGCAGGTGAACCAGATTCTTGTGGGTGTGTTTGTACAGTTTGCCCAAGGCGCTGACGGAGCGGCTGTACTGGTCCATGTCAGCAGCCGTTGCGCCGGCCAGCCATTCGGGCAGGGCTTCATCGAGCGCCGCAAAGGTGTCTTTTTCCTCGGTCCTGGAATAGCCCGGGAGCGCAGTTGGCGGGCGGTGGATATCGGTATCGCTGGCGACGGATTCTCGGGTGATCTGGGCAATGGCATCCAGTTGTCCGGCGATCAACGCCCAGGCCATGTGGTCGAAAAAATTGCCTTCGGGCTCGAACAGCTGCCACTTCAGGCCGCGCCCCTCCAGTCGTTCCTGCAGGCGCTCCGGCAACGATGCGCCCAACGCTTCCAGGGACTCGAAGGATTCATAGCCGCGCTCCACGGTGTACATCATCACCAGGTCGCGCTCGCGATAGCGGCCTGTCAGCACGGCGGTGCCACCGACAATCAGGTGTCGGGTCACACCATCGGCGTCGACGGTGTCGATGTCGATCAGGTGCGTCCTGATCCCTGCAAGCGTCGGTTGCCGGGCATCACGCTGTTGTTTGTCGGGGTAAAGCGAGACGGCTCTGGCCACATGGCACTGATCTTTGTCCCAGCCGCTGACGCTCTGTACGTCGAGGGATTTGCGCAACGCATCGGCCAGTTCTTCCCAGTGTGGCGATTTGTGGCCCTTGCCGTTCCAGAATGCCAATTGGCGTTCGCGATAGGCTACGAACAACAGCGGCGAGTAGTCGTTGAGTATCGTCGCGATGGCCTCGATGCCGAGATCCAGATGCATCAAGGGGCGCGCGTGCGGGTCGGTGGTCAGAAAATGCTCGCCCTCCAGGTAATTGGCATCGGTGTCAGTGAAGAACCGGCGCACCAGCGCCTGGGTCAACGATTCGAAGGTGACCGACAGCGCCCGCAACTGGCCGGCGGACCACCGCCTGCGCGGCGTGCCGATCCAGGTGTGATCGGGGTCCAGGGTGCGATCCGGGAACTGTTTTTTCAGGGCATCGCGCAATACATGGGCGGCGACTTCATCGACGGTCGGACCCTGGCTGACCTGTTGTAGAACCAGATTGTTTTTCAGTTGTACGGGCACCGGGCTGTTGTCGGTCTGTTCGGTCATCGTCAGCTTCCTTTTTGACGTTCGGGGGTATTAAAAAAACAGTTTGCGTGCCAGTTGTGCACTGATCTCGCTGCGATAAATGGCGATCACTTGCGGGTTGGTCGTATCTGCACTGACCTCGAAGGCGCCCGCGAGCAAGCGTTGTCCGCTGGTTTTCAAATGGGCGGCGGTAAAGTTTTCCACCGGCCCATCCGGCGTGGCGTAGTGGAAGTGCGCGTACCACAGAGCCTTGCGGGTCTTCCGGTCACGAATCTCGTATTCCTTCAGATAATCCCGGCGCGGCCCCTTGAGTCGACGCCGTCCCGCGGTGGGCACGATGTCGATCTCGTCCTTGCTCAGTAGCCATTCGATGCGCGCGGCGGTGGGCGGCTGCTGTTTGATCATGTCGACCCGTAGTCGATAGCCCTCGGCATTCAATCGATCACGGGCCTGTTGCAGTTCGCTTTTCAGTTTCGTGCCGCTCAGGAGCTGGCTTTCAGTGGTATCGGAGCTGCTCAGGGCGCGTTCCAGAGCACGGGCGCTCTGATCGCAGTGTTCGCCTTTCTGGCGTAACAGATCCTCGATTTCCACCGGGATACGGCCAGCTTTCTTCGAACTCGTCTCGGTTTGCCGAATGAAATTGTCCAGCTCGTCGAGCAGTGTCTGCCCCTGGACCAGTTGCGCATCGAGCGTGAGCTGGGCGGCGGGGCGGCGAGGTTTGGTGGGCACGCGCTCGACCCACATGCCCGGCGTCTTTTCATGGAACGTGGCGATGACTTTGCCGGTCATCGGCGCGCGCACCTCCAGCAGCACGGGCTCACCCGGCGCCGAGGGCCGTTCCTCGCCGACGACCGTGCCTTTGAAGCGTGTCTTGACCACCCGTTTGCGCGGTGTCCGTGCAGGCTTCGAGGGGCCCGGTCGGGGCTCCGTCGGAACCTGCTCGCGCAGTAACTGCGCCAGATGATCTTCAGTGGTTTTCTGAAATTCGCCGATGCGCTTGCGCACATGCTGAAACGGCTGCTCAAGCACGGCTTCCTTGTGGTCGAGGGCGAAATCATCCAGTGCCTGGTCGATGGCGACAAACTGTTCGAGCAATCCGTCGAAGGCTTCGACGCGTTCGCCGATGGCGGTGGGCGTGTCTTCCAGCATCAATTCCTGAGAGGTCTGAATCGTCAGATTGGTGGTGTCGAGCAGGCGCGAAAAGTCTGCCCGGGCCTCGCCCAGTGCAGCGCTGTCGCCTTCCTTGAGGCACACCTCGCTGGCCAGGGAAACCTGCAGCGACTTGAGGTCGTTGACGCTGAATGCCGGCAAGCGCTGGCGGTACTGCACAACGACTTCGGCGGCACTGCGACCCAGCCGCTCCAGTGCCTGAAACTTCAGCTTTGCAAATTCGATCTTGTTGATCACGCCTTCGGTCAGGTCGACCATTTGCTCACACAGCGCACGATTTCCGGTGCCGACGCTGGTTTCTTCGGCCTCCAGCAGGGCCAGCGTGTCGCGCAGGGTCTGGACGAATGCGGGGTTCTTCTGATCGAGCCATGTCTGATTGAGATGCAGCTGGGTTTCGAGCATCGAGACCATGGCCTGACGGTAGTTGGGTACCGTGTCCAGCAGACTCAAGGCCTTGAGCTGTTCCATCGGCAGATCGTATTGCCGGGAGCGGGTTTCGAGCATTTCGAGAAACGCCTGCTGCAGTCCTGGCGATGCCTGGTCGCTGGCGCTTTTCATTTTCTGGTAGGCGGCGATCAGCTCGGTTTTGGCACTTTCGCGCTCGTTATCGAATTCGACCAGATGCTGCTTGAGATCGGCGATGCGTTGTCGGTTTTGCTGCTTCAGTGCTTTGCGCCGGGCCGACAAGCCGCCACCACGCAGGCGTAATCGGGTATCGACGAACCACTGGCCGCCGGTATTGTTGATCAGTGCAGGTCCGTGGCGTACAGGCTGCTGGCGAGTGTCGATCATTGCCACCGCGCCCGTGTCATCGACCGCCACTTCAAACCAGCGTTCGCCAATCGGCACGTAGTAGCGAGTGCCGAGGCGATGCAGGTGACGGTAAAGACCACTGGTGCTGTCGGGCGAAACCATTAATGGCGGGCGGGGGATCGCGAAGCTTTCCAGCGTTTGCGTAAGGCTCAAGGCACTATCGGTAAGCACGCTGGTGCGGTGTTGCGCCGGGTTCGAGTCACCGGTGATATCGGGCAAGCGGACAATGCTCAAAGGCGCCTGCGGTTTTTCCTCAAGGCGGGCCTGGTTGGCGTCCGAGGTTTTTTTCTCAAGGCCTTTGGTACGCGACTGGCGGGTACTGGCGTGATGGGCGAGCACCATTGCGAGGATCAGCAGCAGGTCGGTCATGGCGCTGAACTGTTGCTGTTGATCATCGCGCTCGACAGCGTCGAGGGTCTGCTGCACGTCGTCCAGCACCTGCCAGATCCAGGCAACGGTACCGACCGTGCGGCCGAGAAAAGGCAACGCGGCGTTGAAGATCATCCAGGCACTCTGCTTGAAAGTTGCCCAGCGGTTTTGCGCATTGGACACCGATTGCCGGTCCGCCAGTTCGACCAGCGCATCGGTGTTGGCCTTGAACAGGAAGGCCAGATAATCGCCGTCGATAACCCGCGAGCCCAGGGCCAGCGTGCCGCCCATCTGCAGCGGGGTCAGCGGGTCTGCCAGTAACTGCGCAAGCGACCAGACCGACGGCAGGCTGCCGGTGAGCGCGTAGCTGGCGTAGTTGCTCGTTACGCTCTCGGGTAACCAGGCCAGCACCGATTGACGCAGCGTCGCCGAGTGCTTGATGGCGTAGATCAGGTTGGTCGGTGTCGGGTATTGGCTCAAGGGCTGAGCGAGCAGGGGCCGGTAAAGCAGGCAGGGCCCTTTGTCCATTTGCCGGGGGCCGATCACGAACATGTTGGCCACTTCATCCGGCGCACCCACCAGGCGCCAGCCGGGATTGAACGCCAGTGGGCGGATGACGATTTCCTGACCATCGACCCAGCGATTGGCCTCGAGCGGCTGAACCACCGCAGCGACATAGCGGTAGCCCAACTCGTCGATCCCGTACTTGCCTTGAATCTTTTGCTGCAAGGCCAGCAGCGGTAGCTCCACGCGCAAGTGACGGGTAAACAACGTCTGCCGGCGCAGGCTTTGCGCAGGATCGTCGAGCAGTTTGTTCTTGATCAGCGCCGGGTAGGTTTTGCCAATGTCGACGCTGACGATCAACGCTTCCAGAAAAGTCACCGTCATCCACGACGGCAGCGTGGCCTTGCTTTTGCTGCGCACGATCTTGTTACCCAGCGGCTCGGCGATCAGGTTTTGCAGCGCCAGGTCGACCAGGCTCAGCGTGGTGCGCTCCGGCTCCATCAGCGGCACGAAGGTGCCCCAGACCACGACGCTGTCGACTTCGATTTCGATGTCCGCCAGATTCACTGTCGTCGCGTCCGCGTGTTGTTTGAGCATGGCTTCGCGCAGGCTGTCCAGGGCGAACTCGCGGATCGGCTTGATGCCGTCCTCAAACGATTGGCCCTTGCTTTGCGTGCGCACGGTCGCCAGGTCCATCAAGTGACGGCTGTATGCGGTGAGGTCGGCGGGCGAGGCGTCGATCATCCAGTCCGGCAGACTCTGCTCGACCCGGTTGAATTGCGAAGAGGCCTTTTTGTCCGTGGGGTCGAGTTCGATGTTGGCCTGGCTGATATGCGGGGCCGGATCGCGCGTTGCGGCATCGCTGTCCTTGGCCAGTGCGCCGATGGCGTCGGCTTGCAGGGCAACCAGGCTGCAGGCCAGATGATCGAAGTAATTGCCGTCGGGTTCGATCAGTCGCCATTGCAGAGCGTTGCCGGGTTTCTTTCCATCGGTATACCTCGCCAGCGATTCGCCGAGCGCCGACAGCGTGTCGTGGCGCTCAAAGCCAGCGGTCACGGTGTGCGAGATGATTACGGTACGCGCGCCTGCGGTTCCGATCAGCACGGCCATGTCGAGGGTGTTGAAGTGGCTCGTAACGCCCTCTTCGCGAACGTAGTCGAGGTCGATCAGGCAGGCGCGTGATTGATAGCGGTCGGCTGTCGCGCGCGCGTCTTTTTCCGGGTGGGCGAACAGGTGGCGGGCCATGCTGACCTCGTCACTGCTCCAGTCCGGCCCGGCGTCGACGTTCCAGCAATCGCGCAGGGAGTTGGATAACTGTTTCCAGCGCGGTGTCGAGGGCATCACAAGCTGATTCCAGTAACCGATCTGCTGTTCTTCAAAGGCAAAAAACAGCAACGGCGCCAGTTCGTTGAGCAACTGCCCGATGGCCTCGATGCTGACAGGCATCTGCACCGTGACGGGCGCGGCGAGGTCCTGGGTGAGGTAGTGCTCACCATCGAAATAACGCACCGTGCTCGACGTCACGCCATGACGGACCAAGGCATCGGTGAGTGATTCATAGTGGACCGGTCCGGGGTGGACGTGCTCTTCGTCAACGCGCCAGGTGGGCGTCACCACCAGCGCCAGGCGCGGATCGATATCGAGTTGCGGATAAAGGCTTTTCAGTGCCGGCAGTAATGCCTGCGTGGCGACTTCGCGGATCGACGGGCCGGCCACCAATTGGGTGAGCAAATTGTCCTGATCATTGGAGAGGTCGAGGTCGAGGTCGAGGTCGGCGGCGGTGCTGGAATCTTCGCTCATGGTCACTTCCTGTGAGGTGGGCGTCGGCACCGTCGGGCGTTCGGTGCGCGTTCCGTTGCACGTTAGTGACGATCAGGGTCGGCGTGGCGGTATATAGATATCGCGGGCAAAAAAAGACCTGCACGCAGGCAGGTCTTTGAGAGGGCGAAAGTGCGGGTCAGGTGCCGGACTTGATCCTGGTCCAGGCCCGGGTGCGTGCCCGCTCGGCATCCCGTGGCAGCGGTTGCAGGGTATAGAGCGTACTCATCGCCGCATCGGTCGGGTACAGGTTGGGGTTGTTGCGGATCGCCGGATCGACCAGGCCGGTGGCGTCCTTGTTCGGGTTCGGATAGCCGACAAAATCGCTGACCGGGGCGATCACCTGGGGTTGCAGCAGGTAGTTGATGAAGGTGTAGGCGTCTTCGGTGTTTTTCGCGCCTTTGGGCATGGCGAGCATGTCGAACCAGATCGGCGCGCCTTCCTTGGGCAGACGCATGTCGACCACCACGCCGTTCCTGGCTTCCTTGGCGCGGTTGGCCGCTTGCGAGAAGCTGCCGGAATAACCGACCGCCACGCAGATGTCGCCGTTGGCAATGTCGGCCATATACTTGGACGAATGGAAGTAAGTCACGTAGGGGCGGATCTTCATCAACAGCGTTTCAGCCTTGGCGTAATCCGCCGGGTTCTTGCTGTTCGGATCGAGGCCGAGGTGCTGCAGGGCCAGTGGCAGAATCTCCGACGGCGAATCGAGCAGGGCGACGCCGCACTGCTTGAGCTTGCTGATGTTCTCTTCCTTGAAGATCAGATCCCAGCTATCAATCGGCGCGTTGTCGCCCAGCGCCGCTTTCACCTTGGCCGGGTTGAAGCCGATCAGAATGGTGCCGTACATGTACGGCACGGCGAATTTATTGCCCGGGTCGTTGGCTTCGATCAGCTTCATCAGTTTCGGATCGAGGTGGTTCCAGTTCGGCAGCTTGCTGCGGTCCAGCGGCTGGAATACCCCGGCCTCGATCTGCTTGGCGAGGAACACGTTGGACGGCACCACCACGTCGTAGCCGGAGTTGCCGGTGAGAAGCTTGGCCTCCAGCGCTTCGTTGGTGTCGAAGATGTCGTAGACCAGTTTGGTCTGGGCGTTCTGCGCCTTGAAGTCTTCCAGTGCCTTGGGCGTGATGTAATCGAACCAGTTGTAGACGCGCAGGGTGCGTTCTTCAGCATGCGCGGCAGTGCTCAGGAGCGCAGCGCACAGGACTGGCGCGATAACGTGCTTGAGGGTTTTCATTGCTCAAAACCTTCCAGCACGTTCACCGCGTTGATGCCGATTTCTTCCACGGCGTAACCGCCTTCCATGACGAACAGCGTCGGCTTGCCGAGGGCGGCAATACGCTTGCCCATCGCCAGGTAATCCGGGCTGTCGAGTTTGAACTGCGAGATCGGATCGTCCTTGAAGGTGTCGACGCCAAGCGAGACGACAATGATATCGGCGCCATAGCGGTCGATCTCGTCGCAGGCTTGATCCAGCGCCGCGCTCCACACATCCCAACCGGAGCCGGCCGGCAGCGGATAGTTGAAATTGAAGCCTTCACCGGCACCTTCGCCGCGCTCATCGTCATAGCCGAGGAAGAACGGGAATTCTGCTTCCGGATGACCGTGGATCGAGGTGAACAGCACGTCACTGCGCTCGTAGAAAATCGACTGCGTGCCGTTGCCGTGGTGATAGTCGACGTCGAGGATCGCGACCCTCTTGTGGCCCTGATCGAGGAACGCCTGCGCGGCAATGGCGGCGTTGTTGAGATAGCAATAACCGCCCATCAAATCGCTGGCGGCGTGGTGGCCCGGTGGACGGCACAGGGCGAAGGCCGCACGGGCGCCGCGCTGGATTTCCGCTTGGGCGGTGAGGGCAACTTGCGCGGCGCTGTAGGCGGCTTGCCAGGTGCCGGCGGTGATCGGTGCACCGCCGTCGAAGCTGTAATAGCCGAGCTGACCGTGCAGGCTGGTCGGTTTGATCGCACGCAACGTGCGCGCCGGCCAGGTGTAGGGCAGCAAGTCGCCGTCGGTGTTGAATTCAGTCCAGCGATCCCATGCGCCCTTGAAGAAGTCGAGGTAGTCGCGGCTGTGGATGCGAGCGATGGGCTCCAGACCGAAATCCGCTGGTTCTTCGACCGCGCCCAGGTTCTGGTTTTTTACGCGCTGCAAGACGTGGTCGGCACGCGACGGCATTTCGAAGCACGGCTTGAGCTGGCCATCGATGAGTTCGCAGCGGCCATGGTGCAGGTGGTGATCGTCTGAGTAGATCGTCAGCATTTGTTGTTCTCCGCAGGGCTGATTCGGTTGCCCCCAGTGTTGCGGCGTGAAGCGAATCGGAAAACGGCAGGAAAGGCCAAAAGGGGATTGATGTGGCCAAAAACTCTGACCGAAATTCGCCCCTCGATGACGCCGATTCGGGGATGAAATACAAAACCGTTGTGGGAGGCGCCGTGCTTGCGCATCTGATTTTCAGTGCGGTCTGAACTGGCTCGGTGCTACGCCACTCCAGCGCACGAACGCATGGCGGAAACTCGCGGTCTCGCTGAATCCAAGGGTTTCGGCAATGCGATAGATCGGCAGTTGATCCTCACACAGCATCTGCTTGGCGCGCTCGAAACGCAGCTCATCGAGCAGTTCCTGATAACTGCTGCCCATGTCCTTGAGATGCCGACGCAAGGTGCGCGGTGAGCAGTTCATCTGCTGCGCCAGTCCTTCCAGTCCCGGTGCGGCATTCAGTTGAGCGCTGAGCAATTGGCGGATTCGCCCGAGCCAGGCCTGGCGCCCGGTGAATTCCAGGTTCTGTTTGCGGCAGCGCTCGGCCATGGCTTGATGGGTGATGGCATCCGCCAACGGCAGCGGCTGATCGAGCCAATGTCGATCAAAGGCAAATGCGTTGTCTTTGGCGCAGAAGTGCAGCGGCGAGTTGAAGTGCTCGGCATAGCTGTCGCGGTAATCCGGCGCTGAGTGTTCGAACCGCGTGGCAAGCAATGGCAGCGGATGCCCGAGCAAGTCATCGCAAATCACTTTCAGCGAGACCAGGCAGAACTCGGCATTGAACGCCGCCATCGCCGGGCTCTCGCGATAATCCGCCGCGACGAACCAGACGCGCTCACCATCCTCTTCCAGGCTTAGCTCGAAAAGTGTTCCCAACAGCGCTGGATAGCGAATCGCCAGGCGCAAAGCGTCACCGAAGGTGGCACAGGTCAGCAGGGCGTAACCGAGGATGCCGTAGCAGGAAACGTGCATGCGCCGGCCCAGTTCCAGACCGATATCGTGCTTGAGCGCGACCGCGTTGGCGCAGACCTGCATTTCCTGATTGGTGGTGATGCGCGTGTCGGCGCGGTTCAGATCCGCTGCACTGATGCCGCTGCCGGCCAGCAGCGCCTCGCTCGACAGGCCTTCGGCCTTGAAGGTGTTGAGGATCAGCGAGACCGCATTGAGGGTGGTGAGGTGAGAGTGCAACATAAAAAGTTTCCGGCCATGGACGGTAAATCTCAGCAATTTATGTGCCGTTCACCTCGATTGATGAATTGAAGATTAAATAATGACAAAATTTTCAATAGCAAACAGGAGGCTGTTTTTAATAAGTCATTTGTTTGATTATCTTTAGTTGGTTTTTTGGAAACTTTATAAAGCGTTGTGTATGCCAATTTTAAAGTTGAAGCCGGTTGACGTCTACTGTCAGAAATTACAGGTTTTTTAACGATTTTCTTGCCGCTCGTCGTATATGTTTATCACGATTATTTTTTTACAGGGGGTTGAGTCGGGACTAAGTTGCCATTGCGCTTCTCGCTGAGAGGATATGAACTTTAATTGATGAGTTAGAAAGGAGATTTATATGAGTCGTTCAAATTCTGAAAAATATACGGCGGAATTTTTCAAAGGGATCAAAATGGCAGCTGAGGGTCAAATCAAAGTTAAAGTAGATGAAGTCGAGCAGACGTATCCGGTTAGCCGCGCCGAGGTGCGCGCAAATGAAGTTGTTATGGAATTCGATATGCGTGGTGGGAATCCGAACCTTAATCACTTCATTTATCTGGTTATTAACAAGTCCCTCTTGAGTCAGAAAGTGAACTTCACCGCACCGGGTGTACCAGTCTACTTCTTATTCCAGAACTCTACACAAGAGTGGTTGGCAGCAAGTGGCTGGATTCGTGTCGAGTGGCAAGAGGGCAGCAAGAAAATCGAAGGGTTGCTGGATGACATTGATGGTGGACGGGAAGGGGACTCCAGACTTTCCAGCGGACAATTTTCAGTGACATTGAGTTGATCGTTCAAACCTTCCTGCAAACAGGTTTGCAGGAAGGTTTGATTATGTTGCCAACGCTGATCAGAGGCGTTCACCGCAAAGGTCAAGTTCGATGAGTCGGCGCACTTCCTGCGTTTCAAGCCCTGCACCAAGCAGTCCATGAAGCTTGCCGAACGCCGCCTCGCGCGTCATACCACCGCCAGACAAAACGCCAACTTCACGCAAACGGCTGCCCGCTTCATACACATCCAGCTCAACCCCACCTTCATGGCACTGCGTGACCGCGACCACCACCACACCGTTGTCTCTCGCACGGCCAAGGCTGGCGAGAAACGTCGGGTTGTCACTCGGCCCGGTGCCGCTGCCGTAGCACTCCAGCACCAGACCCTGAATGCCGCTGTCGAGCAGACCGTCGAGGACTTCCGCGCTGATGCCCGGGAACAGCGGCAGCACGGCAACCTTGGCCAGTTGCCTGGGCTGGTTGTAGCTTAACGCCGCAGGAATCGAAGGGGCTTTTACCCCGCCACCCTGACGTTCCAGGCGCTTGAATGGATGACGCCCGAAGCTGCGCACTTTCGCGCAGCGGGTCGGCGCCAGCAGTTCGCCGTGGAAGTACAGGTGCACGCCCGGCGCCAGACCTTGGCCGAGGGCAACCAGTGCGCCACTGAGGTTCTCCCAGGCATCGCTGTCGGTGACGCCCGCTGGCAACATGGAGCCGGTGAAGCATACCCGTGCATGCAGGCCGAGCAACTGGAAGCTCATCGCCGCGGCGCTGTAGGCCAGGGTGTCGGTGCCGTGCAGGATCAGCACGCTGTCGCAGCCTTGCACGTCAACGGCATCGACCACCGCTTCGCGCAGTTGCTGCCAATAGGTCGGGGTCATGTTGGCGCTGTCGATCAGCGGCGACATCTCGCGAAAGCGCCACTGCGGCACCACCAACTCAGGCTGGCTGTGCAGATAGTCACGCATCCGCGCTTCGAAACCGGACGCCGGGGCCAGACCATTTGCGCTGGCCTGCATGCCGATGGTGCCACCGGTGTAGAGCACCATGACGTGTTGGGCGGCGGGATAAGTCGAAGGGTTCATAGGATTCTCCGAAACGATGAGTTCCTGTGGGAGCGAGCAGGCTCACTCCTACAGGTTATTGCATCACAATAACTGACGGGCGCAGGGGATGCGTCCGTCATTTACCTGTCAGCGTTGCGCTGCAGGTACGCCTTGCGGCTCGGCTTCGGTCTTGCCGGGAGCCGCAGACGGGTTGGTCGGCCAGGCCTTCAGGTCCAGGTCCAGATCGGTAAATTTGCTGGAGTCGAACACGGGCTGTTTGACGCCGGCGCGGCGTTGCGCGTCGTAGTCACGCATCACACGCATGCCGACCTTGAACAGCATGGCCAGGGCCACGAGGTTGACGAAGGCCAGGCAGGTCATGGTGATGTCGGCAAAAGCGAACACGGTCGACAGGTCCTGCATCGAGCCCCAGACCACCAGCGCCAGCACCAGGCCGCGGAACACCATCAGCGCGGCGCGGTTGCGGGTGAGGAACTGCAGGCTGTTTTCGCCCAGGTAGTAGTTGTAGAGGATGCAGGTGAAGACGAACAGCGACAGCGCGACGCTGACGAACATGCGACCCCAGTCACCGACCACGGCGGCCAGCGAGTTCTGGGTCAGGACGATACCGTCACCTTCGAAGCCCGGGGTGTAGAAGCCCGAGAGCAGGATCAGCAGCGCGGTGCAGGTGCAGATCAGGAAGGTGTCGAGGAACACGCTGAAGGCCTGAACCACGCCCTGCGCGCCCGGGTGCTTCACCGCAGCCACGGCGGCAACGTTCGGCGCACTGCCCAGGCCCGCCTCGTTGGCGAACACGCCACGCTTCACGCCCATGACGATGGCGCTGCCGAGCAGGCCACCGAAGGCCGGATCGAGGCCGAAGGCGCTCTTGAAGATGGTCTCCAGCATGGCGGGCACGTGTTCGATCTGGGTGCCGATCACGTACAGGGTCACGCCGATATAGGCCAGGGTCTTGATCGGTACCAGCAGGTCGGACACCGAGGCGATGCGCTTGATGCCGCCGATGAAGGTGATCGCCAGCAGCACGGCCAGGACGATGCCAGTGTGTTGTGGGTCGAAGGCAAAGGCGTTCTGCAGCGAGTGGGTCACGGTGTAGGACTGCAGGCCGATGAAGGCGAAGCCGTAGGTGACCAGCAGCAGGATCGAGAAAACCACCGCCATGCCTTTGAGCTTCAGGCCGTGCTGGATGTAGTAGGCCGGGCCGCCACGGTACAGGCCGTCGCCATCGGCGCGCTTGTAGACCTGAGCCAGGGTGCATTCGAAGAAGCTGCTGGACATGCCGACCAGAGCGGTCACCCACATCCAGAACACCGCGCCCGGACCACCGAGGGTCACGGCGATGCCGACACCGGCGATGTTGCCTGCACCGACACGGCCGGCGAGGCTGAGCATCAGGGCCTGGAACGAGCTGAGTTGCCCGGCGCTGCCTTTGAGGCTGTCGCGGAACACCGCGAACATGTGGAAGAAATGACGCAGTTGAACGAAACGCGAGCGAATCGTGAAGTAGCTACCGAGCCCGACAATGAGCACGATCAGTACTTTCCCTGAGAGGAAGTCGTTAATGACTTCGAGCATGGATTTTTCCTCGCTGTTTATTGTGTAAGCAAATGCTGGATGGAAGAAACATCGTGTTACACCGGTGTGCACACGGCACCACAGGTGAGGCGAAGGTTTCGTCCCGTTTCCATTTCGCGGGTTTGTTATTAGTTCGGGTTTCACATGGGTTGTGGCCTCGTTACCGACGACCGCTCATGCGAAGAGGGGCGGCACTATACCGATCAGTGGCGCGCCCGTCTGCACAGTCGTGGTGCAAGCGACGAAACGAGGCTTTGAAGCACCCGGCGTTACCGGCGCCGGGCTTGTACAGAAACTGCTCTTTTGTGGGAGCGGGCTTGCTCGCGAAAGCGGTGTGTCAGGTTCATTGATGCTGACTGACGCGACGCGTTAGCGAGCAAGCCCGCTCCCATATAAAGCAGTTTCCGGACATACGGGTCTCAGGATCAGAAAGTTAAAAAAAAGGGCCTGGGGACTAAATCCCCAAGCCCTCAAAAGGTGAGAGGTGTCTAGTCCCTCGACCTGGTGAGCGGTGCTAACAGTTACGTGTCGGTTCAGGCTTTGAGCGGAACCAGACGCGGAGCAATCATGTTTTCCGGGCGCAGGATGTCGGCGAGCATGGCTTCGTCGAGCAGGCCTTCTTCGCGCACCAGTTCCAGCACGCCGCGGCCGCTTTCCAGAGCGAGACCGGCGATGCGGGTGGCGTTTTTGTAGCCGATGTACGGGTTCAGGGCGGTAACCAGACCAATCGAGTGCTCGACCAGTTCACGGCAGCGCGCTTCGTTGGCGGTGATGCCGACGATGCAGTGCTCGCGCAGCATGTCCATGGCGCGTTGCAGCAGGCGGATCGAGTCGAAGATCTTGAAAGCGATCAGCGGCTCCATCACGTTCAACTGCAGTTGGCCGCCCTCGGCTGCCATGGTCAGCGCCAGATCGTTACCGATGACCTGGAACGCCACCTGGTTCACGGCTTCCGGGATGACCGGGTTGACCTTGCCGGGCATGATCGAGCTGCCTGGCTGACGCGCTGGCAGGTTGATTTCGTTGATGCCGGTGCGTGGGCCGCTGGACAGCAGGCGCAGGTCGTTGCAGATCTTCGACAGCTTGACCGCGGTGCGCTTGAGCATGCCGGAGAACAGCACGAAGGCACCCATGTCGGAAGTCGCTTCGATCAGGTCGGCGGCTGGAACCACCGGTTGACCGCTGATCAGCGCCAGACGCTGTACCGCCAGCGCTTGATAGCGCGGGTCGGCGTTGATGCCGGTACCGATGGCGGTGCCACCCAGGTTCACTTCAGTCAGCAGTTCCGGGGCCAGCGTCTTCAGACGGGCCAGGTCTTCGCCCATGGTGGTGGCGAAAGCACGGAATTCCTGACCCAGGGTCATCGGCACGGCGTCTTGCAGCTGGGTCCGGCCCATTTTCAGGACGTGATCGAATTCTTTGCCCTTGGCCGCGAATGCCTGAATCAGGCTGTCGAGGCTGGCCAGCAGGGTGTCGTGACCGAGCAACAGGCCCAGACGGATTGCCGTCGGGTAGGCGTCGTTGGTCGACTGCGCCATGTTGACGTCGTCGTTCGGGTGCAGGTACTGGTACTCGCCTTTCTGGTGACCCATTGCTTCGAGCGCAATGTTGGCGATCACTTCGTTGGCGTTCATGTTGGTGGAAGTACCGGCGCCACCTTGAATCATGTCGACCACGAACTCTTCGTGGAAGTCGCCGCGGATCAATCGCGCACAGGCTTCGCTGATGGCAGCGTGCTTGGCTTCGCTCAGGTGACCCAGCTCGCGGTTGGCGTCAGCGGCGGCCTGTTTGACCATCGCCAGGCCGACAACCAGTTTCGGGTAATGCGAAATCGGAACGCCGGAGAGACGGAAGTTGTTCACCGCTCGCAGGGTCTGGATGCCGTAATACGCTTGAGCCGGTACTTCGAGGGCGCCAAGCAGGTCGTTTTCTGTGCGGAAAGATGCAGCGGAGGACATGATAGAAATCATCTCGATATGGACCCGGTCTATGCCGGAACGCTGCGAATGCTAGGCTTGTGGGGGATTTTGGGCCAATGCTGTTAAGCACTGCCCTATGCACATTCGGCATAATGCCCGTGTGACGCCGCGTGTGCGGCAGACGTGTGACCTGTTTTGGTGCGTGTCCGGGAGGACGTGATGAATCTGGAAAGCAAATGGCTCGAGGACTTCAGTGCTCTGGCCGCCACCCGCAGCTTTTCGCAAGCAGCCGAGCGACGCTTTGTGACTCAGCCGGCGTTCAGTCGGCGTATCCGCAGCCTTGAAGCGGCGCTGGGACTGACATTGGTCAATCGCTCGCGCACGCCCGTCGAACTGACGGCGGCGGGGCAACTCTTTCTGGTGACCGCGCGCACCGTGGTCGAACAACTCGGCGAAGTGCTGCGCCATCTGCATCATCTGGAGGGTGGGCAGGGCGAAGTGATGCAGGTGGCGGCGGCTCACTCGCTGGCGCTGGGTTTCTTCCCGCGCTGGATTGCCCAGTTGCGCAATGAAGGGCTGAACATCGCCACACGGCTGGTCGCGACCAACGTCGGCGATGCGGTGCATGCGCTGCGCGAAGGCGGTTGTGACTTGATGCTGGCGTTCTATGACCCGGACGCGGCGATGCAGATGGACCCGGAGATCTTCCCGTCGCTGCATCTGGGCCAGACCGAGATGTTGCCGGTGTGTGCGGCGGATGCCGAGGGCAAGCCATTGTTCGATCTGGAAGGCGATGCGAGTGTGCCGTTGCTGGCGTATAGCGCAGGCGCGTTTCTTGGGCGTTCGGTGAATGGCTTGCTGCGTCAGCGTCAGCTGCGTTTCACCACGATCTACGAAACGGCGATGGCCGACAGCCTGAAGAGCATGGCGCTGGAAGGACTGGGCATCGCCTGGGTGCCGCAGTTGAGTGTGCGCGCCGAACTGGCTCGCGGCGAACTGGTGGTGTGCGGCGGCCCGCAGTGGCACGTGCCGCTGGAGATCCGCTTATACCGCTGCGCGCTGGTGCGCAAAGCCAACGTGCGCCTGCTGTGGCGCAAGCTTGAAGGCGGCGCTGCCCAAAACTCTTGAACCCACCCGCAGCCCTGTGGGAGCGAGCTTGCTCGCGAAAGCGGTGTGCCAGACAACATCAATGTTGCCTGACACTCCCTCTTCGCGAGCAAGCTCGCTCCTACAGGGGGGTTGCGGTGTTCTGTCGCTGACCTTCAAGTCAATAAAACCGGGCTTTTGCGGCAGATGACAGATGGTCGTGCGGGGGGCTGTTTATTGCTTTCTTTGCGGTATACTGCGCGGCCTTCGGCCGGTACGTCCGGCCATTTTTCGCACAATCAAGCCACGCAACCTGCGTGGCTTGTTGTTTTATGACGCGCCTGCGGGCGCTCCAGAGAGAAGAGGCGCGACGATGAGTGCACTGGTTGGCGTGATCATGGGCTCCAAGTCCGATTGGTCCACCCTTAGCCACACCGCCGATATGCTGGAAAAGCTCGGCATCCCTTACGAGGTCAAGGTGGTTTCTGCTCACCGGACCCCGGATCTGCTGTTCCAGTACGCCGAAGAGGCTGAAGGCCGCGGCATCGAGGTGATTATCGCCGGTGCCGGTGGCGCAGCTCACCTGCCAGGCATGTGTGCGGCCAAGACCCACCTGCCGGTGCTGGGCGTGCCGGTGCAGTCGGCCATGCTCTCGGGCGTCGATTCGCTGCTGTCGATCGTGCAGATGCCGGCGGGCATTCCGGTTGCCACCCTGGCCATCGGCAAGGCCGGCGCAATCAATGCAGCCTTGCTCTCGGCGAGCATCCTCGGCGCCAAGCATCCACAGTTCCATGCGGTACTGAAAACCTTCCGTGCCGAGCAGACAGACAGCGTCCTGGACAATCCAGACCCACGTATTGCCTGAGGTTGTTGAGATGAAGATCGGTGTAATCGGTGGCGGCCAGTTGGGTCGCATGTTGGCCCTGGCGGGCACTCCGCTGGGCATGAACTTCGCTTTCCTCGACCCTGCGCCGGACGCCTGTGCGGCCGCGCTGGGCGAACACCTGCGGGCCGATTACGGCGATCAGGATCATCTGCGCCAGCTCGCCGATGAAGTCGATCTGGTGACCTTCGAATTCGAAAGCGTCCCGGCCGAAACCGTGGCGTTCCTCTCGCAATTCGTGCCGGTCTACCCGAGCGCCGAAGCCCTGCGCATCGCCCGTGATCGCTGGTTCGAAAAGAGCATGTTCAAGGACCTGGGCATCCCGACTCCGGCCTTCGCTGACATTCAGTCGCAGGCCGATCTGGACGCTGCGGTCGCTTCCATCGGTCTGCCGGCCGTGCTGAAAACCCGCACCCTGGGTTACGACGGCAAGGGCCAGAAAGTCCTGCGCAAGCCGGAAGACGTGGTCGGCACCTTCGCCGAACTGGGCAGCGTGTCCTGCCTGCTGGAAGGTTTCGTGCCGTTCACCGGTGAAGTCTCGCTGATCGCCGTGCGTGCTCGAGATGGTGAAACGAAGTTTTACCCGCTGGTGCACAACACCCATGACAGCGGCATCCTCAAGCTGTCGGTGGCCAGCACCGATCACCCGTTGCAGGCATTGGCCGAAGACTACTCGAGTCGGGTGCTCAAGCAACTCGACTACGTTGGCGTCATGGCGTTCGAGTTCTTCGAAGTCGACGGCGGCCTGAAAGCCAACGAAATCGCTCCGCGCGTGCACAACTCCGGGCACTGGACCACCGAAGGCGCCGAGTGCAGCCAGTTTGAAAACCATCTGCGCGCCGTTGCCGGCCTGCCGCTGGGTTCGACGGCCAAGGTCGGCGAGAGCGCGATGCTCAACTTCATCGGTGTCGTGCCGCCGGTAGAGAAAGTCCTCGCGATCGACGATTGCCATCTGCATCACTACGGCAAGGCTTTCAAGGCCGGGCGCAAGGTCGGCCACGCCAACCTGCGCTGCGCCGACATGGCCACGCTTGAAGCGCAGATCCTCAAGGTCGAAGCGCTGATCGCCGAGTAACGGCAGTTTCATGTGGCGGCGGCGGAACCATTCAGGGGCCGCCGTTCTCTCATGGCAGGATGCCAAAGTCTGACTAGGCTTTCGCATATCTACTATTCAGAGGGAAATGCCATGGGAATTATCGGAACCATCTTTATCGGCTTGATCGTCGGCCTGCTGGCGCGGTTTCTGAAACCGGGCGATGACAGCATGGGCTGGATCATGACCATCCTGCTCGGTATCGGCGGTTCGCTGGCGGCCACTTACGGCGGCCAGGCTTTGGGCATCTATCACGCAGGCGAGGGCGCAGGCTTCATCGGCGCGCTGGTCGGCGCAATCGTGTTGCTGGTGATCTACGGCCTGATCAAAAAGAACTGATCCAAAGCGACAAAGTCCTCTCTGTCAACGCGGCGGGGAGGGCTAGAATGCTCGGCGATTCAATGTTCCTTCCTTTCTATACCGAGCACCTTCATGCGCCGTCTTCTGTTGACTCTCCTTTTCCTGGGCAGCGGTTTGGCCCACGCCGGCGAACTGCCGGAAACCGACTGGCTCGAACTGATGCCCAAGTCGGATCAAAAGGCCCTTGAGGCCATGCCTGAAATCGATCACAACTCCCCGGAAGCGACCGGCACCTTCACCGAGAAGGGCGGGATGAAACAGGCCAAAGGTCTGCCGGCGGTGATGTATTCGACCAAAACCGTGGCATCGATGAACGACAGGCACATCCGCATCGGGGGTTACCCGGTGCCGCTGGAATCCGATGCCAAGGGCCGCAGCACACTGTTCTTCCTCGTGCCATATCCGGGCGCGTGCATCCACGTACCGCCACCGCCACCGAATCAGCTGGTACTGGTGCGTTATCCGAAAGGTTTGAAGCTCGATGACATCTATACGCCGCTGTGGGTGACCGGCACGCTGAAGGTCGAGAAGGTCAGCAATGATCTGGCCGACGCGGCGTATGCGCTGGACGCGGACAAGGTGCGGGTGGTGCAGGAGTCCGATCTCTAAGCGTTGTACACAACACATGTGGGAGGGGGCTTGCTCCCGAAGGCGGTGTGTCAGTCAATGGAGTTGTCGACGGACATATCGCTTTCGGGAGCAAGCCCCCTCCCACATTTTTAGAGCGGTTTGCTGGCGACACTGACACCCATGGTATGGCTCGCACCCGGTGCCAGCTTGACGATGTCGTCCATCACATTCGCCGTTTCGATGCACAACATGCGCTGCCAGCCATCGTTGTCCATGTCGGCCAGCGCTGCGGCGCGGTCGATCCACGGGTTCCAGATCACCGCCGTGCGTGAGCCGGTAGCGGTCAGCACAATGCGTCGCTCCCACGCCGGATCGACAATGCTCAGTTGAGGCGGCGCATCGAGGTAGATGCGGTCGGTTTCGCCGGCAAACTGCAAGTCGCCTTGCTGACTGTTGGTTTTCCAGTCATCCAGCGTCTCGATGTAATTCAAACCATCTACACCGTCGACGTGCACATTGCGCACATCACTGACCGCGAAATACGTGTGTAGCGCCTGACTCAGGCTGACGGTGTCACTGCCACGGTTATGGCTGGTCAGGCTGAAGCTCAGTTGTTCGGACAAATGCAGGGTCAGGGTCAGGTCAACCTGATGCGGCCAGCCCGGCAGGCCGCCTTCGGGACAAGGCAGCTTGAATTCGACCTTGACGCCGCCAGCCTCTGATTCGATGCCGCCCAGCTCCCAGTCCATTGCCCGCACCAGACCGTGTGCGGGTGCCGGTTGCTCACCGGCGTACATGGCCTGCACGCCCTGCGGGTTGCGTTCGAACTTGCCGAACCACGGCCAGCACACCGGCACGCCGGCGCGGATGCTTTTACCCGTCTTGAACTCTGCCTTGTCGTTGAGCCAGATGATCGGCGGCTGGCCGTCAATCTGATAACTGAGGATGTGCGCGCCTTGCTGGGCGACCAGCACTTCGGCCTGACCGTGGCGGATGCGCCAGCAGTTCAGTTCATCCAGTTTCACCGCTTCAACGTTGGGCGTGTTCATGGGACAACTCTCGATCAGACACTTGGGACGATTATCGACCGCGAAACGGCGGCAATGTTTAACGCGCGCGTGGTGGCACCGAGCGAGTGCGACCGCTGCCGTCGATGGCGACGAAGACAAAGACCGCTTCGGTCACTTTACGCCACTCGCTGGACAGGGGGTCGTCGCTCCACACTTCGACCATCATCTGGATCGAGCTGCGGCCGATTTCGAGGGTCTGGGTATAAAAGGACAATTGCGCGCCGACCGCGACCGGAACGAGGAATGCCATACGATCAATCGCGACGGTGGCGACACGGCCGCCAGCGACACGGCTGGCCATTGCAGTGCCGGCCAAATCCATCTGCGCGACCAGCCAGCCGCCGAAGATATCGCCAAAGCCGTTGGTTTCACGTGGTAGTGCAGTGATTTGCAGGGCCAGGTCGCCTTGCGGGATCGGATCTTCTTGTTCGAGCTCTATCATGCCGGGGGTGCCTCTGACCCGTGACTCTTCGTTGGTATTGCTGGTGGTAGCCGTCTTCAGGAAAAACGATTCAGCACCGAACATACTACGTTCGTCACGTTTTCCATAAGGCGCCTGAGAGGGAAACTCTGCGAAACCGGCTGGTTCCTCGCGCTAAGGCGACCAACGACGTTTTCGCACAGCAACCCCTTACAAACCGCAGCAGGTTGCGAGTATATCGGTCGGTAGACTCCACGACGACCATCCGGTTCTCATTTCGACCGTCAAATTCGCGCCTCTATGTGCCTTTTCGAACAATTTGCTATGGTGCCCAACCTGCCAAAGCTCCAGCCAGCGTTGTTGGAGTCGCAGATCCGACTATAAGAGAAGCCCTTGCCATGACCACAGCGCCTTCGAGCCTCGCGCAGCCCGAGCAACCCGCACGACCGTTGACCCGCAATGACTACAAGACTCTGTCGCTGTCCGCCCTTGGCGGCGCGCTGGAATTCTACGATTTCATCATCTTCGTCTTCTTCGCCACCGTGGTCGGCAAGCTGTTCTTCCCGGCCGACATGCCCGAGTGGCTGCGCCTGATGCAGACGTTCGGCATCTTTGCTGCAGGCTATCTGGCCCGTCCGTTGGGTGGCATCGTCATGGCGCACTTCGGCGACCTGCTGGGGCGCAAGAAGATGTTCACCCTGAGCATTTTCATGATGGCCGTGCCGACCCTGATCATGGGGCTGCTGCCGACTTACGCACAGATCGGCCTGTGGGCGCCGATCCTGCTGCTATTGATGCGCGTGATTCAGGGCGCAGCGATTGGCGGTGAAGTGCCGGGGGCGTGGGTCTTCGTTTCCGAACACGTACCGCACAAGCACATGGGCTACGCCTGCGGCACCCTCACCAGCGGCCTGACCGCCGGCATCCTGCTCGGCTCGCTGGTTGCCACGGCGATCAACAGCATTTATACGCCAGTGGAAGTCTCCGATTACGCCTGGCGGATTCCGTTCCTGCTCGGTGGCGTGTTCGGTCTGTTCTCGGTGTATTTGCGTCGCTGGCTGCACGAAACCCCGGTGTTCGCCGAACTGCAACAGCGCAAGGCACTGGCTGAAGAAGTACCACTGCGCGCGGTGCTGCGTGATCATCGCGGGGCGATTGCGATCTCGATGCTGCTGACCTGGCTGCTCTCTGCCGGCATCGTCGTGGTCATTCTGATGACCCCGACCGTCCTGCAAACGGTCTACCACTTCTCGCCGACCGAGTCGCTGCAATCGAACAGCCTGGCCATTGTGTTCCTGAGCTTCGGCTGCATCATTTCCGGCGCATTGGCGGATCGTTTCGGTGCCGGTCGCGTTTTCGTGTTCGGTTGCCTGGGCCTGCTGGCCAGCTCGTGGACCTTCTATCACAGCCTGGCCGATCACCCGAACTGGCTGTTCCCGCTGTACGCGCTGACCGGTTTTCTGGTCGGTACCATCGGTGCGGTGCCGTATGTGATGGTTAAAGCGTTCCCGCCGGTAGTGCGTTTCAGCGGCTTGTCGTTTTCGTACAACGTGGCATACGCGATCTTTGGCGGGTTGACGCCGATGGTCGTGAGTCTGCTGCTCAAAGAAAGCGCGATGGGGCCGGCCTACTACGTGGCGGTGCTGTGCGCGATGGGGATTCTGGTGGGGGCGTGGCTGTGGAAGAAGGGGCGCTGATGCGCAATCTCCAATAGTGCCGGTGCCTTCGCGAGCAGGCTCGCTCCCACATTTGGTATGCATTTCAACTGTGGGAGCGAGCCTGCTCGCGAATGGGGGCACCACCAATCATCCAGAAAAAACCCGGATGCTGGCCTTTCATCCAATTGTCATATTTCAGCCATAGAGTGTTCACACGGCCTGCTGATACTTGGCCCCGACTTAACACACCCTATCTGCTAGGAGTAAGGCATGAAACTGAAGCGTTTGATGGCGGCAATGACTTTTGTCGCTGCTGGCGTTGCGACTGCCAACGCGTTCGCCGCTGTTGACCCTGCTATCCCGAGCTACACCAAGACCACTGGTGTGTCGGGCAACCTGTCCAGCGTCGGTTCCGATACCCTGGCCAACCTCATGACCCTCTGGGCTGAGAACTACAAAAAAGAATACCCGAACGTAAACATCCAGATTCAGGCCGCCGGCTCGTCCACTGCGCCACCTGCGCTGACTGAAGGCACCGCTAACCTGGGCCCGATGAGCCGCAAGATGAAGGACAACGAGCTGCAGGCTTTCGAACAAAAGTATGGCTATAAGCCTACCGCCATCCCGGTTGCCGTGGATGCCCTGGCCGTATTCGTGCACAAGGACAACCCGATCAAGCACCTGACCATGGCTCAGGTGGATGCGATTTTCTCCTCGACACGCCTGTGTGGCGCCAAGGCTGATGTCAAGACCTGGGGTGACCTGGGTGTGACCGGCGACCTGGCCAACAAGCCGGTTCAACTGTTCGGTCGTAACTCGGTGTCCGGCACCTACGGTTACTTCAAAGAAGAAGCCCTGTGCAAAGGCGACTACAAGCCAAACGTCAACGAGCAGCCAGGCTCGGCCTCGGTTGTGCAGTCGATCAGCAGCTCGCTTAACGGCGTCGGTTACTCGGGTATCGGCTACAAGACCGCCAGCGTGAAAACCGTTGCCTTGGCCAAGAAAGAAGGCGGCGAGTTCATCGAAGATACCGAAGAAAACGCCCTGAACGGCAAGTATCCGCTGTCGCGCTTCCTCTACGTTTATGTGAACAAGGCCCCGAACAAGCCTCTGGCGCCCCTGGAAGCCGAGTTCGTGAAGCTGGTGCTGTCGAAAGAGGGTCAGGAAGTTGTGGTGAAAGACGGCTACATCCCACTGCCAGCCAAGGTTGCTGCAAAAGCACTGGCTGACCTGGGTCTGCAGGAAGGCGGCGCTGTCGCAAAGAAGTAACAAATTGAGTCCGAAATAAATACTTTCGGACTCCAGTGTGGGCGCGAGTTTGCTCGCGAAGAAGCCTCTGGATTCAGCCTCTTCATTGACTGAATCAACGCTTTCGCGAGCAAGCCCGCTCCCACACAACCCTCGAATTCTCCGATCCTCCTCCAGTACCCGCTGGAGGTGGATTTTCTGCGTCACTGCATTGTCATCTTTCTGTCATACAGGATCGCTAGGGTGAGCGCATGAATGATCTGGCCAATTCCCACATGACTACTAATCCTCCCAAGCGCATTGACTTCAATACGCCTGAGCTGCAACGCAAGCGCCGCATTCGCGCGCTCAAGGATCGCTTCACCCGCTGGTACGTCCTCGTTGGCGGTCTCGCGGTGCTGGCAGCCATCACCCTGATCTTCTTCTTCCTCGCTTATGTGGTTGCGCCGCTGTTCCAGGGTGCTGACCTGACGGCGAAAGATTCGATCACTCCGGCCTGGATGCAGGACGCCGGCAAACCGCTGATGATTTCGCTCGAAGAGCAGAATCAGGTGGCGATACGCGTTTCCGACAAGGGCCAGGCGCTGTTCTTTGACATCGACAGTGGCGCTGAACTGAAGCGCGTCGATCTGCCGTTGCCGGCCGGCGCCACCGTGACCTCGATTGGTGAAGACCAGCCGGGCCATCCGCTGGTGGCCGTGGGTCTGTCCAACGGTCAGGCGCTGGTGTTCCGTCATACCTATAAAGTCAGCTACCCAGATGGCAAGAAAACCATCAACCCCGCCATTGAGTATCCGTATGGCGAGACGCCCATCGCGTTGAACGAAGCCGGCGGTGCGCTTGAGCATGTCAGCCTGAATGCCTCCGACACGACACTGATGCTGGTGGGTTCGACCGGTTCGCAACTCAACGTGTTGTCGCTGACCAGCGAAGAAAACATGATGACCGGCGAAGTCACCAACGAGCAGACGCGTATCGATCTGCCGCAGATGACCGAACCGGTGAAAAATATCTTCGTCGACCCGCGTCAGCAATGGCTGTACGTGGTCAACGGGCGTGCCCAGGCCGACGTGTTCAGCCTGCGCGACAAGAGCCTCAACGGTCGCTACAAACTGCTCGAAAACGCCGACGCCGAAGTCACTGCAACCACGCAATTGGTGGGCGGTATCTCGCTGATCGTCGGCGACTCCAAGGGGGGGCTGGCCCAGTGGTTCATGGCCCGTGACTCCGATGGTGAGCAGCGCCTGAAGCAGATCCGCACCTTCCAGATGGGCACCACGCCGATCATTGAAATCAGCGCCGAAGAACGCCGCAAAGGCTTCCTCGCGCTGGATGCCAGCGGCAAGCTGGGTGTGTTCCACAGCACTGCGCACCGCACCTTGCTGGTTGATCAGGTTGTAGAAGGGCAAGGCCTGTTCGGTCTGTCGCCGCGCGCCAACCGTGTGATCGTCGAAGCCGGCGGCAAGCTGCAACCGCTGCTGCTCGACAACCCGCACCCGGAAGTTTCCTGGAGCGCGCTGTGGAGCAAGGTCTGGTACGAGAACTACGACGAGCCTAAATACGTCTGGCAATCGACAGCGGCCAACACGGATTTCGAACCGAAACTGAGCCTCTCGCCGTTGACCTTCGGCACCCTCAAAGCTGCGTTCTACGCAATGCTGCTGGCGGCGCCACTGGCCGTTGCCGCAGCGATCTACACCGCGTACTTCATGGCCCCGGGCATGCGTCGCAAGGTCAAACCGGTGATCGAACTGATGGAAGCGATGCCGACGGTGATCCTCGGTTTCTTCGCCGGTCTGTTCCTCGCACCGTATGTGGAAGGGCATCTGCCGGGCATCTTCAGCCTGCTGATGTTGCTGCCTATCGGCATTCTGGTCGCTGGTTTCACCTTCAGCCGTCTGCCTGAATCGATCCGCCTGAAAGTCCCGGACGGCTGGGAAAGTGCGCTGCTGATTCCGGTGATTCTGTTTGTGGGCTGGCTGTCGCTGTACATGAGCCCGTTCATGGAGAACTGGTTCTTCGGCGGTGACATGCGCATGTGGATCTCCCACGACCTGGGCATCACCTACGACCAGCGCAATGCTCTGGTGGTCGGTCTGGCCATGGGTTTTGCGGTGATCCCGAACATCTACTCGATTGCCGAAGACGCCGTGTTCAGCGTGCCGCGCGGCCTGACCCTCGGCTCGCTGGCCCTGGGCGCCACGCCGTGGCAAACCATGACCCGCGTGGTGATCCTGACCGCCAGTCCGGGGATCTTCTCGGCGCTGATGATCGGCATGGGCCGTGCGGTCGGTGAAACCATGATCGTGCTGATGGCCACCGGTAACACCCCGGTCATGGAAATGAACCTGTTCGAAGGCCTGCGCACCCTGGCCGCCAACGTCGCGGTGGAAATGCCGGAGTCGGAAGTCGGCGGCAGCCACTACCGCGTGCTGTTCCTCTCGGCGCTGGTGTTGCTGTTGTTCACCTTCGTCATGAACACCCTGGCAGAACTGATTCGTCAGCGTCTGCGCAAGAAATACTCGTCGCTTTAAGCAAAGGTAGAAGTCTGTGAAACAGAACTCCCTGAAAGGATGGTTCAAGAGCGGCGCCCCGGGCGTCTGGATCAGCGGTGGCGCGGTGTCCATCGCGGTCATCATGACCATTGGCCTGTTGGCGGTGATTGCCGTGCGCGGTCTGGGTCACTTCTGGCCGGCGGATCTGGTGCATGCCAGCTACGACGTGCCGGGCCAGGCCCAGCATCTGGTCATCGGCGAAGTGGTACAGAAAGAAGAAGTGCCCCGTGCCCGCCTGAAGAGCGCCGGCCTGCCGGTGCCGGATGAAGGCCCGGAATTCATGACCCGCGAGCTGATCAAGGTCGGCAACCGTGATTTGAATGGCAATGACTTCACCTGGATCGTCGGCGAGTGGCTGACCAACCAGACCACGCCGCCAGAGCTGATGGCCATCGAGCGTCGTGAGTGGGGCAACTTCTACGGCTACCTGGTCAACGTCAAGCAGGACGGCAAGGTCATCGCCGAGGGCGAGGCTGCATGGCCTGAGCTGCAAGCGCGGATCAACCGTGTAAACGGTCTGGCGGCACAACTCAAGTCGCTGGAAAAGACTGACATTGGTGCAATCAACGCCGGTCTGGAACGCATCCGTCTGCACGGTCGCAAACTGGAACTGGAAGGCAAGCTCGACGCCACCGCGCAAGCGGACATGGAGTCCGAGCGCGCCGAGCTGAATGCGCGTTATAAGGACATCGAAGCACGTCTGGCCGATCTGCATGCGCAGTTCAACCGCGATGCGCTGACCGCTCGCGATGCCAACGGCAAAGAGCTCGAAATCGGTCTGGGCAAAGTCGTTCACGCCTACCAGCCGAACGCGATGAGCACCTTCACCAAAGTCGGCTTCTACTTCAGCAAGATCTGGGAATTCCTTTCGGACGACCCGCGTGAAGCAAACACCGAAGGTGGGATTTTCCCGGCGATTTTCGGCACCGTGATGATGACGTTGATCATGGCGATGATCGTCACCCCGTTCGGCGTGCTGGCGGCGGTGTACCTGCGTGAATACGCCAAACAGAACACCCTGACGCGGATCATCCGTATCGCGGTGAACAACCTCGCGGGCGTTCCGGCGATCGTTTATGGCGTGTTCGGTCTGGGCTTCTTCGTTTACGTACTCGGTGGTTCGGTCGACCGTCTGTTCTTCCCCGAAGCACTGCCGGCACCGACATTCGGTACACCGGGTCTGCTCTGGGCCTCGCTGACTCTGGCGCTGCTGGCGGTGCCGGTGGTGATCGTCGCGACGGAAGAAGGTCTGGCGCGTATCCCGCGTACTGTGCGTGAAGGTTCGCTGGCACTGGGCGCGACCAAGGCTGAAACCCTGTGGAAGATCGTGATCCCGATGGCCAGCCCGGCAATGATGACCGGCATGATCCTCGCCGTGGCTCGCGCCGCCGGTGAAGTGGCGCCGCTGATGCTGGTGGGTGTGGTGAAACTGGCGCCGTCGCTGCCGGTGGACGGCAATTACCCGTACCTGCACCTGGACCAGAAGATCATGCACTTGGGCTTCCACATTTATGACGTCGGCTTCCAGAGCCCGAACGTCGAAGCGGCCCGTCCGCTGGTGTACGCCACGGCGCTGTTGCTGGTGCTGGTAATCGCCACGTTGAACCTGTCGGCGGTGTATATCCGTAACCACCTGCGCGAAAAATACAAAGCACTGGATAGCTAAAGCCATTAGCCACAAGCGGCAAGCTACAAGCCGCTTTTGCTCAAACTTGCAGCTTGCAGCTAGAAGCTCGCAGCTACGAACGGAGTGAGAACCATGCAGCACGAAACACATACCCACGGCATCAACATGTCCGCCCTGGGCCGCGACAAGCAGAGCCTCAGCCTCGAGCAGGAAACCGTGGCCATCGAAGTGCCCGGCCTGAGCCTGTACTACGGCGAGAAACAAGCACTGTTCGACGTCAGCATGAATATCCCGAAACAGCGCGTCACCGCGTTCATCGGCCCGTCCGGCTGCGGTAAGTCGACGCTGCTGCGCACTTTCAACCGTATGAACGATCTGGTCGACGGCTGCCGCGTAGAAGGCGCTATCAACCTGTACGGCAACAACATCTACCGCAAGGGCGAAGACGTGGCTGAACTGCGTCGTCGCGTCGGCATGGTGTTCCAGAAGCCCAACCCGTTCCCGAAGACCATCTACGAAAACGTGGTCTACGGCCTGCGCATTCAGGGCATCAACAAGAAGCGCGTCCTCGACGAGGCAGTCGAGTGGGCGTTGAAAGGCGCGGCGCTGTGGGATGAGGTCAAGGATCGTCTGCACGACTCGGCACTCGGCCTGTCCGGTGGTCAGCAACAACGTCTGGTCATCGCCCGCACTATCGCGGTTGAGCCGGAAGTACTGCTGCTCGACGAACCGTGCTCGGCACTCGACCCGATCTCGACGCTGAAAGTCGAAGAGCTGATCTACGAGCTGAAGTCCAAGTTCACCATCGTCATCGTTACGCACAACATGCAACAGGCGGCGCGGGTGTCCGACTACACGGCGTTCATGTACATGGGCAAACTGGTGGAGTTCGGCGACACCGATACCCTGTTCACCAATCCGGCGAAGAAGCAGACCGAAGACTACATCACTGGACGGTACGGCTAGCCGTACAGCCGCAAGCTTGAAGCTTCAAGCGGCAAGAAAGAATCGGTGCGATATCAGGACTTATACATAACTGCTTGAAGCTTGCAGCTTGAAGCTTGCAACTTTCGCGGAGCGAACAATGATTTCTAAAGAAGGCCTCACCCATCACATCTCTGCGCAGTTCAACGCTGAGCTTGAGGAAGTGCGCAGCCACCTCCTGGCCATGGGCGGGCTGGTCGAGAAGCAGGTCAACGACGCGGTGACTGCACTGATCGAGGCCGACTCCGGCCTGGCTCAACAGGTGCGCGAGATCGACGACCAGATCAATCAGATGGAACGCAACATCGACGAAGAATGCCTGCGCATTCTCGCCCGTCGTCAGCCGGCGGCGTCCGATCTGCGTCTGATCATCAGCATCTCCAAGTCGGTGATCGACCTGGAGCGCATCGGTGACGAAGCGACCAAGATCGCCCGCCGCGCCATTCAGCTCTGCGAAGAAGGCGAAGCGCCGCGCGGTTACGTCGAGGTGCGCCACATCGGCGACCAGGTGCGCAACATGGTTCGCGATGCATTGGACGCGTTTGCCCGTTTCGACGCCGATCTGGCGTTGTCGGTGGCGCAGTACGACAAGATCATCGACCGCGAATACAAAACCGCCCTGCGTGAGCTGGCGACCTACATGATGGAAGACCCGCGCTCTATCTCGCGGGTTTTGAGCATCATCTGGGTGCTGCGTTCGCTGGAGCGCATCGGCGACCACGCGCGCAACATCTCCGAACTGGTCATCTACCTGGTGCGCGGCACCGACGTGCGCCACATGGGCCTCAAGCGCATGAAGGAAGAAGTTGAAGGTACAAGCGGCGAAACCGCTAATGTTCCGGGCGAAGCTGACGATAAGTAAGATTGCCTGAGAAAAGCGCCCGGCCCTTTGGCCGGGCGTTTTTGTTTCTGCTTTTCACAATGCAGATCGAATTAAAAAAGCAGCACCCGCGAACGAAAAGTCCCGGCGTGACTGAAGAGTTTTGGCAATGTGCCATCAGCCAGCGTTATGCTTGCCGGGATTTTAATAGGGGTGTTGGATGAGCAAGATCAGTGTGTTGGTCGTGGACGATGCTTCGTTCATTCGTGACCTGGTGAAAAAGTGCCTGCGTAATTACTTCCCGGGAATCCGCACCGAGGACGCCATCAACGGCAAAAAGGCCCAGGCCATGCTGGCCAGAGAGGCGTTCGACCTGGTCCTGTGCGATTGGGAGATGCCGGAAATGTCCGGTCTCGAACTGCTGACCTGGTGCCGCGAGCAAGATAACCTCAAGACCATGCCATTCGTCATGGTGACCAGCCGTGGCGACAAGGAAAACGTCGTCCAGGCGATCCAGGCCGGCGTTTCCGGCTACGTCAGCAAGCCATTCACCAACGAGCAACTACTGACCAAGGTCAAGCAGGCGCTGAACAAGGTTGGCAAGCTCGACACTCTGATGAACAGTGCGCCGACCAAAATGAACTCGGCGTTCGGCAACGATTCCCTGAGCGCGTTGACCGGCGGCAAGCCTGCCGTGGTCGGTGGCGCTCCGGCAGCGGCGGCGGTCAATCCGTTTGCCAAGCCAGCGGCTGCCGCACCTGCGCCAGCCGCTGCGCCATCGCGCGGATTGCTCAACAGCCCGCCGGTTCAGGCCCCAGCAGCCTCGAAAGCGGCGGCCGGTGGTCGTGGTCAGGGTCAATTGCGTCTGCCTAGCGGCAACCAGCAATGCGTGATCAAGGCGCTGAGCATCAAGGAGGCGCTGCTGGTGATCAAACGTACCGAAACCCTGCCGCAGATCCTCGACAGTGCCGTGCTCGATCTGGAGCAGGGCGACAACGCCGAAATCGCCCGTCTCAACGGCTACCTGCACGCCATCGTCGCGCATGAGCAGAAAGCCGACAGCGACTGGCTGCAACTGACCTTCCGCTTTGTCGATCAGGACGCGCAGAAACTCGACTACATCTCTCGCCTGATCGCGCGTGGCACGGCGCAGAAGCACTTCGTTCCGGGCGCATGATCTTCGTCGCCTGACAGTCCGCTATCGCGAGCAGGGCTGGCTCCCACATTTGAAATGCATTTCCAATGTGGGAGCCAGCCCTGCTGGCGAAGGGGCCTTCAAAAGCACCACCCATCTCCCGCGCCTGCCAATTTGAAACATCTGTCGACTAGCCTGGTTTGCTTCACCTGCTAGGCTCTTTTCCAGGCCTCTTTTCGACAGACTCTTGCCCATGCTCGCGCGCCTGCTGTTTTTCTGTGGTCTTTTCATGGCCTCCAACCCGGCTGTGGCCATGACCATCTACAAATCCACCGATGCCAACGGCGTGGTTTCGTACAGCGACCGTCCGAGCAAAGGCTCGCAGGTGTTCGTCTTTCAGGACCGCATGGTCGAACGTCTGGAGCGCCAGGTGTACCTCGACATCAAAAAGCAGAAGGGCTCCGACGTGGTCTTCGTGCGCAACGATCTGTATGCGCCGGTCAAAATTGCCCTGGCATTCACCGGTCTGAGCAATGTCCGGGGTGCGCCGGCGCAAACCATCCACCGCGTGCTGCCAGCGCGCAGCAATACGCGGTTGGCGCTGCTGACGGCGGTGTCCGGCAAGCAGCCGCTGGTGTACACGCCACAATTTCACTATTCCCTCGGCGACCCCGCTGGCACCGCACAGGGCTATCGCTATCCGCTTCCATGGCGTGGCGGACCGTTCCGCCTGAGTCAGGGCGCCAATGGCCAATACAGCCACTATGGGCCGAAAAATCGCTATGCCATGGACATCGCCATGCCAGTCGGCACGCCGATTATTGCCGCGCGGGCGGGGGTGGTGGTGAAGACCGAGAATTCACAGAGCGGGCGCGGCTCGGATGCGTCCGGTAACTTTGTGCGAGTCCTTCATGACGACGGCACCATGGGCGTGTACCTGCACCTCAAGCAAGGCTCGGTGAGTGTGCGCGAAGGGCAGAGGGTGACCGTGGGCAGTCCGCTGGCGTTGTCGGGCAATACAGGCAACAGCAGCGGCCCGCACCTGCACTTTGTGGTGCAGCGCAATACCGGGGAGGGGTTGGTGTCGATTCCGTATCAGTTCGTGCAGCCGCTGGGGGCGTTGCCCAACTTTGCGTTGGGCAAGCAATGATTTGCTGACCTGCGGGAGCGACGCGGTGCCGGATCAGCCCATCAATCGAGCATCAACACCTTGGCCAGCACAATCTTCGGCCCTTTCATCTTCTTGATGATGATCCGCAAGCCTTCGACTTCCAGCACTTCTTCCTCTTCCGGCACCCGTTTAAGGGTTTCGTAGACCAGCCCGGCGAGGGTTTCCGCTTCGATGTGATCAAGGTCGATGCCCAGCAGACGCTCGACTTTGAACAGCGGTGTATCGCCGCGCACCAGCAACTTGCCCGGCTGATAGGCGAGGATGCCGCGCTCGGCCTTGCGGTGTTCGTCCTGAATGTCGCCGACCAGCACTTCCAGCACGTCTTCCATGGTCAGGTAGCCGATGATGTTGCCGTCAGCCTCCTCGACCACGGCGAAGTGCGAACCACCCTTGCGGAACTGCTCCAGCAACTGCGACAGCGGCATGTGCCGCGACACGCGCTCCAGCGGGCGGGTCAGCTCAGCCAGGTTGAACGACTCGGGAATGTGGTCCAGCGCTGCCAGTTCCAGCAACAGATCCTTGATGTGCAGCAGGCCGACGAACTCCTGGCGCTCGCTGTCGTACACCGGATAACGGCTGAACTTGTGGCGACGGAACATCGCCAGGATTTCTTTCAGCGGCGCGTTGAATTCGAGTGTGATCAAGTCTTCGCGGGAATTGGCCCAGTCGACCACTTCCAGTTCGCCCATTTCCACGGCCGACGCCAGCACGCGCATGCCCTGATCGCTCGGGTCCTGGCCACGGCTGGAGTGCAGGATCAGTTTCAGTTCTTCGCGGCTGTAATGGTGTTCATGGTGCGGGCCGGGTTCGCCTTGACCGGCGATACGCAGAATCGCGTTGGCGCTGGCGTTGAGCAGATAAATCGCCGGGTACATCGCCCAGTAGAACAGGTACAGCGGTACGGCTGTCCACAGCGAAAGCAGTTCGGGTTTGCGGATCGCCCAGGATTTCGGGGCCAGTTCGCCGACCACGATGTGCAGGTACGAAATGATGAAGAACGCGGTGAAGAACGACACGCCTTTGACGATTTCCGGCGACTGCACGCCGACCGCGCTCAGCAGCGGCTCGAGAATGTGTGCGAACGCCGGCTCACCAACCCAGCCGAGGCCAAGGGAAGCGAGGGTGATACCGAGCTGACACGCCGACAGGTAGGCATCGAGCTGACTGTGTACGGTGCGCAGAATGTGTCCGCGCCAGCCGTGTTGCTCAGCGATGGCCTCGACCCGGGTCGAGCGCAGTTTGACCATGGCGAATTCCGCTGCAACGAAAAAGCCGTTGAGCAAAACCAGGATCAGAGCAAATAGGATCATGCCGAAATCGGCGAATATTGTTGCGAGGGACAAGCCAGGGGAAGGGTCCATGATGGAGTTTTGCGGGTTCCGTGTGATTCAAGAGAGGTAAAAGCCGCGCCTGAAAGGCAGGCACAAGTCAGCCAATGTAGCGGCTGACCTGGCGATTGCCTAGTGCGACATTACTCAGCGGCGCTGATCGCCCGTGCGCTGGCCGCTTGTGCCGGGGCGAAATGGCAGGTGAAGGTGCTGCCATGGCCGGGCACGCTGCTGATCTCCATGCGCGCGCGGTGGCGCAACAATACGTGTTTGACGATGGCGAGGCCAAGGCCGGTGCCGCCGGTGTTGGAGTTGCGGCTGGAGTCGACGCGGTAGAAACGTTCGGTCAGGCGCGGCAGGTGTTTGCTGTCGATGCCGATCCCGGAGTCCTGCACGCTCAGGTGTGCGCCCTGATCGTCGCCCCACCAGCGAATGCGGATGTTGCCCTCGGCCGGGGTGTATTTCACCGCGTTGAACACCAGATTGGAAAATGCGCTGCGCAATTCCGCCTCGCTGCCCTTGAGCAGCAGGCTGGCATCGGCTTCCAGCGTGATGCGCTGGTTCTTCGAACCGGACAATTGCTGCGCATCGCTCTTGATCGATTGCAGCAGCGTATCGATCTGCACGGGATGGTTGTCCGACGGGTAATCGGTGGCTTCCAGTTTCGCCAGCAGCAACAGATCGTTGAGCAGCGTCTGCATGCGTCCGCCCTGTTGTTGCATCTGTTGCAGAGCGCGGCTCCAGCGCGGATTAACCTCTTCGACGTTGTCGAGCAGGGTTTCCAGATAACCGCAGATCACCGTCAGCGGCGTGCGCAGTTCGTGGGAGACGTTGGCGATGAAGTCTTTGCGCATCTGTTCCAACTGATGGATGCGCGTGACGTCGCGCACCAGCATCAAATGCTCATTGTTGCCGTAGCGGGTCAGGTACAGCTGAATGCGCACGCGATCATTGGTCGGCGAAGGGATTTCCAGCGGTTCGGCGTAACTGTCCTGCTCGAAGTACTCCTTGAAGCGCGGATGGCGCACCAGATTGGTCACCGGTTGACCGCTGTCCTGCGGGGTCTTGAGACCGAGCAGGGTTTCGGCGGCGCGGTTCCACCATTCCAGGTTGCCGTCGCTGTCGAGCATGATCACCGCGTCTTTGAGCGCGGCAGTGGATTCCTGCACCCGGTCGATCACCGCTTGCAGGCGCCCGCGCACGCGCTGATCGCGGCGTTGCAAGTGGTAAATGCTGTCGAACACTTCGCCCCACAGGCCATAGCCATCGGGCGGCGCTTCGTCGGGTTGGTGCTGACGCAGCCATTCGTGCAGACGCAGTAATTGCTTGAGCGTCCAGGCCAGATAAATCCCCAGACCCGCCGCCAGACTCCAGCCGTAATAGCCGGTGATCAGGCCGATCACCAGGCAAGCGGTGACCAGCAACAGCATGTGGCGAATCAGGGTGCCATGCCAGTTTTGATTCACGGGGGCGTCCTTAGCCGCAGCGTCAAGTTTCAAACTGCAAGCTACAAGTCAGAGCGGCTCGCTGTTTCCTGCCGCTTGTAGCTAGAAACTTGCAGCTGTTTTTATGCTTTTGTGGAGAACCGGTAGCCGGTGCCGCGCACGGTTTGTACCAGATTCTCGTAAGCGTCGCCGAGCGCTTTGCGCAGGCGGCGGATATGCACGTCGACGGTGCGCTCTTCAACATAGACGTTGCCGCCCCAGACCTGATCCAGCAACTGGCCACGGGTGTAGGCGCGTTCCTGGTGGGTCATGAAGAATTGCAGCAGACGGTATTCGGTCGGGCCCATTTCGGCCGGACGGCCATCAATGGTCACGCGGTGGCTGATCGGGTCGAGCAGCAAGCCACCGACTTCAATGGGCGCTTCGCCGTCGGTCGGGCCGGCGCGACGCAGCACAGCCTTGAGGCGGGCGACCAGTTCGCGCGGGGAAAACGGTTTGGTGATGTAATCGTCGGCGCCGACTTCCAGACCCTGGATCTTGTTGTCCTCTTCGCCCTTGGCGGTGAGCATGATGATCGGGATGTCCCCGGTCAGCTCATCGCGCTTGAGACGGCGGGCCAGTTCGATGCCGGAAGTGCCGGGCAGCATCCAGTCGAGCAGGATCAGGTCCGGCTTGCGGTCGACGATGATAGCGTGGGCCTGCTGCGAGTTTTCCGCCTCGAGGCATTCATAGCCGGCCATTTCCAACGCAACGGCGATCATTTCGCGAATGGGCGCCTCGTCGTCGACGATCAGAATGCTCCTGCCAACCATGCCTTAATCCTCTTGTCATTTAACTGTCTTGCGCCGCATTAGATAACGGAATTATTGCAGTCGTGTGACAGTATTTTAGTCCGACAGCGTTTGTGCAAATCCTCAACTAAGCTCTAAGTCCGAATCCTGACAACCACAAAAGAAGGTTTCCATGACTCAAATGACTGCTTCTTTCAAAGCACTGCTGCTTGCCGCTGCCGTTGCATTACCGTCGATGGCGTTCGCCGCTGACCCGGTCATGATGAAAGACGGCATGATGACCGACCACAAAGGCATGACCGTGTATACCTTCGACAAGGACATGGGCGGTAAATCGATGTGTAACGGCGATTGCGCGAAGAACTGGCCGCCGATGATGGCGCCGGCGGGTGCCAAGGCTGAAGGCAAATTCACCCCCATCAAGCGTGATGACGGCATGATGCAATGGGCATATGACGGCAAGCCGCTTTACACCTTCAAAATGGATGAAAAACCAGGCGACATGAAGGGGGAAGGGTTCAAGGACATGTGGCACATGCCGAAACACTGAGTCCTGCAGCAACTGCGTCCCTTGTGGGAGCGAGCAAGCCCGCTCCCACACGTGGATATCAGCGCAACGCGTAATCCAGCACGATTGCGACGAATATCGCCAACCCGGCCCAGTGGTTGTGCAAAAACGCCTTGAAGCAACGCATCCGGTCACGGTCTCGGGTGTACCAGAACTCCCACGCATAGCACCCGGCAGCCACCAGCAAGCCGAGATGGAACCAGACGCCCAGCTCGAACTTCGACCCCGCCAGCAACAGACAACCCAGCGACAGTGCCTGCAAGCTCAGGATAATCATCCGGTCCGCTTCGCCGAACAGAATCGCCGTCGATTTCACGCCGATCTTCAAATCGTCATCGCGATCAGTCATCGCGTAATACGTGTCGTAACCCACCGTCCACAGCAGGTTGGCGATCCATAGCAGCCATGCCGCCGCCGGCAGCTCGCCGGTTTCGGCGGTGAACGCCATCGGCATGCCCCACGAGAACGCTGCGCCCAGCACCACTTGCGGGTAATAGGTGTAGCGCTTCATGAACGGGTAGGTGCAGGCCAGCGCCAGACCGCCCAGCGACAACCAGATGGTCGGCGCATTGGTGCACAGTACCAGCAGGAAACTCACGCCCATCAGCAGGGCAAAGAACACCAGCGCTTCTTTCGAGCTGATTCTGCCGGCAGCCAATGGCCGCTGTGCGGTGCGTTTGACGTGACCGTCGACCTTGCGGTCGGCCCAGTCGTTGATCACGCAGCCACCGGCGCGGGTCAGTATTACGCCGAGGACGAAAATCACGATGTTGGCCAGCGACGGAGCGCCCTTGCCGGCAATCCACAACGCCCACAGGGTCGGCCAGAGCAGCAGATAGATGCCAATCGGCTTGTCCATGCGCGTCAACTGAATGAAGTCCCACGCGCGCGGGTTCAAACGGTTCAGGGACTTGAGCAGGCTCTGATACATCAGCGGTTCTCCGGATGGGCGCCGACGGCGCTCCACAGGCTCGGCAGGAAAATTTCCGCCACCAGTACGCTCAGCGCGCCACGGTCGAAACGGGAACGACGTCCCCACAAACCGGGTGCTTTGGCGGCTTGCGGCAGCCATTCTTCAGGGTAATGGCAAACTTCGATGGCGCGGCGTTGAAACGCCTGATCGCAAAACAGCAGCTCACCCAGAGAGCGGCTGCCCAGTTCATCCATGTGCAGCCCATCGCCTTGCAGGGCTGCGCGTGACGCTACGCTGCGGGCAAAGACCCAGGCCTCGTTGTGGCCGTGCAGATACACCTCGCGCACCCAGCCTTCGCTGCCTTCGGCCAGATCCAGCGCGGTGCATTCATCGCTACGCAGGGTGTCCCAGCCTTCGAACAGCGGCGTGACGCTGAAGCCATCATTGGACAGCCAGGTCAGACGCCGGGTCAGGGAGCCTTCGTCGAACAGCCAGTCCAGCGTCAACGAATCGGGGAGGGGCGTCAGTTGGCTTTGAATCAGCCAGGGCGGGGCCGGGCAGGCATTTGAATGTTGCACAATGAGTCATTATTGGCCGCAAATGAGGCGGCGAGCTTACCATGGCGGGCGGCGATATTGATTGATCCGGATCGCCATTGCGCCGAACAGGCTTGCATCTGCCCGGCTCCATCAGTACAAAACGCCCTGAGCCGGATGGCAGCGCAACACCCATCGACTATCCGTGCCGGCAATAAGCCTGAAACCCTGAGGAAGTACCTGAATGAAAAAGTGGCAATGTGTGGTCTGCGGCCTGATCTACAACGAAGCCGAGGGTTGGCCGGATGACGGCATTGCGCCGGGCACGCTGTGGCAGGACGTGCCTGAAGACTGGCTGTGCCCGGACTGTGGCGTCGGCAAACTCGACTTCGAAATGATCGAAATCAACTAAGCACCAACAAGGAGTAAGGCATGAGCGCACCTGTCGTCATCATCGGCACCGGCCTGGCGGGCTACAACCTGGCCCGGGAATTTCGCAAGCTCGACAGCGAAACGCCGCTGCTGCTGATTACCGCAGATGATGGCCGCTCATACTCCAAGCCGATGCTCTCCACCGGCTTCGGCAAGAACAAGGACGCCGATGGCCTGAGCATGGCAGAGCCGGGCGCAATGGCCGAACAACTGAAGGCCGAAGTGCGCACGCACACGCGCATCAGCGGCATCGATGCCGGCCACAAGCGTCTGTGGATCGGCGAAGAAGCCGTGGCTTATCGCGACCTGATTCTCGCGTGGGGGGCGGAAACCGTGCGTGTGCCGATTGAAGGCGATGGTGCGGAGCTGGTATTCCCGATCAACGATCTCGAAGACTACGCGCGTTTCCGTGCCGCAGCGGCGGGTAAGCGGCGTGTGTTGTTGCTGGGGGCCGGGTTGATCGGCTGCGAATTCGCCAATGATCTGATCCTCGGCGGCTACGAAGTGCAACTGGTGGCACCCTGCGAGCAGGTGATGCCGACCCTGTTGCACCCGGCGGCGGCGGCAGCGGTGCAGGCCGGGCTGGAAAGCCTTGGCGCGACATTCCACCTCGGCCCGGTACTGACCCGCCTGCAAAAAGTCGCTGACGGTCTGGAAGCGCATCTGTCCGACGGTCAGGTCATCCCGTGCGACGTGGTGGTGTCGGCCATCGGCCTGCGTCCACGCATTGATCTGGCGGCTGCTGCTGGCGTGCAGGTCAATCGCGGTGTCGTGGTTGATCGCCATCTGAAGACTTCCCACGCCAACATCTACGCCTTGGGCGACTGCGCCGAGGTCGATGGGCTGAATCTGCTGTACGTCATGCCCCTCATGAGCTGTGCGCGAGCGCTGGCACAAACACTGGCGGGAAACCCGACTGCCGTGAGTTACGGGCCGATGCCGATCACCGTCAAAACCCCGGTGTGTCCGCTGGTCGTTTCCCCGCCACCACGGGGCAGCGAAGGCGTCTGGACCGTTGAAGGGCAGGGTGCCGATATCAAGGCTCTGTGCCACAACGCCGAGGGTGAGCTGCTCGGTTACGCGCTGACCGGCGCGGCGGTGATGGAAAAACTGGCGCTGAACAAACAGCTTCCTGCCTTGCTGGCGTAAATGCCGGTCGTTCTGTCGGAATCACCCCGCATTTGCCCCTACAAAGGTCATAGGGAGACTGGCGCCGCCCGTATCCGCGTGCCATTCTCACTCCCGTCTGCCGCAGATTAGAGCCTGCGGCGCTTTGGGCGCTGTTCCAACGAGAGCAGCACGGACATAACAACAAAAAACCGTCAAAGGGGCTTCACTAATGCGTAAACCAGAACTCGCCGCTGCAATCGCTGAAAAAGCGGATCTGACCAAAGAACAGGCCAACCGCGTACTCAACGCCGTTCTCGAAGAAATCACCGGCGCTCTGCACCGCAAGGACAGCGTCACGCTGGTGGGCTTCGGCACCTTCCTGCAACGCCACCGCGGCGCCCGCACCGGCAAAAACCCGCAAACCGGCGAGCCGGTTAAAATCAAGGCCAGCAACACCGTTGCGTTCAAGCCAGGCAAATCGTTGAAAGACAGCGTTAATCCTTAATTGCGGCGGACCCCTTGAATCGCGGGGGAACACCGTAATAAAAAATGGGCACACCGATTGCGGTCGGGTGCCCATTTTTTGTGGGTGCGTGCCAGGTTATTTGCGACGGAAACAGGCTTTGCCGTTGCCAAAATTGACGGACAGGCAGTTGGGTTCGATGGCTAGTTGCAGATCTTTGAACAACGCAGATAGATCGCCGTTGGCAGGGTCAGGATAGGCTTGCCAGTCCAGCGTGGCCCATCGCGTTTCCGGCATGACGGTGAACCACTCGATTTCATCGGGGGAATTTTGTGTATGTAAACCGATTCTCGCCAAGGCTTTATTTGGAGAGTACGGCAGTGGGCGATACCCGCAGAAAAGGTGCCGTCCTTACGCAACAGCAACTCGGCGGCCATGCGTGGGTAACGGGAAGCCACATCAGCGTTGCGAACAAGAGCGGTTTCAATTCCATGAGGTAATGCTCCTTACCAGCTCCCGAAGGGTATGCCGAATTTTTCGATGTAGGCTTTGGATTCAGGTGATAGAGACAGTGCGTACCGCCCCTCGTTTTTTCCTTGATACGGGCCTTTCTTCATTACACTCCCTTCGACCCGAGTAATCTCGACAGACTCGAGGCAAGCGGCCCCTAGCCAGACCTTTGCAATACCGCCGGGTGCCAAGCCAATACCCATGTTATCGCGGTAGTCCGTGATCCATTTTCCATCAGCCCTGCAGAAAGCTTTTTCCGGCTTACGCATGATTTCCCGAGCCGATTCGGAAATGGTGATGTAAGCCTCATAGGTTTGAGGTTCGGCCAGGGATTGCCATCGTACATAGATCAAACGGGGCAGGTCGGCGCCGGTGACATCCCGCCCTGCGCCACTTCCGGGGTTTTCTGGCCACCCTGCGGGCGTGCCTTTGTTATCAGCGGGAGCTCTCACCGAAGCAATCCCGGCTCCGGCACGTCGGAATACTCGCTCACGAATATCCACCACATCGGCGGTTTCAATCCAGACCTCCATGTAGTCCGGTGCTCCAAAGCCAAGGAACCATGGCTTTTTATCCGCTGATTGAGCATAGGCTTGCGTGCAACCCGCAAGCAGTAATCCCAACAGCAAAGCCGCGACCGTTTGGGTGCGGTCTCGCAGAATGCTCGGTGTGTTAGCCGCATGGTAGTTACCACGAGCCAAAGGGAATACCGAATTTTTCGAGATAGGCTTTGGACTCAGGTGAAAGAGGCAGTGCATAGCGGCCCTGACTTTTTCCTTGATCCGGGCCCTGCTTGTTGACGGTCCCTTCAACCCGGGCAATCTCAACTGCCTTCAGGCAAGTCCCTCCAAGCCAGACCTTCACTATGCCCCCCGGCGCAAGTCCAATACCCATATTGTCGCGGGATTCGGTGATCCACTCCGCACCAAACCTGCAGAAAGCTTTTTCGGACTTGCGCATGATTTCCCGGGCGGATTCCGGAATGACGATGTAAGCCTCATAGGTTTGAGATTCGGCAAGTGATTGCCATCGCACGTAGATCAGGCGTGGCAAGTCGGCGCCGGTTACATATCTGCCTTTGCCTCTGCCGGGGTTTTCTGGCCAGCCAGCGGGCTTTCCTTTGAGGCCAGCGGGCGTTTGTACCGACGCAATACCAGCTCCAGCACGCCGGAACACTCGTTCCCGAACATCCACGACATCGGCGGTTTCAATCCAGACCTCCATGTAGCTGGGTGCTCCAAAGCCAAGGAACCAGGATGTTTTTTCCGACGCTTGGGAGATATTTTGTATGCAGCCAGCCAGTACAAATCCTAAGAAAAGCCACACACCTTTGATGATGGGTCGATTGAAGTCATTCATTCAGGTGCACCACCCGTTGGTTTTTTTTAGCCGGTCGATTTATGAACACAATGCTCATATCACTGCTATTCAGATTTTTGGCCGCGTTCCAATGAGCGGAAAGATGTATATATCGGCTCCGTAGCAAAGCTCTTTCTTCATTAGTCAGTCCTTCAACGGAGGACTCACCTAAGGCGTAAGCCTGAAGTTTCTTATGGATGAGTACCAACTCTTCGGGCAGATTAAGAGCGGATGTCTCAGGGATAACTTTCAATGGCACACCGTTTCTGAGCGCAAGTTCACGCATGATGCGCAGATACACCAGCGACAGCTCACCATGAACGGGACGCTCAATGCGGGCTGCCGCGTAAACCTGCTTCTGGGGATCCAGGTTGGTTCTTCCCTTTTCTGTTGTTTGCGCAACAGGTCTTTCCCAAACAGCCACCTGTAACTGGTTACCCGAACCGTCATCATCGATAACACCCTTTGCATACCATGAAAACGCTTCCTTCTCAGCTGCGATATAGGCCCCACTACGGGTCGCTTCTTTGCCTTGGCTGATGGTGCTGGTGATTGGGTCGCTCAGCAGAAGTTTTTCCTTGGCTCTGGGTAAGTATCCACCGCCGAGATCGGAGTGTGAGCCGGGCAATAACAGATCAATTTCGCCCAGGCTGTTAAGCGCGAAATTCTCACGGTATTCATCACGCGCCACTAGATGCACCACCTTGTTGGCGCAACCTTCCGGCAGCCTTAATTCGAGCCCGGGGTTCCTACTGTTAGCGCCGGTAAAATCCAGCAGCCATGGGTTGGCGATTGCTGCGACGGTGTCGAACAGCCCGATGAAGTTGATCTGCGTGTCGATTTTCGGACGCCAGCTAAAGCCGTTTACCAAACCTTCGATGCCATTTGGAAACGATTTGGCAAGAAGCCCCCCACTACCTTTGAACACCTCATTGGCAAAGTGCCTTGCCGCTGCAGCTCCTCGACTGAAACCAAAAATATCGAATTCGATCTGTTGAATTACTAACTGCGGATTTCGTTCCACAAGCAGGCTTATCTGCTCCTTGATAACCGCTGGGCATTGTTCGACGCGTGCTACTACTCCTGTCTCGCCTCGACCTGTTGCTTGTGAGTAGAGAGAGTCGGTGCCATTGCTTTTGGTACCAATGCCTTCGATGTAAACCGCTATCGATGCGTTTTTAGTGGTATCCGGTAAAGCTTCGTACGTATGGTCGGTATACAACTCATACAACCGCACAATATTGCTCACATCATTCCCATAACTGTTATCCGGCGAGTTTCCATCCCCGTCGTAACCGTAACCGTAACCGTAAGCAGCGCAGTGTTTCTGTATCTCTTCGGCCGCCTCCGCGAGATTGGCATCCGGCGCGTAGCAAGCGGCGACCGTCTCGCTGTTGGCCTTATTGTTCCCTGTCCCATCGAAAAATACTCCGATGCGCAAGCTGATGCCGCCCGGCGCTTCAGCCTCCAGCTCGACTTCTTCCTCCTCTTCTTCGAGTTCGTCGTCTGCACGTGCGTGTACCGCTGGCGCAACGGGTACTGCGCCATCCAGTCCAGGCAGCAGCAGGTGGGGGACTTCACTGTCGTGTGGCTTGCGTCCCGTTTCAATTTCCGTGCTGCTGAATATGCCGCCCGCGTCGATCACGAGGTGATGACCGCCGGCTTTCAGCGTGATGCTGGCGCCGGCATCCAGCACCACGCTGGCGCCGGCCTTCAGATGCACTTGCTGGCCGGCCTCGATGTCGAGAGACTTTCCAGCCTGGGTGTAACTGCTGCCATTGATGGTTTCGCGGCGTTCGTTGCCCACTTCCAGCTGAAGGCTGTTGCCGATTTTCTGCGCCATGTCGCGTTGCGCGCGTAGGTAGATCAGTTCCTGTCCCGCGCGATCTTCAATCGACAGTTCGTTGTAGCCGCCATTGCGCGGCGAGCTTTCGCTGCGCAAGACGGTTCTGGTCTTGTGGTCGGGTAAAGAGTAGGGCGGCGTGGTAACTCTGTTGGCCACACAACCGGTGATCAGCGGTTTGTCCGGGTCACCCTCCAAAAAGGACACCACGACTTCCATGCCGACCCGCGGAATGGTCACAGCTCCAAAATGATCTCCGGCCCAACTGCTCGCCACGCGCACCCAGCAACTGCTGCGTTCACTGTTGAGTTCTTTGCGATCCCAGGGAAGTTCGATCTTCACGCGACCAAACTCATCGCAGTGAATCTCTTCGTCTTCGGGGCCGGTAACCCGTGCGGTCTGGATCACCAGCGGGCGGCGTGGTGCTGGCAGTGGAGGCCGGTACACCACCTCTGCGGGAATAACGCTAAAGCAATTTCGGTAGCCTTGGGTAAAACCATCGGCGGTTTTGACGTCGGTGGGACTGGACTCCTCAAGCACTTGTGGCTGTCGGCCTTCATGGCTGACGCTGAGCAGAAGCCACAGGTCGTTGCACTTTTTACGCGGGTGTCCGGTCAGCTCAAACAGGTGGCCACAACGCAGATTCGTCTGATCGCTTTCGCCGTCGCCCAGTTCGTAATCGCTACGGTGGCGCTCCAGTGCCTGTCGGGCAATTTGCTTGCCGCGCCTTTCGTTCTCGATCAGCAGCGGATAACGGTAATCCTCCAGCGTTGGGGTGAATCCGGCGGTGAAGCCGCTTTCAAGCAACAGGCTCGGGCGTTTCAGGTCGTAGTCACGACGGGTGACGGTGCTAGTGCGCGTACTGTTGCGCACCCAGAATCGGCTGATGACCTGATGTTCGGCCACCATGCCTGATTTCTGCAGATATGGCAGCGCGGCCAACTTGGGGAGAAACACCTGGTCATCGGTGAACACCAGCAAATGGCCGTCCGCCGAATGCTGGTGATGCCAGGCGATCCCGTCTTCAGCGCACAGCCTCTGGATAAATTCAAAGTCGCTTTCCTCGTACTGAGTGCAATAGTCGCGTGGCGGGTTCGGGGTGACATGAAAGGTGAACGCATCACCTTGAATGCCGTGACCCTTGAGCACCTGCGCGATGATCTGCGGCACCGTGCGCTGCTGAAAAATCCGTTGGTCATGGCTGAACTGCAAGTAGTACAACGCCGGCACCAGCGTCAGTTGGTAATCGGTGAGGCGTTTTCCGGCTTCACCCATCCGCACATTTTCAATGCGTCCGTGAATGCCTTCTTGGTTAAACCCGAATTGCAGAAACGCCGGCTGACTGAGCAGACCTTCCAGATCGATATCCGCTCGTTCACTGACCAGTTCGACCCGGATGGCGTACAGGCAGCTGATGGCTTCATCACCATCAAATGCGAGCACCTTGAAGTCGTGGCGAACTCCGGGAATTTGCAGGGTAAAAGGCGCGTAACTGCCCGTGCTGAACATACGCTTGTCCTTAAGCAAAGAGAGTCATTGCGCGGTGTTCGATCGTCCCTGATCGCCACGCGGAAAAAATTTGCCAAGGCACGCTAGCTGCGGGGGAAATAAATTTATGTAAGAACCGTCTCTGACATTTGTCAGAGACTTCCGGGTTGTAAGGTGTTGTATGAATTGAAGGAAATGACTGTAGGAGGGGAGTTCGACAACTATTGAATTAGCACGAATGTGCAGTGTTTCCGGCCTGCTGAAAGTTTCACGAAGTAATTTGCCATCAAATTGATGGCACTTTTTCCGTCGGTCTTTGTCCTCGCTGAATTATTCAAAGAGACCCATGTATTTTAGGAAGAGTCCTACTTCTATTTTTTTCAAGAATTGACATGCTTGCCGCCGTATATTGGGATGGGCGTCAGGCAAGATGCCCAATCAGTGGGACGGAGCGCTCTAGCTCAGGGTTTTGGCAGGAGGCAGGGAAATGCGGCGAATATAAATCACTCTCAGGGATTCCCTTGCGGCATATAGGGCAATCTCTTACAGGCCCCAATGAACACTTCGTCTTGTTGTTTGATCAGATGCTTGCTAGTGGCCATCATAGTGATTACGATGCGCCCACTTGAAAGAGCACAACTCAATTGGATGAGTCGCTTCGCCGCTCTTTGATACTGTCCCGCGCCGCCGCAACTCCAACAGGCGCCTGACTGTAATCCTTAATAAAGGCCATGGATGTCCTACTCAAGCAAACTTTCCGCCCATTACCTCGAACTCGCTAAAGTCTCTGTTTCCAAAGAGAATTTCGCGGGCGAAGACGTTCGTTTCTCGAGCGAATTCGAGGCACTGGAAAGCGAGCTGGCCAAAGCCTCGTCGATGCACGAAAGCGGGCAGATCGACTGGTTGAAAATTCGCGAAAACAGCGAAAATCTTCTGCGTACCCAATCCAAAGATTTGCGTGTCGGCGCTTGGCTGACATGGTCGCTGTACCAGCGTGAATCCTTCCCCGGCCTCCTTGCCGGCCTCGGGTTGCTGCACCACCTGTCGGAAAACAACTGGGCCGACGTTCATCCGCTCAAACCCCGCACCCGGGCTGCCGCCATTGGCTGGCTGGTGCCGCGTCTCGAGCAGGTCATCACTGAAAATATTGCCATCAAAGAGCAGTTGCCGATGTTCCGGCAACTGTCCGAGCACCTGTCCGGTCTCGAAGCCGCTTGCGCTGAGCATCTGGGCGATGACTCGCCACTGCTGCTGCCGATCTCCCGTCGCCTGAAAACCATGATCCAGCGCGCCGCCGACAACCAGCCGGCTCCCGGCGTGGTCGGCGCAGCAGTGGCGCAAGTCAAACAGGCCGCGAGCCAGTTGCTCACGCCCGGCGCGCCAATCGACAACGAACGAGATGCGCACAAAGCCCTGCGCGCCCAGCAGGAAAGCGCTCGCCCACTGTGTGCCTGGTGGCTCAAGCAGAAAGCCACCGACCTGCGCGCCTTGCGACTGAACCGCACGTTGCTATGGATGACCATCGACGCGGTACCCGAGCGCAACGCCGAGCAGATCACCGTATTGCGCGGCCTGCCGCTGGAAAAGCTCAAGCTCTATCAGGACCGTTTCGATCAGGGCAAATACGCCGACCTGCTGGTGGAACTGGAGGCGAGCCTGGCGAAGGCGCCGTTCTGGTTCGATGGCCAGAGGATGGTCTGGGAATGTCTCCAGAACCTCAACGCCGAATTGGCAATGCGCGAAGTGGAGATCCACTTCGCGCTTTTGGTTCAGCGCCTGCCTGGCATCGTCGAGTTGCGCTTCCATGACGGCGCGCCGTTTGCCGATCCGGCCACCCGGGCGTGGATCGCCGCCAACGTCATGCCGCACCTGCAAAGCGCCAGTGCGCCGCGCAAGGTCGAAAGCGAAAACGTCGAAACCCAGCCCGCGTGGGAAAAGGCCCTCGAAGAAGTCTTGCCGCTATTGCGCAAGGAAGGCCTGAAGCCGGCCGTGCAGACGCTCAAGCAGGGCCTGCAGTCGGCCCACGGCGGTCGCGAGCGCTTCTTCTGGCAGTTCGCCCTCGCACGGCTGTGCTTCATGGCCAAGAAATACGAACTGGCCAAGAACCAGCTCGAAACCCTCGATCAGACATTACAGGACTCAGGCCTGCACGCCTGGGAGCCCGATCTTGCATTGGAAGTGCTGCATTTGCTGCATAGCTGCTGCGAGTTGTTGCCGCAGAACCATGCAGTGCGTGAACGCAAGGAAGAGATTTATCGCAGGCTGTGCCACCTCGATCTCGAAGTGGTACTCGAATAGGCCCCAGGGCCACAACCGCAAGGAGAAAAGCCATGGCCAAAGAAGGCTCGGTAGCCCCCAAGGAACGCATCAACGTCACCTTCAAACCCGCCACCGGCGGTGCTCAGGAAGAGATTGAACTGCCGCTGAAGCTGCTGGCAATCGGTGACTACACCCACCGCAAGGACGATCGCAAAATCGAAGATCGCAAGCCGATCAGCATCGACAAGATGACCTTCGACGAAGTGTTGGCCAAGCAAGAACTGGGTCTGACGCTGAGCGTGCCGAACCGTCTGCAGGAAGATGGCGAGGCCGACGAGCTGGCTGTGCAACTGCGCGTCAATTCGATGAAGGACTTCAACCCGGCCAGCCTGGTCGAGCAAGTGCCTGAGCTGAAAAAACTGATGGAACTGCGCGATGCGCTGGTGGCCCTCAAAGGCCCGCTGGGTAACGCACCTGCGTTCCGTAAAGCGATCGAAGGCGTGCTCGCCGACGACGAATCCCGCGGTCGCGTACTCGGTGAGCTGGGCCTGAACGCCGCAGCCCCGGACGCCTGAGACTCCAGCCAAGGAAGCCAACACAATGAGCACTAGCGCAGCACAAGAGAAGAGCGCCGGCAACGGCGAGTACAGCATTCTCGACAGCATCATCGCCGAAACCCGCCTGACCCCGGACGACGAAGCCTACGACATCGCCAAGCGCGGTGTGTCGGCCTTCATCGAAGAGCTGCTCAAGCCGCAGAACAACGGTGAGCCGGTCAAGAAAGCCATGGTTGACCGCATGATCGCCGAGATCGATGCCAAGCTCAGCCGTCAGATGGACGAAATCCTGCACCACCCGGACTTCCAGGCCCTGGAATCGTCGTGGCGTGGCCTGCAGTTGCTGGTCGACCGCACCAACTTCCGCGAAAACATCAAGATCGAAATCCTCAACGTCTCCAAAGAAGACCTGCTGGACGATTTCGAAGATTCGCCGGAAGTCATGCAGTCGGGCCTGTACAAGCACATCTACACCGCTGAATACGGCCAGTTCGGTGGTCAGCCTGTGGGCGCGATCATCGCTAACTACTACATGTCGCCAAGTTCGCCAGACGTGAAGCTGATGCAGTACGTCGCCAGCGTTTCGTGCATGTCCCATGCGCCGTTCATCGCTGCTGCCGGCCCGAAATTCTTCGGTCTGGAAAGCTTCACCGGCCTGCCGGATCTGAAAGATCTGAAGGACCACTTCGAAGGCCCGCAATTCGCCAAATGGCAGAGCTTCCGTACTTCGGAAGACTCCCGCTACGTTGGCCTGACCGTGCCGCGTTTCCTGCTGCGTAACCCTTACGATCCGGAAGAAAACCCGGTCAAATCGTTCGTGTACAAGGAAACCGTTGCCAACAGCCACGAGCACTACCTGTGGGGCAACACCGCCTACGCATTCGGCACCAAGCTGACCGACAGCTTTGCCAAATTCCGCTGGTGCCCGAACATCATCGGCCCTCAGAGCGGTGGCGCAGTTGAAGATCTGCCTCTGCACCATTTCGAAAGCATGGGCGAAATCGAAACCAAGATTCCTACCGAAGTTCTGGTTTCCGACCGTCGTGAATACGAATTGGCCGAGGAAGGCTTCATCTCCCTGACCATGCGCAAAGGCTCCGACAACGCGGCGTTCTTCTCCGCCAGCTCGGTGCAGAAGCCGAAGTTCTTCGGCATCAGCGCAGAAGGCAAGGCTGCAGAGCTGAACTACAAGCTCGGCACCCAACTGCCGTACATGATGATCGTCAACCGTCTGGCTCACTACCTGAAAGTGCTGCAGCGCGAGCAACTCGGTTCGTGGAAAGAGCGTACCGACCTCGAACTGGAGTTGAACAAGTGGATTCGCCAGTACGTCGCCGACCAGGAAAACCCGAGCGCCGAAGTCCGTGGCCGTCGTCCGCTGCGCGCTGCGCAAGTGATCGTCAGCGACGTTGAAGGCGAGCCGGGCTGGTACCGCGTGAGCTTGAACGTGCGTCCGCACTTCAAGTACATGGGTGCCGATTTCACCCTGTCGCTGGTTGGCAAGCTGGACAAAGAGTAAGAGCGACTCATGGACGGATACGGCAGCCTGTTCGAACGCCTCAACGGCGACGCGCAACTACGCAAGGGCAACAGCCTTGAGGCTTGTGCCATGGCGTCAGTGGCTGCCCATCTGGCCAAAATGCTCAGCACCCGGGCCGGCAGCGTGCAAACGCTGGCCGACTACGGGTTGCCCGATCTCAATGACATGCGCCTGAGCCTGCACGACTCCCTGAGTCAGGCCCGCCTGGCCATCGAAAGCTTCATCGAAGCCTACGAACCGCGCCTGAGCAACGTGCGTGTCATTTCCCTGCCGCGTGACCACGATCAGCTTCGACTGGCTTTCAGCATCGAAGGCCTGCTGGAAGTCGAGGGTTTCAAGCGTCAGGTCAGTTTTTCCGCGCGCCTGGATGGCAGCGGACAAGTGAAGGTCACCTAAGGAGATCCCCGATGTCTGGCAAACCCGCAGCACGTGTATCCGACCCCACCGCTTGCCCGCTCCCCGGCCACGGCACCAACCCGATCGCCGCCGGTTCCGGCGACGTTTTCTTCGACGGCCTCGCGGCCGCCCGCCAAGGCGATGCCTCGGCGTGTGGTGGTGCGCTGGTCGGCGACCTTGCCACTACCGTTTTGATCAACGGCAAACCGGCTGCCACCGTAGGTTCGGTTGGATCTCACGGTAACAAGGTCACGGCTGGGTCCGGGACGGTGATCATCGGGAATTCGCATTCGCCTGCGCCGTTTGTGCCGCCGTTGCCGGTGGAGATTGAGTGGCCATTCGACGAGCACTTCGTGATCAATTGTCAGGACACCGGCAACCCGATGGCTGGGGTGGCATACACATTGAAAACCGCCTCGGGAAAGATCATCAGCGGGATTACCGGCGCTGATGGAAAGACCCAGAAAATCCATTCCGCTCAGGCTGAGCCTGTGGAATTGCTCATTGAGCAACAAACCGAAGTGTTGATCGGCTGAACATCGTTTTCTGATGCAGCACGTTTAAGGATAGGACGTCGACATGGCAGACACCTTAGTAGCTTCCAGCCTGACTCCCGCGAGCAATAAAGCGGGGCAGTCTACTGCTGTGCGGCTGTTCAAAGTCAGCGATATTCCCGGCGCGATGGACAAGATGAAATGGCCTGTTGCTGCGGCGTTGATGCGTCACTGGTTCAACGGTGCTCCTTGGGGCAATGCCAGCGGTGGAATGGAAACAGAAGAGAAAGAGCGCACACGACCAGTGCCTGACCAGTACATCGAAGAAAATATCGTCAAGATGAACTGGGTTCTGACATTCAAAAAACCTGAAGAGACGCGACAAGTGCTCAAGGCTGCCTGGAATAACGCAAAGGCCATGCCCGAAATCCACACGAAAATAATGCGTGCATTTGGTAATTCCGCGCCTGGTTGTTATCCATTGACGTTCAACGGTAAAGGCCGAGCTGCGGAGAAATTCGGTTACTTCAATTCGCGTTCAGTCAACTTCAGTCAATTAGGCGGTGGCGAACTGGACGAGCTGCGAGGGGCGTTGGCCAACTTCAACATGCGCGTGATTGCCGAGGGGGTGGTGAACGTCTTTGACAAGAAGATCGTATTCGTCGCCGATCGCCTGGGTTACTACGTCGAAGATAACTACGACTTCAGCGACGGCGATGACTTTGTCAGCCAACCGCTCGGCTACTGGAATTTTGAGGGTGTCGCCGGAGTACTTGAGGCCAGTGCGCAGAATATGGGAATTGATCAGGAAATGGCTGCCATCGGGCGATCATCTGTCTTCGGCATGAGTGACGCAGCGCAGAAGCAGTTCTTCGAGGCGGCGAACAGACGATATTTCCTGATTCAGAACAAACATTTCGTGGCCTACAGAGAACAGTTTTCCAAGGGCGGGGATTTCAAGCTCTTCTCCGATATTTTCTACGAAACGATCCCGCCGGTTTCCATTGAGCTGGTGAAGAACTGATGAAAGTCAAAAAAACGGTTTTTTTCGCTGGTTTGCTGGTATTGGCAATCACTTTTTTTGGCGTCGCTCTGAACAATCTTCTCAAACGTCCGGCGAGCAGCTCGGTAGTCAGCGAGTCAGGCAATTATCTAATCGAAAACGTACCTGTCAGAGGGTGGCTGGTGCCGTTTGATGATTTGGCGTACTTGCGCATTACCGACAAGCAAGATTCCAACGCTGTTTTTCGATCACCTTTGTACCCGCGAAGCGCGGTGGACATGGGCACCCATGAGGACGACGTCATTGTAGGCATCGTCTGGATCGATTTTTACAAACGCGATCAGCACTTCGGCATCAGAGTTCCAGAATGGAAGCCGCATTGGCTTAACAGCTTTATCAGTAATACCCCATACGACATTGTCGGGGACGATTGAGACACGGCGGAGAATCGGCCATGAGATGGCTGAACAGATCCCTCCCATCGACAGGATTTTGTTTTAGATGAGTTCCACTACCAGGCAGGTAACCCGTGTCCTTTAACCACTACTACCAAAGCGAACTCACCGCACTGCGCCAACTCGGTCGCCGTTTCGCCGAGCGTAGTCCGGCGTTGGCGCCGTATCTGGGCCAGGCAGGGCGGGATCCGGACGTGGAGCGGTTGCTCGAAGGCTTTGCGTTTCTGACCGGGCGTCTGCGCCAGAAGCTCGATGACGAGTTGCCGGAGCTCAGCCATTCGCTGATGCAACTGCTGTGGCCGAACTACATGCGCCCGCTGCCGGCGTTCAGCATTTTGCAGTTCGACCCGCTCAAACGATCCGGGCCGGCGTTGCGCGTCGAGCGCGATACGCCGATTGAAAGCAAACCGATCGAAGACGTGCGTTGCCGCTTCCGTACTTGCTACCCGACTGACGTGCTGCCGCTGGATCTGGCCGCGCTGAATTACTCGGTGAAGGGCGACGGCTCGCTGCTCAGCCTGCGTCTGGAAATGAGCGCCGACGGCCACCTCGGGGAGCTGGAGCTGAGCAAACTGCGTCTGCACTTTGCCGGTGAGCGCTACATCAGCCAGATGCTTTATCTGAGCTTGCTGCGCAACCTTGAAGGTATCGAGCTGATCCCGCTCGACGGCGCTGGCAAGCCCATCGATGGCGTCAGCGGCAAGCCAATGGCCTTCAAGATTCCCGGTGACCGGGTCAAACCGGTGGGCTTTGCCGAAGAAGAGGCGTTGATCCCGTATCCGCTGAACACCTTCCGTGGCTATCGCTACCTGCAGGAATACTTCGCCTTCCAGGACAAATTCCTGTTCGTCGACGTCAACGGTCTGGACATCATCAACGCGCTGCCGGAAGACACTCTCAAGCAGATGCGTGGCCTCGAATTGCGCTTCGATATTCGCAAGAGCGGCATCATGCGCATGCGGCCAACCCTGGATAACGTGAAGCTGTTCTGCACGCCAATTGCCAACCTGTTCGCCCACGACGCGCTGCCGATTCGCCTCGACGGCAAGCAGGATGAATACCTGCTGCTGCCAGCGGAATACGATCTGGAAAACTGCGGCGTGTTCTCGGTGGAAACCGTGACTGGCTGGAAACCCGGCGGTCTTGGTTATCAAGAGTACGTGCCGTTCGAATCCTTCGAGCACGACCCGAGTTTCGACGTACCCAATAGCCGTCCGCATTACAGCATCCGCCAGCGTTCTTCCTTGCTGCACGACGGCCTCGACACTTACCTGAGCTTCGGCATCCGCCACACCGAAGCCCACGAAACCCTGTCGATCGAGCTGATGTGCACCAACCAGAATTTGCCGCGCAAGCTCAAGCTTGGCGAGATCTGCATGGCCTGCGAAGAGACCCCGGAGTTCTTGAGTTTCCGCAACATCACCCCGGCGACTTCCAGCTTCGCGCCGCCGCTGAACCGTGACTTCCTGTGGAAGCTGATCAGCAACATGTCGCTTAACTATCTGTCGCTGGCCGACGTCAATGCGTTGAAGGTGATTCTCGAAACCTACGACCTGCCGCGCTACTACGACCAGCACGCGGAGAAGGTCAGCAAACGCCTGCTCGGTGGCCTCAAGCACATCAAGCATCACCACGTGGACCGCTTGCACCGTGGTTTGCCGGTGCGCGGTTTGCGCACCGAGCTGACCATCGACCCGGAAGGGTATATCGGCGAAGGCGACCTGTTCGTCTTCGCTTCGGTTCTTAACGAGTTTTTCGCGCTTTACGCCAGTCTCAATTCATTCCACGAGCTGCGGGTAAAAAGCACACAGGGAGAGGTGTACCAATGGACACCACGTATGGGCCTGCAGCCCCTGCTTTAAGCGGGCTGACCAAGGTAATACGCGAGTACTCGCTGTTTCAGGCCGTGCTGCTGGTGATCGACCGGCTGCGCGAAGCACACCCGCATCTGAGCGAAGACGACCTGTACGATCAGGTCGAGTTTCAGGCCAATCCGAGCCTCGGTTTTCCGCGCAGCGACGTTGATCGCGTGGAGTTTTTCGAAGAGCACGGGCAGATGCGCGCGCGCATGCGTTTCAACCTGATCGGCCTGGTCGGTTCCGGTTCGCCGCTGCCGGCGTTCTATGGCGAACAAGCCTTGGGCGACAGCGAAGACGGCAATCCGACGCGCAATTTCCTCGACCTGTTCCACCATCGCCTGCAACGGCTGATGCTGCCGATCTGGCGCAAGTACCGCTATCGCGCAAGTTTCCAGAGCGGCGCGATTGACCCGTTCTCGTCGCAGCTGTTTGCGCTGATCGGCCTGGGTGGCGACGAGATCCGCAAGGCCAAGGAGCTCAACTGGAAACGCCTGCTGCCGTACCTCGGTCTGCTCAGCTTGCGGGCGCACTCGGCGGCGCTGATCGAAGCCGTGCTGCGTTACTACTTCAAGCACGAAGACCTGGTCATCGAGCAGTGCATCGAGCGCCGCGTAGAAATTCTCGAAGAGCAGCGCAATCGTTTGGGACGCGCCAACAGCCTGCTCGGTGAAGACCTCGTGCTCGGCGAACACGTGCGCGACCGCAGCGGCAAATTCCGCATCCACATCACCGAACTCGACTGGCAGCGATTCCATGAATTCCTGCCGATCGGCTTCGGTTACCAGCCGCTCTGCGCGCTGGTGCGGTTCACCTTGCGTGACCCGCTCGACTACGACATTCGCCTGGTCCTGCGCCAGGAAGAAATCCGCGAACTGCGCATCGGTGAGCAGAACGCCTGTCGCCTCGGCTGGACCAGTTGGCTGGGCCGCGAAAAAGCGGACGGCGTGGTGACCCTGGGCAGCAAAATTCATTAAGGACGTGAGCCATGATCAACGTAGACCTGCAACAACTCATCCAGGCGCTGGACGCCGAAACCCGTCGTGATCTGGAACGTTCGGCCGAGCGTTGTGTGGCCCGTGGCGGCAGCAAGATCCTCGTCGAAGACTTGCTGCTCGGGCTTCTCGAGCGTCCGAACGGCTTGCTCTCGCGTGCGTTGCAAGATGCTGACGTCGACGCCGGTGAACTGAGCGCCGCGCTGCAATCGCGCGTCGAGCACAGCGCTTCGCGCAACCCCGTGTTCGCCCCCGAACTGGTGCAGTGGCTGCAAGACGCGCTGCTGGTGGCCAACCTCGAACTGGGCCAGACCCAGGTCGAGGACGCCGCGCTGATCCTCGCCCTGCTGCGCAATCCGATGCGCTACGCCGGCAGCCGTTATCAGCCGCTGCTCGCCAAACTGAACATTGATCGCCTGAAAGAATTTGCCCTGTCGCAACAGGAGCAACCGGCGGCCAACGGCAAACCGGCGGCCCAGGGCGAATCGCTGTTGCAGCGTTTCACTCACAACCTGACCCAGCAGGCCCGCGACGGCAAACTCGACCCGGTGCTGTGCCGTGACGGCGCGATTCGCCAGATGGTCGACATCCTCGCCCGCCGCCGCAAGAACAACCCGATTGTGGTGGGTGAGGCCGGTGTCGGTAAGACCGCCATCGTCGAAGGCCTGGCCTCGCGCATCGCTGCCGGTGAAGTGCCGCAGGTGCTCAAAGGCGTTGAACTGCTGTCGCTGGACATGGGGCTGTTGCAGGCTGGCGCCAGCGTCAAGGGTGAATTCGAACGTCGCCTCAAGGGCGTGATCGACGAAGTCAAAGCCTCGCCAAAACCGATCATCCTGTTCATCGACGAAGCCCACACCCTGATCGGCGCGGGTGGCAATGCTGGCGGTTCCGATGCGGCCAACCTGCTGAAACCGGCACTGGCCCGTGGCGAACTGCGCACCATCGCCGCGACCACCTGGGCCGAGTACAAGAAATACTTCGAGAAGGACCCGGCGCTGGCCCGTCGTTTCCAGCCGGTGCAATTGCACGAACCGACCGTCAGCGAAGCGGTGACCATCCTCCGTGGCCTGGCTCAGGTTTACGAGAAGAGTCACGGCATCTACCTGCGTGATGACGCGGTGGTCTCGGCAGCGGAGTTGTCCGCGCGTTATCTGGCCGGTCGGCAACTGCCGGACAAAGCTGTCGACGTCCTCGACACGGCGTGCGCCCGTGTACGCATCAGCCTCGCTGCTGCCCCGGAAAGCCTTGAGCGTCTGCGTGGCGAACTGGCTGAAGGTGGCCGTCAGCGTCAGGCGCTGCGCCGCGATGCCGAGGCCGGTCTGCTGATCGACCACGAAGCGCTGGAGGCACTGGAAGCGCGTCTGGACGAAGCCGAAAGCGAAATGGTTGCGCTGGAAACCCTGTGGACTGAGCAGAAGCAACTGGCCGAGCGCCTGCTGGAACTGCGTCAGCAACTGGCCAAGGCCCGCGAAGCTGCGGCGGTCGAGCCCGTGGTAACTGTTGAGGAAGACGCCGAAGGCACCGTGATCGAAAGCGTTGTCGCCGACGTCGAAGACGGCCAAAGCGTCGAAGCGCTGGAAGCCCAACTCAACGAAACCCACAGCGCTCTGACCGCGGCTCAGGTCAAAGAGCGCCTGGTCAGCTTTGAAGTGTGCCCGCGTCTGGTCGCCGAAGTGATCAGCGCCTGGACCGGTGTACCGCTGGCGCAACTGGCCCGTGAACACAACGCCAAAGTCGCCAGTTTCGCCACCGACCTGCGCACGCGCATCCGTGGTCAGGAACAAGCCGTGCATGCACTGGATCGCTCGATGCGCGCCACCGCAGCTGGCCTGAACAAGCCTGATGCCCCGGTTGGCGTGTTCCTGCTGGTCGGTCCGAGCGGCGTGGGTAAAACCGAAACTGCACTGGCTCTGGCTGACTTGCTGTACGGCGGCGAGCGCTTCATCACCACCATCAACATGTCCGAATTCCAGGAGAAGCACACCGTTTCCCGCCTGATCGGCGCGCCTCCGGGCTACGTCGGTTACGGCGAGGGCGGCATGCTCACTGAAGCGGTGCGGCAGAAGCCGTATTCGGTGGTGTTGCTCGATGAAGTCGAGAAGGCCGATCCGGACGTGCTCAACCTGTTCTACCAAATCTTCGACAAAGGCGTGGCCAACGATGGCGAAGGTCGCGAGATCGACTTCCGCAACACATTGATCCTGATGACCTCGAACCTGGGCAGCGACAAGATCAGCGACCTCTGCGAAAACGGTGCACGCCCGACCGCCGAGTTGCTCGAAGAAACCATTCGCCCGGTACTCAGCAAGCACTTCAAACCGGCGCTGCTGGCGCGGATGAAAGTGGTGCCGTACTACCCGGTCGGTGGTCCGGTGCTGCGCGAGCTGATCGAGATCAAGCTTGGCCGTCTCGGCGAACGCCTCAACCGTCGCCAGCTGGATTTCACCTGGTGCCAGAACCTCGTCGATCACCTGTCCGAGCGTTGCACGCAGAGCGAAAGCGGTGCGCGTCTGATCGATCACTTGCTCGACCAGCACGTGTTGCCGCTGGTGGCTGACCGTTTGCTCGACGCCATGGCCACCGGCGAAAGCCTCAAGCGTGTGCATGCCACGCTCGACGGCGAAGCCAGCGTGACCTGCGAGTTCGCCTGAGGTGGGTGTGATGTTCACTCAGGTGCCGCAGCCGCTGGTCTATGCCGAAGCGTTGCTGGCGCAGTTCGCCAGTCTGTCGCGGGCGGCGGACGGTGCTGCGCTGCTGGGTGAGTTCGTGCGCGGGTTGGCGGAGCTGAGCGGTTGCGAACTGACGCAGCTGTATCTCCTCGACGCCACCCACACCTGCCTGGGAATGAACGCCGAATGCCTCGACGGTGCCCTGCAACCGCGCGAAGCGGCGAGCCTGCCGGCGGATTACAACGGTGAGCAACTGCTGCAATTCGCCCTGTGCCAGAACCGCGTGGTGTGCCTCGACGACCTGAGTGGGAGCCTGCACGAAACCAGCTTCCTGCCCGTGGCGACGACGCCGTGGCAGTCGCTGCTGTGCGTGCCGCTGGTCAATCAGCACAAGGCCGTCGAAGGTCTGCTGCTCTGTGCCAGCCGGCGCCGCGCCGATCTGCAAGGCTTCGCCGATTCCCTCGGCCAGCTCGGCTCGTTCGTGCTCGGTCAGTTGCACTTGCTGCAACGCCTGCGCCAGCCGCTGGCGCAAGCGGCCCCGGTTGCTCGCACTGTGCCGAGCATCAGCGGCTATGGTCTGATCGGCAAAAGTGCGGCGATGCGCCAGACCCACTCGCTGATCAGCAAGGTGTTGCACAGCCCCTACACCGTGTTGCTGCGCGGTGAGACCGGCACCGGCAAGGAAGTCGTCGCCCGGGCAATTCACGATTGCGGCCCGCGCCGCTCCCAGGCGTTCATCGTGCAGAACTGCGCGGCGGTCCCGGAAAATCTGCTGGAAAGCGAACTGTTCGGCTATCGCAAAGGTGCCTTCACCGGCGCCGACCGCGACCGCGCCGGGCTGTTCGACGCGGCCAATGGCGGCACGCTGCTGCTTGATGAGATCGGCGACATGCCGCTGTCGTTGCAGGCGAAGATTCTGCGGGTGTTGCAGGAAGGCGAGATCCGCCCGCTGGGTTCCAACGATACCCACAAGATCGACGTGCGCATCATCGCCGCGACCCACCGCGATCTGTCGACGCTGGTCAGCGAAGGCAAGTTCCGCGAGGACTTGTACTACCGCCTCGCGCAATTCCCGATAGAGCTACCGGCCCTGCGCCAGCGCGAAGGCGACATCCTCGAACTGGCCCGGCACTTTGCCGAGAAAACCTGTGCCTATTTGCAGCGCGACCCGGTGCGCTGGTCGAACGCGGCGCTGGAACACCTTTCCGGCTACAGCTTCCCCGGCAACGTGCGGGAGCTCAAGGCACTGGTCGAGCGTGCAGTGCTGTTGTGCGAAGGCGGCGAGTTACTCTCCGAGCATTTTTCCCTGCGCATGGAGCCGATGCTGGAAGACAACAGCCACCTCAATCTGCGCGAACGACTGGAGCAGGTCGAGCGCACCTTGTTGCTCGATTGCCTGCGCAAGAACGACGGCAATCAGACCCTCGCCGCCCGCGAACTGGGCTTGCCACGGCGCACGCTGCTGTACCGCCTCGGCCGTCTGAACATCAATCTGGGAGATTTCGATGGGTAGGCAAAAGATCATCGATTTTCCCGCAAAACCCCATTTCAGCGCCGCCCGCAAGGGTCGGCGCTTTGTGCTTTGTCCACCCCTGGAGACCCTCTGATGTCTGTTCGTCACTGGCACGCTGTCCTGCTGACCCTCGTCGTTCTATGCGGCCTGGGCGGCTGTAGCGGCAATTACAAATTCAACGACAACGACTATCGCCCGTTGGGTGATCCGCAAGCGGTCAATCGCGGCAAGTGACCGCAAGGAGCATCAAACATGGAATTGGTTTTCGAAATGCTGAACACCAAGCAGTTCGTGCCCACCGAGTTGTGCCAGAGGACCTTCAAACAGGCCGGTGGCGTGATCGGGCGGGGCGAGGACTGTGACTGGATCATCCCTGACCGCAAGCGTCACCTGTCCAATCACCACGCGATTGTCAGCTTCCGCGAAGGCACGTTTTTCCTGACCGACACCAGCAGCAACGGGGTCCAGGATGGCAGCAGCGGCGCACGTCTGCACAAAGGCGAACCGGTGCGCATCGAGCATGGCAGCACCTACATCCTCGGCGACTTCGAGATTCGCGCGCGCCTGGTGCGTGACCCGGCGACGTTTGACGGTGAAGCCGGGCGTCCGCGTGCCGCCGGCAGCATCATCCCGGACGACGCGTTCCTTGACCTCGACCCGCTCAATGCCCTCGAACAGCAAGAGCGCGTGTACTCGGAAATCGACGAACTGCTGGCGCCGAACACCAAGCCTGAAGACTCCCGTCAGCGCGCCGACTACGCGCGCATCGACATGGAAAGCCTGATGGTGCCGGAGCTGATTGCCGCGCCCGTCGAACCTGAGCCGGCTCCGGCGCCGAAAGCCGTTGAGCGGCAAAGCGATGGTTTCTGGGAACACTTCGGCGCCGCGCTGGGCGTGGACGTCAAAGGCCTCGGCCAGGACGAGCGCGAAGCCCTGGCGCTGAATGCTGCGCGTTTGCTGCGCCAGAGCATCGGCGGTTTACAGCAGAGCCTGCGCACCCGTTCCGAGCTGAAAAACGAATTGCGTCTGGCCCAGACCACCGTGCAAGGCACCAACAAGAATCCGCTGAAATTCGCCGTCGATCCGAGCGAAGCGCTGGAGATCCTGTTGCAGCCAAGCAAGCCGGGGCATCTGCCGGCCGAGCAAGCCATCTCTCGAGCGTTCCGCGATCTGCAGGCGCATCAGGTGGCCTTGCTGACCGCCAGCCGCGCCGCCGTGCGCGGCACGCTGGAGCACTTCTCGCCGGAGCAACTGACCCTGCGTTTCGAACGCGACAACAAGCCGCTGATCGCCACGTCGGGCGGGCGCTGGAGAGCGTTCGGTCGTTATCACCAGGCGCTGCGTCAGGACGATGACTGGAGCGAGCGCCTGTTGGCCCGCGACTTCGCCCAGGCCTATGAAGAACAGATCCGCCTGATCTCCACCCTCCACACCGACCACCAAGGATGATGCGCATGTCTCGCCGCTCGACCGCTTTTTTCAAGACGCTGACTGCGCTCACCGTGCTGGTGCTGCTCGCCGGTTGCTCGTCGCTGTCGCCGTACTCGAAAGTGACCAAGATCAACCTGAAACTGACCGGCAGCGATCAGTTGAACCCTGACCTCAACGGTCGGCCGTCGCCGATCGTTGTGCGCCTGTTCGAACTCAAGCACCCGGTGACGTTCGAAAACGCTGATTTCTTCAGCCTCTACGAGCGCGCCAAGGAATCCCTCAACCCGGATCTGGTGGCCAGCGAAGAACTGGAACTGCGCCCGGGTGAAACCGTGGAGATGAAGCTCAAGGTGGAGGAGGGCAGCCTTTATGTGGGCGTTCTCGCCGCTTACCGCGACTTGCCGGAAACCCAATGGCGCCACACGGTGCAGATCACCCCGCTGGAGGTCACCGAAGTCGATCTGACTCTGGATCAGAGCGGCATCCGTAACACCCATCAAGTGCTTGCCAAGGCGGATGACTGATCATGAATACCCATAAAGTCATTTGGCAGGAAGGCATGTTGCTGCGGCCGCAGCACTTCCAGCACAACGATCGCTATTACGATCACCAGATGAAAACCCGCACCCAATTGCTGGGTGGCTACACCTGGGGTTTTCTCAATCTGGAGATCGACCTGCAGTTCCTCAACATGGGCAAACTGGTGATCAGTGAAGCCTCGGGGATTCTGCCGGACGGCAGCCTGTTCGAACTCGGAGGCAACACCGAGCCGCTGGCGCTGGACGTGCCGCCGAACACCGGCAACACGCCGATCTACCTGGCGCTGCCGCTGGTCACCGGTAACCACATCGAGTCGCGCCGCCCGGAGCAATCCGACGTGCTCGCACGCTACACCGCGTATGACGCCGAAGTCGCCGACTCCAACGCCGGCGACGATTCTGCCAGCCAGGTCAGCTGCGGCCGACCGGACTTCAAACTGTTGCTCGGCGAGCAGCAGAGCGATCAGGCCTACGTGAAGCTGAAGATCTGCGACGTGCTCGACACCACGCCCGACGGCGTGATCAGCCTCGACCCGGATTTCGTCCCGACCTACATTCAGGCCCACGCGTCCAGCTACCTGCTGTCGTGCCTGAAAGAAGTCATCAGCATGCTCAGCCACCGGGGTGACACCATTGCCGAGCGGATTCGTTCCAACGGCAAAGTCGGCGGCGCGGAAGTCGGCGACTTCATGATGTTGCAACTGATCAACCGCACCGAACTGCTGTTGCGTCATTACCTCGGTCTGGAGCAAGTGCACCCGGAAGAGCTGTACCGCACGCTGCTGACCATGCTTGGCGATCTGGCGACCTTCTCCGGTGAGAGCAAACGCCCGCGTCTGGACAGCCGCTACTCCCATGCCGATCAGGGCGGCAGCTTCCGCAAGCTGATGGAAGCGATTCGTCAGGTGTTGTCGATGGTGCTCGAACAGCACGCCATCGAACTGATCCTGCAAGCGCGTCAGTACGGCATCATCGTCTCGCCGTTGCACGACCACAAACTGCTCGGCTCGGCTTCGTTCGTGCTGGCGGCCAGTGCCAACTGCGACTCCGAAGAACTGCGCCATCGCTTGCCGGCGCACCTCAAGGTCGGCCCGGTGGAGCGCATCCGCCAACTGGTCAACCTGCACTTGCCGGGGATCAAGGTCAAACCGTTGCCGGTGGCCCCACGGCAGATCGCGTTCCACTCGAACAAAACCTATTTCATCCTCGAACTCAGTTCCGAAGACCTGGCACAACTCGAGCGCTCCGGCGGTTTCGCGTTCCACGTGTCCGGCGAATTCGCCGAACTTGAACTGAAATTCTGGGCCATCAGGAACTGACCGACATGAACACGGAAACGGATTACAGCCAGGACGACAAAACCGTCCTGCTCGATCGTCAAGGCCACGGACCGGCATCGGGCCCGCTGACTGATTTCGCCGCGCCACCGCGTTTCGAGCAACTGGAAGAACGCATGATCTACGCCGCACGCCTGCGCCCGGCGGAAGCGTTCAATATCAGCCTCAACTCGCTGGTCGCCGCCTCATCCGAATTGCTCTCGGAAGTGGTGCGCCTCAAGCACAGTGAAACCCGCGAAGACTTGTACGCGCTCAACGAGCGCCTCACCGCCGGGCTTAAGTTGTTCGAAGTACGCGCCCTGCACAATGGCGCCGAAAGCAGCCAGGTGATGGCCGCGCGTTACGTGCTCTGCACCGTGGTCGACGAAGCCGTCGTGACCACGCCGTGGGGCAACGAAAGCGAGTGGTCACAGATGAGCCTGCTGAGCAGCTTCCACAACGAAACCTTCGGTGGCGAGAAGTTCTTCCAGCTGCTTGATCGACTGTCGAAGAATCCGGTCAAGCACCTGCCGATGCTCGAGTTGATGTACCTGTGCCTGTCCCTCGGTTTCGAGGGCAAGTACCGCGTACAGGCGCGCGGCATGCTCGAACTCGAAGGCATCCGTGACGCCTTGTACCGGCAGATCCGCCAGTTGCGTGGTGACGTGCCGCGTGAATTGTCGCCGCACTGGGAAGGCCTCAACGATCAGCGCCGCAGCCTGGTGCGCATCGTGCCGGCGTGGATGGTGGTGCTGTTCACGTTCGTCTGCCTGGTGATGATGTATTCGGGTTTCGCCTGGGTCTTGGGCGAGCAACGCGACACCGTTCTGCAACCTTATCAGCCGTTTGATCCGGCCGCGGTGCAACCGCAGTCGCAGCCGTAAACAGGGACGTGTGATGAAAAAGTTTTTCAAGAAAGTCGGCGCCTTCCTGCGCCAGACCTGGGTCTGGACTTTGCTGCTGGTGCTGTTCGTGGCGCTGCTGGTGTGGTTCGTCGGCCCATTGTTGGCGGTGGATGACTACAAATTCTGGGAGAGCGCGACTGCGCGCCTGCTGACCATCGCCGTGCTGTTCCTGATCTGGGGCCTGACCATGGTCTTCGTCAGCTGGCGCGCGGGCATCCGCAAGAAAGCCGTCGAAGAAACCGAAGACGGCCAGGATCGCATTCGCCGCGAAGAGCTGATCGACGAGGAGCAGAAGGAGTTGAAGGCGCGCTTCAAGGACGCGCTGAAAACCCTGAAGACCTCGAGCCTGTATCGCGGCCGCAGCGAGCGCTGGCGCAGCGACTTGCCGTGGTATCTGCTGATTGGTCCGCAGGCCTCGGGCAAGACCAGCCTGCTGGACTTTTCCGGTCTGGAATTCCCGATCAACAAGATCGACCGCAAGCTGACCCGCGACACTCTCGGCACCCGTCACTGCGACTGGTACTTCGCCGACCACGGTGTGCTGATCGACACCGCCGGGCGTTACCTGACCCAACCCGACGCCGAAGTCGACGGCAGCGCCTGGACGACACTGCTGGAACTGCTGCGCAAGCGTCGTCGCGGGCGTCCGTTGAACGGCGTGCTGGTGACCATTCCGGTGGAAACCCTGCTCGGCGGCAGCGAGCAGGACATCGACACCCTCGCGCGCCAGGTCCGTGGTCGTCTGCAAGATGTGCATCAGAAGCTGCACGTCGACGTGCCGGTGTATCTGGTGCTGAGCAAGGCTGACAAGCTGCTCGGTTTCGACGAGTTCTTCGATCAACTGACCCGCGAAGAAAGCGATCAGGTACTGGGCACCAGTTTCCGCAAGGAACAGGTCGGCACCGATGTGGCTGTGCTGCGCAACGAGTTCGAAGAGCTGCTGCGTCGCCTCAACAGCCAGGTGATCATGCGCATGCACTCCGAGCGCGACACCCAGCGCCGTGGTCGCATCCTCGACTTCCCGCATCAGCTGGGGCAGATCGGCGAGCGCCTGTGTCTGTTCGTCGACATGGCGTTCACCGGCAACCGCTATCAGCGGGCAACGCAGCTGCGTGGTTTCTACCTGACCAGCGCGCCGCACCTGACCCAGGAAATGGATTCGACCACCGCCGGCATCGGCGCCAGCCTCGGCATGAACGCCGGCGTGCTGCCGACCCTGCGCAGCGGTCGTTCGCGGTTCATCCATCACTTGCTCAGCCAGGTGATTTTCCCTGAGGCTGATCTGGCCGGTCTGGACAAGCGTGAACGCAGCCGCATCCATTGGGGGCAGCGCGCGCTGTATGTCGGCGCACTCGGTGCACTGGTGCTGTTCGGCATGCTGTGGGCCGGTGGATTCTCGGCCAACTACGAGCGACTGGAAAACCTGCGCAATCTGGCGCAGAACTGGACACAGCAACGCACGGCACTGTCGCCGCGTGATGATGCAATGGGCGTGCTGAAAACCCTCGACACCAGCTACGCCGCGACGCAGGTCTTCCCGAAGAAGGGTGACGTGTCGTACCACGAACGTGGCGGTCTGTATCAGGGCGAAGACGTCAATCCAGTGGTCAAAGAGGCTTACGAGCGCGAGCTCGAAAAGCAGCTGCTGCCACGGGTTGCAACCATGCTTGAAGGGCAGATCCGCGCCAACATGAAGGACCGCGAAAAGCTGCTCAACAGCCTGCGCGCGTACCTGATGCTGAACATGAAGGACCGTCGTGATGCGGCGTGGCTCAAGGATTGGGTTGCCACTGACTGGTCGCAGCGCTACACCGGCAACACTGCGGTGCAGAACGGCTTGAACACTCACCTCGAACGTCTGCTGAAGCAGCCTTTCATCTACCCGCTGAACGATCAGTTGGTCACTCAGGCCCGTCAGGTATTGCGTAGCGAATCGCTGGCCACTGTGGTTTACCGCATGCTCCGCGAGCAGGCGCGCAACCTGCCGGACTACCGCTTCAGCCAGCACCTGGGCCCACAAGGTTCGCTGTTCATCGGCACCGAATACGTGATCCCGGGGTTCTACACCCAAAACGGTTATCAGCAGTACTTCTCGGTACAGGGTTCGGCGCTGGTCACCGACATCCTGCGTGACAACTGGGTGCTGGGTGAAGGTGCGGGCATCAGCGACATGGACTTGCGTCGCCTGATGGTCGAACTGGAGCAGCTGTACTTCCGCGATTACGCCAACTACTGGAGCGAAGCCGTCGGCCAGGTGGCCTTGCCGCCGATCAGCGACGCCGGTGAAGGCGCCGAGCAACTGGCGGGCCTGACCTCGGCGAATTCGCCGGTGCTGGCGTTGTTGACCGAAGTGCGCGAGAACACGCGTTTCCCGGCTGCCGCCGATCCGGTGGATGAGGCCGGTGATGCCGCCGATGCACTGGCCGGGCAGAAGGGCAAGCTGGGTAAAGTCGGCAAACTGGCTTCTGCCGCAGCGGACAAGGCTTCGGCCCTGAACCTGGCAAAGAACCTGCCGGACACTGCGAAAAAATCCCTGCAACGTCGCTTCGAGCCGTTGCATCGGTTGCTTGATGACAACAACGGCCCGGCGGCAGACCTGACGCCGGCACTGAGCGCGCTCAACGACCTGCAACTGCAACTCGCCGGCCTGGCTCGTTCCAGCACGCCGGAACAGGCCGCGTTCGAACTGGCGAAAACCCGCATGAGTGGCCAGCGTGATGCGTTGACCAACCTGCGCAATGCCTCTGGCCGTCTGCCGCGTCCGCTCAGCGTGTGGTTCAACGTGCTGGCCGAAGACTCGTGGCGTCTGGTGCTCAACGATGCCTACCAATACCTGAACGGCCGTTATCAGAACGAGCTGTACAGCGTGTATGGCAAAACCATCAGCAAGCGCTATCCGTTCAGCGCGAGCAGCACCAGCGACGTGGCGATCAGCGATTTCCGCGAGTTCTTCCGGGCTCAAGGCACCGTCGACCGCTTCTTCGACAGCTACATGCGTCCGTTCGTCAGCGGCGATCCGGGCAACTACCGCATGCGCAGCGTCGACGGTCACAGCCTGCCGGTGTCGAAGATGTATCTCGACCAGATGGCGGCGGCGCTGACGATTCGTCAGAGCTTCTTCTCGATCAACCCGGCCGAGCCGACCGTGCAGTTCAAACTGGAGCCGTACACCCTCGACCCGGCGGTGAGCCGTTCCGAGTTCAAGTTCGGCGACAAGACCATGGAATATCGCCACGGTCCGATCCTGCCAATGTCGTTCAAGTGGCCGACCGATGCTGAAGACGGCCGCACCAGTCTGGTCATGGACAAGATGGCCGGTCGCCCGATCGGCATTGAGAAAAACTCCGGCCCATGGTCGCTGTTCCGTCTGTTCGACCTGATGCAGACCGAGTACCTGAGCGGTCGCGACGTGCTGGTGCTCAAAGCTGACGTGGGTGGCCTGCGCGCCAACTACCTGCTGACCAGCCAGCGCACGCCGAACCCGTTCGACATGGGCGTGCTGCGCACCTTCCGTATGCCGGTGCAGCTCTGATGCTGGTGGCCAGTACCTGGCGCAGCGCGGCGCGTACCGACCCGGGCAAGGTGCGGGCGCGCAACGAAGATGCCTTCCTTGACTCACCACAGCACGGGCTGTGGGTGGTCGCGGACGGCATGGGCGGTCATCAGGGGGGCGACATCGCCAGCCAGTTGATCGTCGCCAGCCTGGCTGAACTGCCGCAACACGAGGATTTCGACGAACGCCTCAAAGCCATCCGCCAGTGCCTGCACTGGCTGAACCGGCGCTTGGGGCAGGAGTTGACCGTCACCGCCGGACGCCACGACAGCATCATGGGCAGCACCGTCGTCGCGCTGCTGGTGGAAGGCAATCGCGCGGCCTGCATCTGGGCCGGCGACAGCCGTTGCTATATGTGGCGAGGGCAGCGGCTGTATCAGCTGTCCAAGGACCATTCGCTGCAACAGCAACTGATCGACGAGCAGCAAATGAGCGTCGAACAAGCGGCAGCGCATCCGGCAGCTCAGGCCTTGACCCGAGCCGTCGGTGCGGCTGAACAACTGACCCTGGATGTCCTGGAACTCGAGGTCTATCCGGGCGATGCGTTTTTGCTCTGCAGCGATGGTTTGTATCAGGGCCTGAGCAGCGATGCCCTTGGCAACGCCCTCAGCCTGAGTGCGCCGCACGTGGCGCTGGAACGTTTGTTCGACGGTGCCCTGCGTGGCGCCGCCCGGGACAACCTGACTGCCGTGGTGATCCGCCAATGAGTGAAATCGAATCGTCAGTCGATGACTTGTTGATGAGCGAAGAACAGGCCAACAACCTGACCTACTTCGCCTTCGCCAAGGAAAACAAGGCAGAGCCGTTGCTGGCGCCGACCAAGGCCAGCATCGGTGCACTGCCGGATGTACTCGCCGGTCGCTACCACCTCGAGCGTCTGCTCGGGGCCGGTGGCATGGGCGCCGTTTACCGGGCGCGGGATCTGCTGCACGAACAGTTCGGTGATCCCGATCCTTACATTGCGCTGAAAATTCTCAGCGAAGAATTTGCCGAATCGCCGGATGCCAGTGCCTTGCTCTACAGCGAGTTCGCCCTGACCCGACGCCTGCGCCACGACAACGTCGTGCGTGTGCATACCTTTGAAGTCGACACCGACTGCCAGCGGGCCTTCATCACCATGGAATACATGCGTGGCCTGACCCTGGACAAATTGCTCTGCGAGCGGCCCCTCGGTCTGCCGTGGAAAGAAACGCGCGACATCGCGCTGCCGCTGCTCGACACGCTGGCCTACGCCCACCGTCGCGGCGTGCTGCACGGAGACATGAAACCGAGCAACGTCATGCTCAGCGAAGACGGCTTGCGCCTGTTCGACTTCGGCCTGGGCCAGGCAGAAGAGGGCACCTTGCCCGGCCTGCCGCATCTGAGCCGCGAGCGTTTCAACGCCTGGACCCCGGGCTACGCCGCCCCCGAACTGCTTGAGGGCCAACCGTTGTCGGCCAGCGCGGACGTGTACGGCGTGGCCTGTGTGATCTTTGAGCTGGCGAGCGGCAAACACCCGTTCCGCCGCTTGCCCTCGACCCAGGCCCGCGACGAGCACCTGGAGCGCGAGCTGCAAGCCCCGGCGAACTTACCGAAACACGGCTGGCCAGCGCTGCAAACCGCGCTGAGCTTCAACCCGGCAGAACGCACCATCACTGCCCAACAATTGCGTGACGCCTTGGGCGCCACTTCGTCCTGGCTGCAACGATTGCGACTTCGGGCGTAACGGACGACATTCGAACAGGGAGCACTTTATGTTCAACCCAGCTAACGAAACCCACTTCAGCCTCAAGGTCGAAGACTACGTCGGCGACCTGCAAGTGCTGTCGTTCACCGGCACCGAAGGCATCAGCCAGCCGTTTCGTTTCGACCTCGAACTGGTCAGCGAAAACCCTGATCTGGACCTCGAACAACTGCTGCACAAGCAAGCGTTTCTGGCATTCGATCCACAAGGCTCGGGCATCCACGGCCAGATCTACCGCGTCGCCCAAGGCGATGCCGGCAAGCGCCTGACCCGCTACAAAGTGTCGATGGTGCCGCAACTGCAATACCTGCATCACCGCACCAACCAGCGCATCTACCAGCAGATGTCGGCGCCGAAAATCATCGCGCTGATCCTCGAAGAACACGGGATCAAGGGCAACGCCTACAGCTTCCAGCTCAGCCAGCCATGCCCGGATCGCGACTACTGCGTGCAATACGACGAAACCGACCTGCACTTCGTCCAGCGGCTATGCGAGGAGGAAGGGATTCACTACCACTTCCAGCACAACCCCAAAGGCCACCTGCTGGTGTTCGGCGACGACCAGACCGTGTTCCAGAAACTCGGCCAGCCAACCGCGTACGTGCAAGGCAGCGGCATGGTCGCCGAAGAACCGGTGATCAAAGGCTTCAAGCTGCGCCTGGAAACCCGCACCAGCCGCACCACGCGCCGCGACTACGACTTCGAAAAGCCGCGCCTGCAAATGGAAGCGGCGTACAAACCGGATGGCGAGAGCACCGAGCCGGATCTGGAAGACTACGACTACCCGGGCCGCTTCATCGACCGAGCACGCGGTAAGTTCCTCAGCCAGCGCGCCCTCGAACGCCACCGCGCCGACTACCGCCAGGCCGAAGGCCGTGGCGATCAGACCAAACTGGTCAGCGGCCACTTCATGGAAATGTCCGACCACCCGCGCAGCGAGTGGAACGACCTGTGGCTGCTCACCGAAATCGTCCACGAAGGCAAACAGCCGCAAGTCCTCGAAGAAGGCGTGACCAGCGACACCACCGACAACAAAGACGATTTCCACCAGGGCTACCGCAACACCTTCCTCGCCACCCCGTGGGACGTGTTCTACCGCCCGGCCCTCGAACACCCGAAACCGCGCGTACTCGGCAGCCAGACCGCCATGGTCACCGGCCCCAAAGGCGAAGAAATCCACTGCGACCAGTACGGCCGCATCAAAGTCCAGTTCCACTGGGACCGCGAAGGCCAGGCCGACGACAAAACCAGCTGCTGGCTGCGCGTCTCCAGCTCCTGGGCCGGCGACCGCTACGGCGCCATCAGCATCCCGCGCATCGGCATGGAAGTCCTCGTCACCTTCCTCGAAGGCGACCCCGACCAACCGCTGGTGACCGGCTGCCTGTACCACAAGGAAAACCCGGTGCCATACGCCTTGCCGGCAAACAAGACGCGCAGCGTGTTCAAAACGCTCAGCTCACCGGGCGGTGGCGGTTACAACGAACTGCGCATTGAAGACAAGAAAGGTGCAGAGCAGATCTACATTCATGCGCAGCGCGATTGGGATGAAAACGTTGAGCACGACCAGAAGATTCGGGTCGGGAATGAACGTCATGACACGGTGGTTAAGAACACTTATACCGAGCTGAAGGCTGAAGAACACCGCACCACGATTTCCGACCGTAAGGTTGAAGCGAAGCTGGATGATCACCTGACGGTTGGGCAGAACCAGCATGTGAAGCTGGGCACGGCGCAGCTGACCAGTGTGGGGAAAGAGATACACCTCAAGGCTGGGGACAAGATCGTTATTGAAGCGGGGACGGAGCTGACCATTCTAGGGGGTGGGAGCTTTATCAAGCTCGATGGCGGTGGGGTGACGGTGGTTGGGCCGGTGATCAAGATCAATGCGGGTGGCTCGGCTGGGTCGGGGACCGGGATCGGGATTAAGCCGCCGGTGCTGCCGGGGGCGGCGGATAAGGATAAGGCGGGGAGTTTGATGGATCAGGCGTTGTTGAATGCGCCGCCTGAGAAGGTTAAGCCGAAGGCTTTTTTTGTATTTTCTGAGTGATGAGTTTCGTGATGATAACCAACAAGTACGTAAGGCAGATGAAGTGGTTTTCCATTGCACTGCTGACCTTGGGGATGAGTTCGGGTGTCTTTGCCTCTCCGTCCAGCACCGCCCAATGCCCAAGCAGCAATTTTGCTGATTTCGTCAAAATTTTTTCATCTGACTTAGAGACACAGAAAGCGTTTATTGCGTCTCCTGTGAAGCATATTCACGTGATAGCTGAAGGGAAAATACCGAAGGTCATCGAACGGAGCTTGAGCGCGATAGCCGGCGATGAGTTGAAGGTGCTGCTTCCGGAAAATGCTGCCAAATCAGGTCTCACTATTGATACCCAGGTGCCTGACAGGGTGGTCATCCGTGATGAGGCGGGCCATTTTTTGAAGATTTTCGTCTTCAAACACAGTGATTGCTGGGCTCTGAGTCGAGTGGAGGACTGGGCAATCGATGCGGTGATGGAAGAGATCACTCAGTCTGAGAAACTCACGCCCGGTGAGCTGGAACTCAAAAAAGGCGCCATATTCGACAGGTTGGTTAACAAGGCGTCTCCCGAATCAGGGATCTATTTGTACGCCGCGGTATTGGATAGCTATTTAGATGGCGCCCGGAAGGGTTCGGCGCAAGCAGCATTCGCTGCTGCGGGAATCAGTCTTTCTGGACAAGCGCCACGCTTGGAGAATTCCAGAATCCTGGCGTTGTTGATTCAAGCTTCAGAACAGGTCCCGGATGCCGGCTTGACTCTCGCGGATTTTTATTGCGACGAAGGTGAGTATGACGAAAATCACGGTTGTATTAACCCCAAAGAATCAATAGCGACATTGGAGCGTGTCGCCCGCTTAGGTTCGACTAAAGCACTGATTCGTTTAGGCGAAGTGTACGAAGCAGGAGCCCTCGTAGCTGCTGACTTGCCTCGTGCAATGGCGTGTTACCGGAAGATTCAGAAAACCGACCCTAAGACGGCTACCGCTTTGGTTGAGCGCTTGGTAGCCCGAGGCGCCGTCAGCGATAACTCTATTCAATGTTTTGAAGCAGGAAGCTTTTGATGAGCACAGGACTACTTGAGCAAAGGCAGCAATATCGCACTGGTTATGAGTACGGCCCTTACAAGGGCGAGACTGACCATGATAACGATGGCAAAAAGGAAATCGACTGCTCCGGGCTTCTTTATCGAATGCTTAAGGATGCGGGATATACGATCCCTTACCTCACGACATCAGGGTTAAATACCGACACTACTTATTTTGATGTAGTCCCGCTTGCGGAAGTACAGCCGGGCGATATTGCACTGTGGATAAACTTTCATGGACACACGGGGGTCATCGAAGACATTTCCGGGTCGCCTGTTCGAGATCGGGGGAATTTCTTCGGTTCGCAGTCTTCAAACGGACCGAAATCTGCCAAATATGGGGCGGGTAGTGGTTACTGGCCAATGCCTGAAAAGTTTTTACGCCCGAAGTCCCAATTCAGAAGCGCACAACCAGCATCCGCACCTACTCCTGCGCCAACCCCTGCACCGGCAGGCCCAGCACCGCTGATGAGCTTCCAATATCCATTCAGAAAAGCTGACGGCAAGCAGTTTTCTGATGCGGATGAGATTTACAAGGCTCTCGAAAACGAGAGTGCCGGGCATTACTTGCTGGGCAGCAACAAGTTCTGGCACGGTGGCATTCACATCAGCAATGCCAGCGCTCCCCAATGCATTTTGAATGAACCGATTCGCTGCATGGCCGATGGCGAGGTGGTGGCATATCGTCTTAACGAAGATTATTTGGAGTCGATCTTTGGTGAAAATGAAAAAAAACTGAAGTATTCCAATTCTTTTTGTCTTGTACGCCATGAGTATAAATCCGAGCCTAATCCTGAAGATGGGCCAAATAAGGGCAAGCAAAATAAGCTGACTTTTTTCAGCCTTTATATGCATTTGCTACCTTATAAGCGTTATCCGCTGTCGGAGGAGGAAACTCCTAAGCCTAAGGTGACAATGCAGGTTGACGACTTTAAGGCCTACGATAGTTTTCCCGAAGCATCCGGATGGCCCTCTCCAGGAAAGTTGACCAGCGGGACCAAACTTGAAGTATTGGAGGAAAAAGCCGCAGGGGATATTACCTATGCCAAGGGTAAGATTCTTTCGGGAAGCGTCAAGAACAACTCACAAAAAGTACGCTTGTCAGGCAGTGTGGTCTGGTTTGCTTACCTGAAAAATAGTGAGCCATTTAAGAACTCGCAGCAAAAGCGTACATGGCGTGCCGACCCGATTCCCGAGCGTAATAAACCAAAATATTGGCAAGGGAAGGTAAAAGGTACTGCTATCAAAAAGCTGGATCTGTATCAGGAACCGGCCTCACCGCAGAATGGACAGCCCGCAGGCCCCAGAAAAGGAACAATGCAGCTTAATCCGGGAAGCGTTGTTGAGTTTGAAAGTAAAGATGTATTGAACCTGACGGTGTCGGGGGCCACCCGACGAATGGCGAAATGCACGAAAATCAATGGCGACCTTGCCGGCGCGGGTGAGGTGACAACTAGTTTTTGGGCATTCGTGGGAAATGAATTTGTCGCTTGGGATGTCATTCCAACAAGTTTTGATTCCGTCGAGCTCACGGGTACAGGGATTAAGGCTGGCGATCCGATTGGCTATCTTGGGCTGACGGAAAATTTGTCAGGAGAGGACGGTAGTGTTTCAAGCAAGCATCAGGTTCATGTCGAGATCTTCACAGCGGAAACCCATGTAGCGGACTTTTTGAAGAATAGCGCGGGGTTAAAAGTCGGGAAAAAATTTCTTCACTTGTTAGCAGGAACAAATCTAAAGAGAAATGCGCCAGCGACAGATTTTACTCCGCTCAAGAAAGCGCATGCCGTTAATATAAGCAAAACCCGTGCAGTCAAAGAAGGCGCTGAGGATTTTTATCAGGTTTCTGTCATCGAAGACGGCTTGCCATTGGCCGGGCTAATAAACAAAAAAGAAACCGAAATAATCACGCAGCACGATTGGGAAAAACTCGGCTTCAGTGTTGTTGAGGAGTCAAACTCGACGGCGGATGGATTTCTTGATCCGGATAGCATGCCGCAGTTTTTCAAAGATCTGTTCCTAAAGATGGATACCAATGACGATAAGGAAGTTGATCCTGCAGAGCTTGCTGCTGCATTGAAAAATGCAGAGACAAGAGCGAGCTGGTCCAAGCTGATCGCGCGTCATCCTACGGAATGGAAAGAGCGAGCAGATGCTGCCAAATGGAGTCGACTTGATGTGATTTTAAAAGACACTCCGAAAACCTTGAAGCACGAGAAAGAGCGAATTACGAAGTATGTGTTTTGGGAGGATCTAAAAGACAAGGCCGCCATGAGTACGGACTTGATTTGGCATTTTCATCCCATTGAAGTGCTGAGCAACTTTATGAGCCGGTCCGAATTTATAGACGTGGAGCGTTTTGTAGCCATGTATGCTGAGCAACATGCTTCGTTCCAGGCTGACGCGCCTCCGCTGTCTGCTGCGTCGAAGTCTAACTTGCGTAAGATTGCAGAGAATGTTAATAAATATCTAGACAAAACCAAAGAGGTTTATACCGTCTATGAATTGTCATATATGTTCGCGACGGCGCGTCACGAGGCTTATCAATTTATGATTGCTGAGTATTTTAGCGCTGCGCCGGAGTATGGGCCAGTTTCCTATTTTGACAAATATGATCCTGTGCTTGCGGATACCGCAACACGCAGACAAACTGCGATCGGCAACGGTAATACGGTACAAGGGGACGGTTTTAAATATCGGGGTCGTGGTCTCGTCCATTTGACGTGGAAGAAAAACTATCAAAAGGCGAAAGATTATTTTGGAATCGATTTTGTCTCCAATCCCGATGAGGCCGCTGGGTTTGAAAACTCTGTGCCAATTATGATATGGGGTATGAAGGAAGGTATATTTACTGGGAAAAAACTTGGCGATTACGTTAATAATACCACCAAGGATTATGAAGGTGCGCGCAAGGTAATCAACGGTTCTGACCAAAAAGCGCTGATCGCAAGTTATGCCGTGAAATTCGAAGCGATACTAAAGGCCGCATCAATTGCGCCGGAGACCAAATGAGTATGAAGATTAAGTTGCACGTAGGTTTGGCTATTATATCTTTCGTATTGGCAGATGTCGCAGTCGCCGAACCGCATGACGTGTACTCAGCCGATGTCGGCGCTCAATCTCTAACCGTTACTTGGTCAGGTGGTAGTAAAACTATAGAGGGCGTTGTCGGAAGTCGGGGCGAAACAACTAGGGAGTTGGTTGAATTCAATGGGGGGAAGGCCCTCCATTATGAGAATTTGGCGTCGCGTGCTCCGTTTGAGGCCTATTTTACATTGATTAGGCAAGGCGCGGAGCTTCTCATAGATTGCGTTTATACAAATATTCGGAACGAGCAGAATGGAGTTCTAATAAACAAAGCCGTGTGTGGCTTGAATCGCCCTTTAGCTGAAGAATATGAAGAAACAGTTTCTGAGTTTTCAGATCAGTGGAAAAATTTAACTAACAAGGTTGCTATAGCTCCTTTGCTGGCAACGCCACCGGTATTGGTCGAGGTTGAAGACTCAACTCTTGGTGGGGTGAAGTTATCCCGAACCTATCATTCTCCGAATGACCTAAGGTTTTCGCGCCCCGAGAGCGTTGTAAAGAAAGACAAAGTCAGCCACTCCTTTGGTGATAACTACGTATTTTCCGTTTACTCGCTTGGGGATTTAATTAGTCCGAACTATTTTGATGTGTCTTCTGGAAAGCTTGACAGTCCATTCGTAAGGTATGATTGGGCTGCTTTAAATAAGTTGTTCTGATCAACTCTTCTGGCCTCAAAGGAAGGACGGATCTGTTTGGTGTGTACTGCGATTTTTGTGTAGATCGCGAAGGCAAACGGGTCTGTTCTATTTAACTCACTGGCTTAATAATGGCGGTGGGGAAATGGGGACAGGCTACGGTTTTAGTCATTACCCAAAAAACATGGTCTATCTCCTTTTTCTGAGAGGGAATTTTTTTAGGAAAACGGGACGGATTTATTTGTTACGCTCGACCGCTTTGAATTTGGTTGAGAACTTAAATAGATCTGACCCGTTTGTCGGTTCTGACTCGATCTTCTGTCGCAGGCCCGTTCAGAATTGAACGGATCACTGATTTTTTTACGGACGCCAAGGAATGCAGTTTTTCAGGTTCAGCCTCATTTTTTTATTTTCAATACTGTCGTCTGTGGTCATGGCTGAGGGCACGATGATTGCCACCATCCTTCAGGCCGACTTTTCCAAGGATCCGGAAGTCCGGTTGCTTGTCAGAGTCGTTGATGTGGGTGGCGGTTCGGATACCCCTTCCATGGCGGTTCGTAATCAATGCCTGGAGAGGAAGGCGTCCGCAGAACGTCCTGGGCCGGATCCGTGCTTTTCGATAGAGATCACTGAGAGCAAAAAGCAACGGGCCATTGTTCGGCAAACGCTATTGAATGATCCTCAGCGCACAACCGACCCTATCTATTTGGAAATTGTTTATCGCTCGGAGGTCAGCGAGAGCGATCCGACGAATCACCATCAGCGATCCGCCACACTGAAGATCGAAGAAAACGGCCTCTACAATTGGAACAATGAGAGCGAACAGGCATTGGCGGACGTTGAGTGGTTTCCTTCGGAAAATGGTGTTCTTGATCTGATGGTTTCTGACGCGGATGCATTGTTGAATTCTGTATATCGGGATCGTATGAGTCGGCTGGACGAAAGCGGTCAGAAAGCACTGAGAGAAACTCAAAGAGCCTGGATGAAATTTCGAGATGCGGAGTGCCAAGCCGACCCGAAATCGCATAAATCAGTTTTCGGTGAGTGGTCCGATGCCTGCCTAATTCGCGCGACGATAGAGCGTGCTCGCCAATTGGCTTTGGCTCCGGACAAGAGCAGACGTTGAAACGGACAAGCAGAGCATTCGCTCGAAAGCGCCGACTTGGATGAGCATGAACAAACTTTTCTTTCTCTTTTTTGCGCTATTTCCTTTAGGCGCTCAAAGCGCAGTGTTTCAACAGGCATAGGAAAGGTGAGTGGTGAGACGCGGAGCGTCTCGGTATGCATTCCCACGCGGAGCGAGGGAACGATCAGTGGGCGAGTGCTGCATCGTGACTTGGCGGTCATCGTGCGGGAACTTGACTGCATCCTCTTCCAACAGCGGCAGATAGTGGCGTTATCGTCCGAATCCCTTACACTGCCCCGGCCGTTCATTTTCCTTTTGAGGCTGTGCGCATGAAATTTCGTTTTCTTCTGTGGATGATGGGTTTGTTGATGGGTAAGGCCAGCCGGAAAAATCCTGCGTTCCAGCAACAGTTGGGTGACAAGGATCTGGTGTTTCAGCTGCAGACGCTGGACGGGAAAGTGGCGCGGCATTTCGTGGTGAAGAATCAGCGCATCACCAGCAAGTCTGGCGTGGTGGCGGAGCCGGCGTTTGCGATTGCGTTTAAAGATGCCGGTTATGGCTTTGCGACGATGCAGGCGAAGAACAAGCAGTTGGCGTTTATGCAGGGGATTCAGGACAAGTCGATCCAGCTCAAGGGCAATCCGGCGCTGGTGATGTGGTTTCAGGGGTTGATGAAGTATTTGAAGCCGAGGAAGGCCAAGCCCAAGGCTTGAGTCTGGGATCAGATGCGGTCAGGTAGGCCGGGTTGGATTCTTCGCGAGCAGGCTCGCTCCCACAGGGATTTTGGTGATCCTTGGGGGAGCGGGCCTGCGTTGTTTCAGGCCTGGCTGAACTGCGAGGCCAGTTCGCGTAGCAGGACTTCAGCCTCAAGGACTTTGCTGACCACGTCGTTGGCTTTGTCGCGGGTCAGGCCGACGCGTTCGAGCAGGGCGTCAGGGATGTCTTCGTCGGGGCCGGAGCCGATGCCGCGGCTGCGCAGCAGGCGCACGGCCAGGCAGACGAGGTTCGGGTATTCGGCGTAGGCGCCGTCGTAGCTTGGGTCGTGCTGGAAGCGCAGGGCGGTGGCCAGTTCATCGGGCATGTCCCAGTAGCGCATCAGCCACGAGCCGATCTGTTCGCGACTGATACCGAGCAGGTGTTGCTCGATGTAGCTGTGGCACAGGTGCGGGTTGACCTCCAGGTGGCGGCAGATCAGCGAGAAGTGCGGCGGGAACACGTGGGCCAGCAGCAGGTAACCGAAGTTGTGCAGCAGGCCGGCCAGATACGTCAGGCCGGCTTCCGGACGCTGGGCGCGCGGCATGGCGCGAGTCAGGCCTTCGATGACGGCGGCGGTGTAGATCGACTGCTGCCAGTACGGCGTGGTGTGTTGCGGGTGATCCTTGGGCAGGCTCAGGGTCTTGCCGAGGGCCAGGCCCAGGGCGAGGTTGATCACCAGATCGAAGCCGAGTACGCGGACGATCGCGTCTTCCACCGAACGAATCTTGCCCGGCGAGGCGTAGTACGGCGACGCCGCCCAGCTCACCACTTGTGCGGCCAGCGCCGGGTCGGTTTCAACGACGCCGGTGATGTCGTCGATGGTGGCGTTGGGGTCAACGCGCAGTTTGATGATTTTTTGCGCAGTTTCGGCCAGCGGTGGAATCTCGATGGTCGCTTCCAGACGCTGCTGAATCCGGCGAGCGGTGAACGCCTGCACGGCCTGGGTGATTTCCTCGCGGTCATCGTCCGGGCGGTCGAGGTTCGGGCGGATGCTGCTCAGGGCTTCGCCGAAGTTGGCGGCGCTGGCCTTGGTCAGCATGGTCTTGAAGTCTTCGCTGGCGATTTCCAGCAGCAGGCCCGGCTCGCCGGAGTTGATCAGCAGCTTCGGTTCGCGCAGCAGGCTGTCTTCATACAGGCACGGCGAACTGGTCAACGCCGGCAGGCCCGGCAGCAGGCTCAGGTTGTGTTTGCCGAGCATCTTTTGCAGGCGCTCGGTCGACACGGCGGTGAGGCGCCGGCCCGTCAGTTCGGCGAGGCGATTGAGGTCGAGCAACTGGCTCTGCGCAAACAGCACCATCAGCGCACCGACAGCGTCATCCAGCAACACGGCTTGCACCTTGCGCGATGCATTGAGGCCGTGGTGGTCGAGCACTTCTTCGTAGGCGATCCCGAGCTTGTCCAGCAGCAGCCGGATGACAGACGGCGCGTGCGGAGATTCGGGGGCGAGAGCGGCTTCGGTCATGATCTGTATCCGTTTTTGAAACAATGGCAGGAGTATAACCAGCTTGGTCAGAACGATCTGTCAGAAACTGCGATGGTGCTCACACTTGGCCGTATTGCTGCCCATGGCGCAACCAGCGGTCGAGCAGCGGACTGACGTGGGTCGGCCAGCGCTCCAGCAGGGCTTGCGCGGCGTCGCGCACGGCGGGTAACAAGTCGGCGTCGCGCATCAGGTCGGCGACTTTGAATTGCAGCAGACCGGTCTGGCGGGTACCAAGCATTTCCCCGGGGCCGCGCAGTTCGAGGTCTTTTTCGGCGATGACGAAACCGTCGTTGGTCTCGCGCATGATGCCCAGGCGCTGGCGGCCGATCTGCGACAGCGGCGGATGGTAGAGCAGCACGCAATGGCTGGCGGCGCTGCCCCGACCGACGCGGCCGCGCAATTGGTGCAGTTGCGCGAGGCCGAGGCGCTCGGGGTTTTCGATGATCATCAGGCTGGCGTTGGGCACGTCGACGCCGACTTCGATCACCGTGGTGGCGACCAGCAGTTGCAGGTTGCCGGCCTTGAATTCGGCCATGACGGCGGCTTTTTCGACGGGCTTCATGCGCCCGTGGATCAGCCCGACTTTCAGCTCGCCAAGCGCGGCGGTGAGGTCTTCGAAGGTGGTTTCGGCGGCTTGGCAGGTCAGCTCTTCCGACTCTTCAATGAGTGTGCAAACCCAGTAAGCCTGACGCCCCTCGGCGCAGGCGCTGCGCACCCGTTCGATGACTTCGACGCGGCGCGTGTCGGTGACCAGCACGGTGTTGACCGGGGTGCGCCCAGGCGGCAGTTCGTCGAGGATCGAGGTGTCGAGGTCGGCGTAGGCGCTCATCGCCAGCGTTCGAGGAATCGGCGTGGCGGTCATGATCAGTTGATGTGGGCACATGCGTCCGCCGACGCCTTTCTGCCGCAGTGCCAGACGCTGCTGCACGCCGAAGCGGTGCTGTTCATCGATGATCACCAGCGCGAGGTTCTTGAACTGCACTTCGTCCTGAAACAGCGCGTGGGTGCCGACCACCATGGGTGTGCCGCTGGCGATCTGTTCCAGCGCGGCGACGCGGTTCTTGCCCTTGAGCTTGCCGGCCAGCCACGCCACTTCAATGCCCAGCGGTTCGAGCCAGCGCTTGAAGGTGATGAAGTGTTGCTCGGCGAGAATCTCGGTCGGCGCCATCAGCGCGACCTGATAGCCGGCCTCCAGCGCTTGCAGCGCAGCGAGGGCGGCAACCACGGTTTTTCCGGCGCCGACATCGCCCTGAATCAGGCGCAGCATCGGTTCGTGCTGACTGAGGTCATAGGCGATTTCGTTACCGACGCGCTGTTGCGCCCCGGTCGGGCTGAAACCGAGGTTGGCCAGGTATTTCGGTGGCAGCCTGGTCGCTTTTGGCATCGCCGGCGCGCGCAGGGAGCGCATACTTTCGCGCAGACGTTGTTGCGACAGCTGATGGGTCAACAATTCTTCGAAAGCAAGACGATGCTGCGCCCAGTGATGACCGAGGGCGAGTTCGTCGACATCGGCATCGGCGGGCGGGTTGTGCAGGTAGCGGATCGCGTCGGCCAGCGGCGCGAGTTGATAGTCGCGCGCCAGTTCGGTCGGCAGCCAGTCGGGCAGGGTGGCGGGCTTGAGCAGGGTCAGGGTCTGCATGCACAACTGGCGTAGACGCGCTTGGGTCAGGCCTTCAGTGAGTGGATACACCGGGGTCAGGGTTTCATCCACGGGCGGCGGCTCGTCGCCGGTGATGGCGCGGTATTCCGGGTGGTAGATTTCCAGACCAGAAGCGCCGGGGCGGGCTTCGCCGTAGCAGCGAACCCGCGTGCCGCGCTTGAGGCCTTCTTTCTGCGCGTTGCTGAAATGGTAGAAGCGCAGGCTGAGGCCGCCGGTGCCGTCCTGCAAGCGCACAACGAGGCTGCGCCGCCGGCCCATGACCACATCGGCGCCGCTGACGGTGCCTTCGACCACGGCGTCCTGTCCCGGTCGCAGAGCACCAATCGGCACCACGCGGGTGCGATCCTGATAACGCAACGGCAGATGGAACAGCACGTCCTGAAGGTTTTCCAGGCCGACCTTGGCCAGTTTCTCGGCCATGGCTTCACCGACACCCTTGAGTGCCGTCACCGACACTTGCGACAGCTCAGTCATGACGCTCGCTTAACCGGCTGTAACCGGCGCTGCGGGTTTGGCCACCGAGCACAGGCGAATGGAGTCAGCGAGGATGTCGATGGCTTTCGGCCGCGGGAAGCTTGCGCGCCAGGCGATGGCCACGGTGCGGAACGGCACTGGCGGCGACAGTGGGCGCACTTCGATGACGCCCGGGGCGTAGTGATGGCTGTCGACAGCCGACAACGGCAGGATCGAGATGCCCAGACCGGACGCGACCATGTGGCGAATGGTTTCCAGTGAGCTGGATTCGACGGTGGTGTGCTTGGCGCCGTCGTTGCCCTTGGTCAGGGTCGGGCAGGCTTCCAGCACCTGATCGCGGAAGCAATGACCTTCGCCGAGCAGCAGCAGGCTCTTGTCGTTGAGCAGGCCGGCGTCGATGGATTCTTTTTTCGTCCACGGATGCTGCGCCGGCATGAGGACGTAGAACGGTTCGTCGTAGAGCGGCAGAGTCAGCACATCGGCTTCGTTGAACGGCAGGGCGATGATGATCGCGTCGAGTTCGCCGTTGCGCAGTTTGTCGCGCAGCACGTGGGTGAAGTTTTCTTCGATGTACAACGGCATCTGCGGGGCGACCCGGTGCAGTTGTGGAATCAGATGTGGGAACAGGTACGGGCCGACGGTGTAGATCGCGCCGACTTTCAGCGGTGCGGTCAGCTGGTTCTTGCCAGCCTGGGCCAGTTCGCGGATGCCTTGCGCCTGTTCCAGCACTTTCTGCGCCTGGGCGACAATGCCTTCGCCGACCGGTGTCACGCGCACCGCGCTCTTGCTGCGCTCGAAAATCAGCACACCGAGTTCGTCTTCAAGTTTCTTCACGCCCACCGACAGGGTCGGCTGGCTGACGTGGCACTTCTCGGCCGCATGGCCGAAATGCTGCTCTTGGGCGAGAGTAACGATGTAGCGTAATTCTGTGAGGGTCATAGCAAGCGTCCATGAAGATGCGGGCCAAGCATACCGGCTGCAATCGATAGACGCACGTTATCAGACTGAGTGTGGAATGCGACACCGGGCAATGTGGGTTTGCCGCGTACAGATATGCAAAAGGCACCTTTCGGTGCCTTTTCGACTTGGATCATCCGGCTGGCGGAGAACCTTGTGGGAGCTGGCTTGCCAGCGATAGCGATGGGTCAGTCAATAATCCTTGTCTGACATACTGCAATCGCTGGCAAGCCAGCTCCCACAGGTCTTGCGATGTTTCTTAGCGGCGGCGCTCGAGCGAGTAAACAAACGGTGCAACAATTTCAATCGTGCCGTTGTTCAGCATGTCGGCCGGTGGCTTGGGCAGCGGTTGGGCGCGGCGGATCATTTCCAGGGTAGCCCGGTCCAGATCGGCGTTGCCGGAGCGGCCCACCAGTTCGAACGACAGCACGTTGCCTTCGCCATCGACCACGAAACGCAGACGGTTCAGACCTTCCTTGCCCCGTGCCTGTGCGCTTTGCGGGTACTTTTTGTACTTGGCCAAATGCGCGAGCAGGGTGCCCTGCCAACTGGCCTTGGCGGCCAATTGAGCTGGCGATGGGCCGGGCGCCGGTGCAGCGGATTTCTCCGTCGGTGCCTGGGTCGGTTGCGTGTCGGCCGGTTTTTCCTCGGAAGGTTTTTCCTTCGGCGGATCAGGCAGCTTCTTCTCGACCGGCTTCGGTGGTTTGGGCTTTGGCTTCGGCTTGGGCTTGGGCACCGCAATTTCCGCTTTCGGTGCTTCGGCCAGCTTCGGAATCGGCAACTCTTCAACCGGAGCCGGTGGCTGTGGCGGTGTGACGACTTTCGGCGGTGCAGGCGGTGGCGGGGCCGGAACCGGTGCCAGCTCGACCATCATGGCCTGTGGCGGCAATTCGATGGGCGGGCGGGCGGTCCAGTTCAGCGCCAGCGCGATGGCGAGCGCGTGAACGCCCAGCACCACGGCCAGGCTACCGCTGTAACGCGTCAGCTTATGGCGCGTCGTGATCATTTTTTGGCAGCCGTCTCAAGTCCGACCAGACCGACCTTCAGGTAACCGGCGGAGCGCAGTTTGTCCATCACGCTCATGAGGTCGCCGTAATCCACGCCTTTGTCGGCCTGGAAGAAGATGGTGGTGTCTTTCTTGCCCTGGGTCTTGGCGTCGAGCACGGCGCCCAGGGTTTCGGCGTTGACTTCGTCGTCGCCGATGTACAGGCGCTGGTCAGCCTTGACGCTGAGGAACACCGGTTTCTCTGGCCGCGGCGCCGGTTTGGCGGTTGAGGCAGGCAGGTCGACCTTGATGTCCACGGTGGCCAAAGGCGCCGCCACCATGAAAATGATCAACAGTACCAGCATCACGTCGATGAACGGTGTGACGTTGATTTCGTGGTTCTCGGCCAGATCGTCGTCTGCGCCTTCTTTCAAATGCAGGCCCATGGCCGATTACCCCACTTTGACCATGTGCGGCTGTGAGCTGCGCTCAGGCTGGTGGTCGAGGTCGCGGCTGACCAGCAGCAGGACTTCTGCCGACGCATCGGAAACCTGCGCCTTGTAACCGGCGATGGAGCGGGCGAACACGTTGTAGATCACCACGGCTGGAATCGCGGCAACCAGACCCAGTGCAGTCGCCAGCAGCGCTTCAGCGATACCCGGTGCCACAACGGCGAGGTTGGTGGTCTGGGTTTTGGCGATGCCGATGAAAGAGTTCATGATGCCCCACACGGTACCGAACAGACCGACGAACGGTGCGGTGGAACCGATGGTGGCGAGGACGCCGGTGCCGCTGCTCATGTTGCGGCCGCAGGCTGCAACGAGGCGCTCGAGACGGAAGCTGACGCGCTCCTTGATGCCTTCTTTCTCGCGGCTGTTGGTCGACAGGCGCATCTCTTCGAGCGCGTCGTGGACCAGCAGGTTGGCGAGGGTGCCTTCCTTGCCGGCAGTGACGCTGGCCTCTTTCAGGGTGGTGGCTTTCTTCAGGGCGGCGATCTCGCCACGCAGACGACGCTTGGCGCCCATCAGTTCAAAGCCCTTGGCAATCCAGATGGTCCAAGTGATGATCGAAGCAATCGCCAGACCGATCATCACGATTTTCACGATGATGTCGGCGTTCTGGTACATGCCCCATGGCGACAGGTCGTGGGCCATGCCCAGGCTGTTGTCGGCTTCGAGAACTTCAGGAACGTCCGCAGCGTCAACCGTTTGCACCGGATCGGTAGCGGCCGGGGCAGCCGGAGCGGCGGCTGGTGCGCTTTGCTCGGTGGCGGCTGGCGTTGCAGGTGCCTGGGCATCGGCGAACGCGGCGGTCGGTGCCAGCATCAGGCTGAGCAGCAGCGCTGCCACCGCGCTCCAGGCGCGAGGTCGATTGGTTGGCGAAGCGGGGATTTGATTACGTGTCATGCTGGCCGGACCTGAGATAGAAAAACGGTGATGCTCTACCAGGCCTCGTGAGGCCGAGAACAAAAGTGGCGTGCATTATTGCAAGTAATTCTTGTTAACAAAAGTAATAGAGTATCTTTTTTTCCTTGATTGCTAGCCGTTCGTCCTTCGCCGGCGCTAGTCTGTTCCTTTGCGATGGGAGTTTTTTTGATGTCTGCGCCCTCTGTTTTGATTGCCGGTTGTGGTGACGTCGGCAGTCGTCTGGCCACCCAATTACTTGCCGCTGGCTGGGAAGTGCATGGTCTGCGCCGTGATGTTTCGAAGCTGCCTGATGGAGTCATCGGTGTGGCCGGCGACCTGTTCAGTGAAGACTGTCCGGCAACCTGGCCGGTGGGGGCGGTGGACTATCTGGTGTATTGCGCCGCCGCAACCGATCACGATGAGGCCGGTTACCGCGCGGCCTACGTGCAGGGTTTGCAGAACGTGCTGAGCTGGCTCGACGACTACGGACAAGTGCCTGAGCGCTTGATTTTTGTGTCCAGCAGCAGTGTCTATGGGCAACAGGATGGCGGCTGGGTAGATGAGACGTCCGAGACGGTTGCCACCGGTTATTCCGGACGGTTGATGCTGGAGGCCGAGCAAGTGGCACTCGACAGCGGCATCCCCGCCAGCATCCTGCGTCTGACCGGCATCTACGGGCCGGGCCGCGAATGGCTGCTGACTCAGGTGCGTCGCGGTTATCGCGTAGCGGTTGATCCGCCGCTGTATGGCAACCGGATTCATGCTGATGATGCAGCCGGGCTATTGGCTTTTCTGCTGGAGAAGGATCGGCAGGGAGTGAAGCTGGAGCCGTTCTACATCGGCGTCGACGATGCGCCGGCGCCGTTGGCTGAAGTGGTGGGCTGGCTGCGCGAGTACCTGGGTGTTACCGAGTGGGCGGAAGATGCCAGCGTGCGGCGCACTGGCAGCAAGCGTTGCAGCAATGCGCGGATAAAGGCGTTGGGCTGGACGCCAACGTACCCGAGCTACCGCGAGGGCTACGCCGCGATCCTCGAAGGTAAATGCTGACCTCGAGACCCCCAAAACAACTGTGGGAGCGAGCCTGCTCGCGAATGCGGTGCATCAGGCAATATTACTTTGACTGATACACTGCTTTCGCGAGCAGGCTCGCTCCCTCATTTGATCTTTAGTGGTTTCAGAAGCGGGTTACTGCTTCTCGAGCAACCACTTGCGCTCACCGGCGGTGAACTGTGGTTGTTCATCGGCCAAGGCAGTATTCACCGCTTGGAGGATTTCCAGCTCTTTGCCCTTGCGCACAAAGATCCAGTTATTGCCCTGACCGTTCTGTTGCAGCCACATGCTGTCGTTGCCATTGCTCATCGATGCGCAATCGCCCGCCAGGCACAAGGCATAACGATCAGCGCCCGGCAGGCCGGACACCTGGCCATCGGCCTGGAATTGCACGGTATTGCCTTCGCCCTGGCCACTGGCAATTTTCCAGTCGCCGCCCAGATACGCCGAGTACAACGCACGTTCGAAGCTGGCGCCAATCGGCGCGCCTTCCGGCACTGGAATCTGCGCGCGGTCGAAGACCTGCTCGGGTTCGTTGTCGCTGGCGGATTGCTGCAACTGGCTGCCATCACGTTTCAGCTCACTGGCGGAGCTGCCATAGAAGTCGACCTTCCAGGTGCCGGACTGTTCGCCCAGCAGCCGTCCTTCGACATTTTCAAAACCGTTGGTGTAGCGGGCCTGACTGGCCTTGGTGTTGACGTCCCACTCCAGGTTCGGGCCATAAGCCTGAAGCGCTTCGCGCAGGGGGCCGCCCTTGGCTGCGGCATCGATTGCCACCTGGTTGATCCAGGTGCCGCTGATGTCACGGTCGGCAGGGTTGCTGGCGCAGCCGCCGAGGAAAATGGCGAGCAGCGGGAGAGCTAGCGCTTTGCGCATGGTGGAATCCTTTCAAAACCTTTTCTTGCAGAGCAGTCGGCGCGACGTTTAACGCCGCGCCGTGCGCATCACTCGATGACCAGAATGGCATCCATTTCAACCTGCGAACCCTTTGGCAGGGCAGCAACGCCAATGGCGGCGCGGGCCGGGTACGGCTGGTCGAAGTATTTGCCCATGATCTCGTTGACCTTGGCGAAGTGGCTCAGGTCGGTGAGGAAGATGTTCAGTTTGACGATGTCCTTGAACGAACCGCCGGCGGCTTCGGCCACAGCTTTGAGGTTCTCGAACACCTGGACGGTCTGGGCTTCGAAGCCTTCAACCAGTTCCATGGTTTTTGGGTCCAGAGGAATCTGACCCGACATGTAAACGGTGTTGCCTGCCTTGATCGCCTGGGAGTAAGTACCGATGGCGGCCGGGGCCTTGTCGCTGGTGATTACGGTTTTGGTCATGAATGACTCCTTGTAATAGGCAGGTTATGCACGCATGCGGGTGATGCGGATCACCCCGGTCAAGGCGCGCAGCTTCTTGATCACGCGGGCCAGGTGCACACGGTCGTGGACGCTGACCACCAACTGGACCACGCTGATGCGACCATCGCGTTCGTCCATGCTGATTTTCTCGATATTGCCGTCGGCGGCGTTGACGCTGCTGGCCAGCAGGGCGATCAGGCCGCGCTGATGTTCCAGTTCGACGCGCAGTTCGACGTTGAATTCGCCGGTGACATCCTTGGCCCACGAGAGCTGGATGCATTTTTCCGGGTTGTGCCTGATTTCGCTGATATTGCGGCAGTTGTCCAAGTGCACAACCATGCCTTTGCCCGCCGACAGGTGCCCGACAATCGGGTCGCCCGGGATCGGCGTGCAGCATTTGGCATAGCTCAGAACCAGGCCTTCGGTGCCGCGAATCGCCAGCGGGCCTTCCGGGCTCGGCAGCTGTTCGCCTTCGCCGAGCAGTCGACGAGCCACGACGTAAGCCATGCGGTTGCCCAGGCCAATGTCCTCGAGCAAGTCTTCGATCAGTTCGAGGCGGTACTCGGCGAGCATCGCCTTGACGCGCTCGCCCGGGATCTTTTCCAGCGCACTGTCGAAACCGTTGAGAACTTTGTTCAGCAGGCGTTCGCCGAGACTGATGGATTCGGACCGCCGTTGCAGCTTCAGCGCATGGCGGATGTGCGTGCGCGCCTTGCCGGTGACGACGAAATTGAGCCAGGCCGGGTTTGGTCGTGCGCCGGGGGCGCTGACGATCTCCACCGTGGAGCCGCTTTGTAGCGGTTCGGACAGCGGTGCGAGGCGACGGTTGATCCGGCAGGCAATGCAGCTGTTGCCGACGTCGGTGTGTACCGCGTAAGCAAAGTCGACCGCCGTGGAGCCTTTCGGCAGCTCCATGATCCGGCCTTTGGGCGTGAACACATAGACCTCGTCCGGGAACAGGTCGATCTTCACGCTCTCGATGAATTCCAGCGAATTACCGGCACGTTGCTGCATTTCCAGCACGCCTTTGACCCACTGACGGGCGCGGGCATGAGTGCCTTTCGGCTGCTCGTCACCGCTGGATTTGTACAGCCAGTGGGCGGCGATGCCGTTGTTGGCCATCTCTTCCATTTCGCGGGTGCGGATCTGGATCTCGATGGGCACGCCGTGCATGCCGAACAACGTGGTGTGCAACGACTGATAGCCGTTGGCCTTGGGGATCGCGATGTAATCCTTGAAGCGCCCAGGCAACGGTTTGTACAAATTATGTACAGCGCCGAGCACGCGGTAGCAGGTATCGACCTTGTCGACGATGATCCGGAACGCGTAGACGTCCATGATCTCGTTGAAGGCCCGACGCTTGCCGCGCATTTTCTTGTAGATACCGTAGAGGTGTTTCTGGCGACCGCTGACTTCACCCTGGATGCCGTCGACAGTGAGGCAATGGCCGAGTGATTCTTCGATCTTGTTGACGATTTCCTTGCGGTTGCCCCGGGCGCGTTTAACAGCCTGGTAAATCCGCGCGGAGCGCATCGGGTGCATGGCCTTGAAGCCGAGGTCTTCGAATTCGATGCGGATCGCATGCATGCCCAGCCGGTTGGCGATGGGCGCGTAGATTTCGAGGGTTTCCTTGGCGATGCGGCGGCGTTTTTCGCCGGATAGCACTTCCAGCGTGCGCATGTTGTGCAGGCGGTCGGCAAGTTTGACCAGGATGACGCGAATGTCGCGCGCCATGGCCATGGCCATTTTCTGGAAGTTTTCGGCTTGGGCTTCGGCTTTGGTTTCGAAGTTCATCTGGGTCAGTTTGCTGACCCCGTCGACCAGTTCGGCCACGGTTTCGCCGAACTGCGCTTGCAGCGCTTCCTTGGCGATACCAGTGTCTTCGATCACGTCATGCAGCATCGCGGCCATCAGGCTCTGATGGTCCATGTGCATGTCGGCAAGAATATTGGCCACGGCAAGCGGATGCGTGACATAGGCCTCGCCGCTGCGACGGCGCTGACCGTCATGGGCTTGTTCGGCGTAGAAATACGCTCGGCGGACCAGGTTGACCTGGTCGTTGCCGAGGTAGGTCGATAAGCGATCGGCGAGGGCGTCTATGCTCGGCATGATGATTCCTGCCGTGAGCTGTGACCCCGCGCCGTGCTACGTCGACCAGGCATAGGCTTAGACGGCCTCGTTGGACTCGTCCTCGAACGCTGCGAACAGCGGTTCATCCTGGACGATTTCCTGCTCGGCGATGAACTCGTAGCTCATCAGGCCTTCAGCGATTTCACGCAGCGCGACAACCGTCGGCTTGTCGTTTTCCCACTGAACCAGTGGCTCTTTGCCGCCGGTGGCCAGTTGACGGGCACGTTTGGTAGAGAGCATGACCAGCTCAAAACGGTTTTCCACGTGGTTCAGGCAGTCTTCAACGGTTACGCGGGCCATGGTATTCCTCGGAGCGAATGCAATATGCGCGCTGCCCGGTTGGGCGAGCGGACTCAACAGTTTAAAAAATCACCAGCGATTAGGGAAGCGCTGATTTTTTGATCAAGCTCTTCAACGCGCTGCAAGTGCCAATGTAAAGCGCTTGCAGCGGTTTTGGGAAGTGCTGGTTAACCGAGCAATTCAGCCAGCAATTTGCCGTGCAGCTGCTGCTGACGCTTCTGGATCAGCTGATTGGCTCGGAAAATCGCCTTCAGATCGTCCAGCGCGTGGGCAAAATCGTCGTTGATGATCAGGTAGTCATAGTCGACATAGTGGCTCATCTCGCTGACCGCTTCACGCATGCGGCCGTCGATAATCTCGTCGCTGTCCTGGCCACGGTTGGTCAGGCGCGAATGCAATGCTTGCAGCGATGGCGGCAAGATGAAGATCGAGCGCGCCTGCGGCATCAGCTTGCGCACTTGTTCGGCGCCCTGCCAGTCGATCTCCAGAATCAGGTCGTGGCCGGCGTCCAGAGTTTGCTGCAGGTGGCTTTGCGAGGTGCCGTAGAGGTTGCCGAACACTTCGGCGCGCTCAAGAAAATCGCCGTGCTCGCCCATCTTCACGAATGCTTCGCGGGAGACGAAGTGGTAGTTCACACCGTCTACTTCGCCCGGACGCATGGCGCGGGTGGTGTGCGAGACAGAGACGCGGATCTCTGGCTTGGCATCGGTCAAAGCCTTGACCAGACTGCTCTTGCCTGCGCCCGAAGGGGCAGAAATGATGTACAGGGTGCCGGTGCTGTGGGTCATGTCAGGGTTGCCTTACTCAATGTTCTGCACTTGTTCGCGCATCTGCTCGATCAACACCTTGAGGTTGACGGCCGCTTGGGTGCTGCGCGGGTCGAAGGCCTTGGAGCCCAGTGTGTTGGCTTCGCGGTTGAGCTCCTGCATCAGGAAATCCAGGCGCCGACCGGCGGCACCGCCGGACTTGAGCACGCGGCGAACTTCGATGATATGGGTGCTCAGGCGATCCAGTTCTTCGGCCACATCGCTCTTTTGCGCGAGCATGACCATTTCCTGTTCCAGGCGCTGCGGGTCAAGCTCGGCCTTCATGTCGGCAAAGCGGTCGAGGACTTTCTGGCGCTGGGTGGCGAGCATCTGAGGCACCAGTTCGCGCAGGGTCACGACGTCTTCTTCTATGGAAGTCAGACGCTCGTTGATCAGGCGAGCCAACTCCGCGCCTTCGCGCTCGCGGCCAGCCTTCAGCTCTTTTAGGCCTTGGTTGAACAGAGCCAGTGCATCGGCATTCAGCGCCTGCGGATCAGCGGCGTCGGCCACCAGTACGCCGGGCCAGGCCAGCACTTCCAATGGGTTCAGGGCGGCGGGATTGTTGATCAGTCCGGCAACGGTCTCGGCGGCGGCCACCAGTTGCGCAGCGCGCTCGCGATCGACTTGCAGTGCCTTGCCGGTGCTTTCTTCGGTAAAACGCAGGGTGCACTCCAGTTTGCCCCGCGAAAGGCCCTGACGCAGCGCTTCACGCACGGCACCTTCGAGGTCGCGAAACGATTCCGGCAGGCGCAGGTGCGGCTCCAGATAGCGGCTGTTGACCGAGCGCAGTTCCCAGCTCAGGGTGCCCTGAGCGCCGGCTTTTTCGACGCGGGCGAAGGCGGTCATGCTGTGCACCATGGCGGTGACCTCGCAATGCAGATCGGCGCGAAAACGGAATTTCGCGAGCGCGATATGAATGAATTTAAGCCGACTGGCAGCAAAGGCGCAGGATTGTAGCGCAGTGCGGCGAATGCGCCCAAACACACGGTGTGACAAAGGGCTGCAGCCCGTCGGTAACAGGTGTTCCAGGTGCTTGAGTCGTCGACCCGATTTTTTAGCGAGTGCCCAGGCGCGGTGCAGCGCTCTATAATGCTCGGCAGTTTTCCGTCCTCAGTACAGGTACCTCCTATGAAACGTCCAAGTGGTCGCGCTGCCGATCAGCTCCGCTCGATCCGCATTACCCGCAACTACACCAAACACGCCGAGGGGTCCGTGCTGGTCGAGTTCGGTGATACCAAAGTCATTTGCACTGTCAGTGTCGAAAACGGCGTGCCGCGCTTTCTTAAAGGTCAGGGCCAGGGTTGGTTGACTGCCGAGTACGGCATGCTGCCGCGAGCCACCGGCGAGCGTAACCAGCGTGAAGCCAGCCGTGGCAAGCAGGGCGGCCGTACCCTGGAAATCCAGCGTCTGATCGGTCGTTCCCTGCGCGCTGCGCTGGACATGTCCAAGCTGGGCGATGTGACGCTGTATGTCGATTGCGATGTGATCCAGGCTGACGGCGGTACTCGCACCGCTTCCATCACCGGTGCCATGGTTGCCCTGGTTGATGCGTTGAAAGTGATCAAGAAGCGCGGCGGCCTGAAAGGCGGCGACCCGCTCAAGCAAATGATCGGCGCGGTCTCGGTCGGCATGTATCAGGGCGAGCCGGTACTGGATCTGGACTATCTTGAAGATTCCGCTGCCGAGACTGATCTCAACGTGGTCATGACCAGCAGCGGTGGTTTCATCGAAGTGCAGGGCACCGCCGAAGGCGCGCCGTTCCAGCCTGAAGACTTGAACGCCATGCTGGAACTGGCCAAGAAAGGCATGAACGAAATCTTCGAACTGCAAAAGGCGGCACTGGCCGACTGAGCGGGTTCATAACCGCAAGGAGGACGCGATGAGTGACGAGCAAGAGTTGCTGCCCAAACCGAGCCGGGAGGTTCGCCAATGGGCGATGTTTTGTCACTTGTCCGCCTTGCTGGGGATCTGGATTCCGTTCGGTACGCTGATCGGGCCGCTCATCCTGTGGCAGATGAAGCGCGAGATGGACCCCTTCATTGATGCGCAGGGTAAAGAGGCGCTGAACTTTCAGATCACCGTCGCGATTGCATCGGCCATCTGTTTGTTGCTGATGGTGCTGATTATCGGATTCTTTCTTTTTGGTCTGCTGGCCATCGGTGCGTTGATTCTGACAATCATTGCCGGTGTGAAGGCTAATGAGGGGTTCCCGTATCGTTATCCATTTACCTGGCGACTGATTAAATAAATAGCCGTTGGCAATACTTGAAAGTGCCCTGATATGTCAGGGCATTTTTATTTCCATAACTTAATTATCTAGATTTTGTATGTAGGATTTTTCTGGTGGTGATGGTCGGTAGTTAATATTTCGCATGAGTCCACTGATTACATTTTTAGTCACAACTGCGTGGCTCAGTGACTGCGCATGTCCTTGGCAATCAGGATTGTCGGTTGGTAGAGTTGGCCCCCGCGTAATATTGCTAATGAAATATTCCGATATATTCAAGCCATCGAAGGCTCTTGAATTCCTCAGTAATCAGTGTTGAGACAATCAGCCAGTTCATGGGGCGGATGCAGGTAAACAATTCGCCCATGAATATCTAGCCAAGAATAATCCATATGATTCAACTCGATTTTTACGGAACACTCGTGGCCGCTTCCCTGGTACTTTTACTTGGGCGCGGACTTGTTGCGCGTGTTGGTTTCATGCGAAGTTACAATATTCCTGAGCCTGTAGCCGGTGGCCTGGTGGTCGCATTGCTTTTGTTGATTCTGCGATCATTCAATATTGAAGTGCGCTTTGATACTTCGCTTCAAACGCCGCTGATGCTGGCCTTTTTTGCCACCATCGGTTTGAGCGCTGATTTTGCGAGCCTGAAGAAAGGCGGGCGTATCGTCGGGATATTCCTGTTGGCAGTGACCGGGCTGTTAGTGGTGCAGAACGCAATGGGTATCGGGCTGGCAACCATGCTCGGGCTCGACCCTTTGATGGGGCTGTTGACCGGCTCCATCACCCTGGCAGGCGGCCACGGCACCGGAGCCGCATGGGGTACGGCGTTCAGCGAGAATTACGGTCTGGCGTCGGCTTCCGAGCTGGCGATGGCCTCCGCGACGTTTGGTCTGGTGCTGGGTGGTCTGATCGGAGGCCCGGTTGCGCGTTTGCTGATCAAGCGTGTTGAAGTGCCGGGCTGCAATCAACAGGAAGCGCCGCGGTTGCCCAAGGGCTTTGAGCAGCCGAACAAAGAGCGCTCGATCACACCTTTCTCGTTTATCGAAACCCTGGCACTGATCGCCGTCAGCCTGTTGGCCGGCAGTCTGCTCAATGGCTGGCTGCAAGGAACTGCGCTCGAACTGCCGACGTTCGTCTGTGTGCTGTTTGTGGGAGTGATTTTGCGCAACAGTCTTTCGGCGCTGGGCTTGTATCAGGTGTTTGAACGTGAGGTCTCGGTGTTGGGCAACGTCAGCCTGTCACTGTTTCTGGCAATCGCCCTGATGTCGCTCAAATTGTGGGATCTGGCTGCACTGGCGCTGCCGATTTTCATCATTCTGGCAGCGCAGGCTTTAGTCATGGCGCTGTTCGCGATTTTCGTTACTTTCCGGGTGATGGGCAGCCATTACGACGCCGCCGTACTTGCTGCGGGACATTGCGGTTTCGGCCTCGGCGCCACACCGACCGCCATCGCCAACATGCAGGCGGTGACACAGCGCTTCGGGCCATCGCAGATCGCGTTTCTGGTGGTGCCGATGGTGGGAGCGTTCTTCATCGACATCATCAATGTCATCGTGATCAAACTTTATCTGGCCCTGCCATTCTTCGTGGCTGTTTAGGTTGGGTTTGCTTTGACTGACGCATAAAAAATGCCCGCATCTTGCGATACGGGCATTTTTTGTACGGCGAATTGACGCTTAGATGGTCAGCGTCCAGTCGTAGTCGACGATCAGCGGTGCGTGTTGCGAGAACCGCGGCTGACGTGGCAGACGTGCGCTGCGCACGAAGCGTCGCAGGCCTGGCGTCAGGATCTGGTAGTCGAAGCGCCAGCCCAGATTGAGCATCTCGGCCTGTTCGTTGTCCGGCCACCAGCTGTACTGGTCACCTTCACGGCTGACTTCGCGCAGGGCGTCGACGTAACCCATGTTGCCGACAATCTCGTCCATCCAGGCGCGTTCCGGCGCCAGGAAGCCCGGGGATTGCTGGCTGTCGCGCCAGTTCTTGATGTCGAGTTTCTGCTGCGCCACGTACAACGAGCCACAATAAATGTACTCGCGACGTTTGCGTCGCTGTTTGTCCAGGTACTTGCCGAAGTCGTCCATGAGCTTGAACTTCTGGTTCAAGTCCTCATCGCCGTTCATCCCCGAAGGAAGCAGCAAGGTGGCAATACTGACTTTGTCGAAATCTGCTTGCAGGTAGCGCCCGTAGCGGTCGGCCGTCTCGAAACCGAGACCGCTGATGACAGCCTTCGGTTGCAACCGCGAGTACAAAGCCACGCCGCCTTGGGCAGGGACTTCAGCATCGCAGGCATAAAGGAAGTAGCCATCCAGTTGGAAGGCTGGGTCATCCAGTTCAAAGGCGGAGGCACGGGTGTCCTGCAGGCAGATGACGTCGGCATTCTGTGCTTGCAGCCAACTGAGCAAACCACGCTCGACTGCAGCCTGAATACCATTGACGTTCACACTGATGATCCGCATAAATGGCCCCAAAAATCGCGTGCGTGTATGATACACGGCGTCAAGCTAATTAGCTAAATCCGTGGTATTTGGGGTTTTTTTCATGCAAGCGTATCAGCGCGATTTCATTCGTTTTGCCATCGATCGCGGCGTTTTGCGCTTCGGTGAGTTCACCCTGAAGTCCGGGCGCACCAGTCCCTACTTCTTCAACGCCGGCCTGTTCAACTCGGGCTCGGCCCTGGCGCAGCTGGGGCGTTTCTACGCTGCAGCCATCGCTGAAAGCGGCATTCCTTTCGACGTTCTGTTCGGCCCGGCTTACAAAGGCATTCCGCTGGCGGCGACCACCGCCGTCGCGCTGGCCGAGCATCACGGCCGTGATCTGCCATGGTGCTTCAACCGCAAGGAAGCCAAGGCCCACGGCGAAGGTGGCAGCCTGGTGGGCGCGCCGCTGACCGGCGACGTGCTGATCATCGACGACGTGATCACCGCGGGTACCGCAATCCGCGAAGTGATGCAGATCATCGCTTCCCAGGACGGCGCCAAAGCGGCTGGTGTGTTGATCGCCCTGAACCGTCAGGAGCGTGGCAACGGTGAGTTGTCGGCGATTCAGGAAGTCGAGCGCGATTTCGGCATTCCGGTGATCAGCATCGTTTCTCTGAACCAGGTGCTGGAATTCCTCGCTGACGATCCGCAGCTAAAGCAGCACTTGCCAGCCGTGGAAGCGTATCGCGCCCAGTTTGGCGTCTGATTGCGACCGGCTTTGCATTCGCGAGCAAGCCCGCTACCACGTCGGATTGTCGGTAATAAAAAGACCCCGTTCAGTCACGCTGAATGGGGTCTTCTGGTTTTTGGCTAGCGCAGGTTCCGCCATTTTCGCAGCAAGTTCACGGCCAGCCCTGCGTTTATCAGCGCAAATGCCAAAAGCGCCAGCACGACCATCACGTACAGCGTGCGATCCACATCAAAATCCCACAGAGCGAATTCACTGCTGCCCAAGATGCCTGCTGCGGCGGGCAGGTTGACGTAAAACAACGCTGAAAAAGCGCACGTCAGTGGCAGCGCTCGCCAGTAAAGGGCATCCCTGACCTTTTTCCGGCTGCGCCTTCTGTTCTGTGGGCCTGACTGGAATTCATCCAGCGACAAGGCCTCATCGAGCGTCGGCCATGCCAGATTGAACATGAATGTGGTCAGGGTCAGCAGCAAGCCACTGACCGCGACGATGTCACTGAACGGCATTGAGTCCGAGCGTGGCGCACAGCAAATCGTGAGAATCCTCACTGATCTCGAACTGCCCGGCGCTGCCCTTACGCTTGGTGATAGGTTTGAAGGTCGGCTCGTTCTGGGTGATCAGCATGTTCAGCTCGTCGCGGATCACGTCCGAGCTGATGACCACCAGATACACAGTTTGCGCATATTCCGCAGACGCCACGACCGCACGCATGCTGTGTTGCAGGATGTCATCGAGCTGATTGCGAAACCGCGACACCGTGTTCTTCAGCAGGGTTTTGCTTTGGCTCTGGGTCAACTGAAAGATCGTCGAAATCTGCGATTCCGTCGGCAAGGTCTGCCCGAAGTAGCTTTGAATCAGGTAGAGCAGGCGATCCTGCTTGGCTTCGTCGGCCCGGCTGGGCATGCCGCCCTCGACCAGCATTTTCAGGTATTCCGTCAGGCTGGCCTTGGCGATGCGCTGAAGGGCGTGGGTAATTTCGGCGTCGTTGATGCGCAGCGTCTTCTTGACCGGTTCCTTCTGTTCCTGCTCGAAAGCGTCGGCGTCGATCGTGAACGAAATCTGCATGATTCAGCCCTCCACGATCAATGGGAAGACTGGCCTGGGTACGGATCTGCCGCTGCATCGCCCTGGCCGGTCTGAATGTTCCAACCGTTGAGCACGTGGGTGCTGGGCTGGTAGTCAGGGCAGGGCGGCAGCGAGGTTTTCGACTGGTTGGAGTATTTGCGTCCACAGTCTGCACACTCATAGGTGCCTGCTGAAACGTCGCTGCCGTAAGGTACGTGGTCTTTTTGCATGAGGAAGATCTCCTGTGGATTCAGGGAAGATCCTATGGGGATTGTTGCTTTTGCGATGTCGGACGTTTCGTTGATGAGTGTCAGACGTTTCTCTAGCGCACAAAAAAGATCGCAGACTTCGCCAGCACCTACAGAAATTTCATACAGATGAAATTCGCTTTCGTAGGTGCTGGCGCAGGCTGCGATCTTTTGCGTTTCAGCGATCAGTGACGCTTGCGATTGCTGATCAGCGTACCTACACCGGTGTCGGTGAAGATTTCCAGAAGGATCGCGTTAGGCACACGACCGTCGATGATCAACGAGCTGCCAACGCCGCCCTGAACTGCTTCCAGCGCGCAACGGATCTTTGGCAGCATGCCGCCGTAGATGGTGCCGTCGGCGATCAGATCGTCGACCTGCTGCGTGCTCAGGCCGGTCAATACGGTGCCCGACTTGTCCATCAGGCCTGCGATGTTGGTCAGCAGCATGAGCTTTTCGGCTTTCAGCGCTTCGGCCACCTTGCCGGCGACCAGGTCAGCATTGATGTTGTACGACTCGCCGTTTTCGCCGACGCCGATTGGCGCGATGACCGGGATGAAGTTGCCTTTGACCAGCAGGTTCAGCAGTTCGGTGTTGATCCCGACCACTTCGCCGACGTGGCCGATGTCGATGATTTCCGGCTGGGTCATCTCCGGGGTCTGGCGGGTGACGGTGAGCTTTTTCGCACGAATCAGCCCGGCGTCTTTGCCGGTCAGACCGATGGCGCTGCCGCCGTGACGGTTGATCAGGTTGACGATGCTCTTGTTGACCTGACCGCCGAGGACCATTTCCACCACGTCCATGGTCGCGGCGTCGGTGACGCGCATGCCATCGACAAAGTGGCTTTCAATCGACAGGCGCTTGAGCAGATCACCGATCTGCGGGCCGCCGCCGTGCACGACCACCGGGTTGATCCCCACGGCTTTCATCAGCACGATGTCGCGGGCGAAGCCGGTTTTCAGCTCCTCGCTTTCCATCGCGTTGCCGCCGTATTTGATCACCAGGGTCTTGCCGACATAGCGTCGGATGTAAGGCAGCGCTTCGGACAGGACCTTGGCAGTGTTGGCGGCGGCATCGCGTTCGAGGGTCATTCAGGGCTCCGGGTGGATCAGAACGGTAGTTGGAGATCGGGTGCAACGCGTTTCAGTTGGGCGTGGAACACATCTTTGATGCGCTGCAATTCAGCCTCGTCATCGGCCTCAAAACGCAGCACCAGCACCGGTGTGGTGTTGGAGGCGCGCACCAGGCCCCAGCCTTTGGCGTAATCGACTCGCACGCCGTCGATGGTGGTCAGGTCAGCGCCTGCACCCCACTGTGCGTCGTGCAGCGCATCAATGATGCTGAATTTGCTCTCTTCGGTCACATGGATATTGATTTCCGGCGTAGAAATATCGTTCGGGAAGGTCGCAAACAGCTCTTCCGCGGTGGATTTTTCCTTGCTGAGGATCTCCAGCAGCCGTGCGGCGCTGTAGATGCCGTCGTCGAAACCGAACCAGCGCTCCTTGAAGAAGATGTGCCCGCTCATTTCACCAGCCAATAGCGCGCCGGATTGTTTCATTTTCTTTTTGATCAACGAATGACCAGTCTTCCACATTAGCGGCCGACCACCGTATTCCTTGATCAGCGGCACCAGGCGGCGGGTGCATTTGACGTCGAAAATGATTTCCGCGTCCGGGTTACGCGCCACCACGTCACGGGCGAACAGCATCAGCAGGCGATCCGGGTAGACGATGCTGCCGGTGTTGGTCACCACGCCGACTCGGTCGCCGTCACCGTCGAAAGCCAGGCCGATGTCAGCGTTGGTTTCCTTGACCTTGGCGATCAGGTCGACGAGGTTCTCAGGCTTGCCCGGGTCCGGGTGGTGGTTCGGGAAGTTGCCGTCGACTTCGCAGAACAACGGAATGACTTCGCAGTTCAGTGCTTCGATCAGTTGCGGGGCGATCACGCCGGCCGCGCCGTTGCCGCAATCGACCACGACTTTCAGGCGCCGGGCCAATTTGATGTCCTGGACGATTTCGGTGTTGTAGCGGTCGAGGATTTCGACCTGGGTAACGCTACCTGCACCGCTGCTCAGGTTGTTGGTCTTGATGCGCTCGTGCAGCACCTGGATCTGTTCGTTGGCGAGGGTGTCGCCGGCGATGACGATCTTGAAGCCATTGTAGTTCGACGGGTTGTGGCTGCCGGTGAGCATCACCCCGGATTTGCCTGCCAGCACGCTGGCGGCGTAATACAGCGCCGGCGTCGGCACCAGACCGACGTCGCTGACGTGGCAGCCGCTCTCGGCGATACCGCGGATCAGCTCTGCTACCAGTTCCGGGCCGGACAAGCGGCCGTCACGACCGACCGACACGTTCGGCTCGCCTTGGGCCAGGCTCTGCGAACCAATGGCGCGGCCGATCCAGTAAGCGGTTTCGGCGTTGAGGAATTCCGGCACGGTGCCGCGAATGTCATAAGCGCGGAAAATGCTGTCGGGCAGCTTCGGGGCAATCTTGGCTGGGGTGCTCATCTGCACAAATGCTCCATCTCGAAAGTGGCGGGACAGACCGACGAATCGTTCGACGGCAGGCTCAAACTGAAGGGTATGACGGCGTTTTCCACAGAGAGTTCGTGGTGTGAAAGGGCCATGACGCCTCGGCTGGCGCGGCTTTCGGCCGGCAAAACCTTGATTTTCGGTGTTAAAACCTGCTGTTGAAAATGCACGAATTTCCCCTGCAGGAGCCGCCGAAAGCTGCTCCTGCCAGGGTGTTATTCGCTTATTTGGTGCCGGTGTGGCCAAACCCGCCGGTGCCGCGTTCGGTTTCGACGAACTCCTCAACCATTTCGAAGTGCGCCTGTACTACCGGTACCAGCACCAGTTGCGCCAGACGTTCGCCGACGGTCATGGTGAAGTCGGTCTGGCCACGGTTCCAGCACGACACCATCAGCGGGCCTTGGTAATCGGAGTCGATCAGGCCGACAAGGTTGCCCAGCACGATGCCGTGCTTATGGCCCATGCCCGAGCGCGGCAGGATCAGCGCGGCCAGGTTCGGGTCGCCGATGTACACCGACAGGCCGGTAGGGATCAGCACGGTTTCACCCGGTTTGATGACGATGTCCTGCTCCAGCATGGCGCGCAGGTCGAGGCCGGCGGAGCCTGGTGTGGCGTATTGCGGCAGCGGGAATTCAGTGCCGATGCGTGGGTCGAGGATCTTGGCTTGCAAAGCGTGCATGTAAATTAAACCTGGTTCAGACGTTCGGCGATAAAAGTGACCAGTTGGCGAGCGATCTTGCTCTTGCTGGTCTGGGCGAAAACCGTGGCGTGCAGCGCACGGTCAATCACGCTGCAGGCGTTTTCTTCGCTGTTGAAACCGATGCTCGGGTTGGCGACGTCGTTGGCGACGATCAAATCGAGATTCTTGTCTTTCAGCTTGCGTGCAGCGTAGTCGAGCAGGTGTTCGGTCTCGGCGGCGAAGCCGACACTGAACGGACGGTCGGGACGGGTCGCGATAGTGGCGAGGATGTCCGGGTTACGCACCATTTGCAGGACGAAGCCGTCACCGCTCGTAGGATCTTTCTTGAGTTTTTGCGGGGCCACGACTTCCGGGCGGTAGTCCGCCACGGCTGCCGAGGCGATAAACACGTCGCACGGAATCGCGGATTCACAAGCGGCGAGCATGTCGCGGGCGCTGACCACGTCGATGCGCGTGACGCGATCCGGGGTTGGCAGGTGTACCGGGCCGCTGATCAAGGTCACGCGAGCGCCGGCTTCAACGGCCGCTTCGGCCAAGGCAAAGCCCATTTTCCCGGAGCTGTGGTTGGTAATGTAGCGCACCGGGTCGATGTTTTCCTGGGTCGGGCCGGCGGTAATGACCACGTGCTTGCCGGTCAGCGCCTGACGCTGGAAGCAATCCGCCGCGCACTGCGCCAGATCGGTCGCTTCCATCATGCGGCCCATGCCGACGTCGCCACAGGCCTGGCTGCCCGAGGCCGGGCCGAAAGTCTTCAGGCCACGGCTTTCCAGGAGTTGCAGGTTGGCCTGGGTGGCCGGGTCGCGCCACATCGCCTGGTTCATCGCTGGAGCAACGGCGACGACAGCGTCGGTGGCCAGCACCAAAGTGGTCAGCAAATCGTTGGCGATGCCTTGGGCCAGACGGGCGAGCAGGTCGGCGGTGGCCGGGGCGATCAGCACCAGATCGGCCCACTTGGCCAGCTCGATGTGGCCCATCGCGGCTTCTGCGGCCGGGTCGAGCAAGTCGAGGTGCACCGGGTGACCGGACAGGGCCTGCATGGTCAGCGGGGTGATGAACTCGGCGCCGCCATGTGTCATGACCACGCGCACTTCAGCGCCCTGGTCGATCAGGCGACGAACCAGATCGGCGCTCTTGTAGGCCGCGATGCCGCCGCCGACGCCCAGAACGATGCGTTTCCGATACAGCCGCTGCATAGGTCTGCCTTTCATTTCGTTGGGGACATACGTGGCGAAACCCCCTCCCCAGGGTGAATTCGCCCGCAAAAAAGATGGGCTACGATATCACAGCGCCCGCTAGGGAACAGCGGCGCCCACAGACAAGGAATGTGTATGAGTATTCGCGATTGGCCTGCGGCTGAACGGCCGCGGGAAAGGTTATTGGAACATGGCGCAGCGAGCCTGTCGGACGCTGAGTTATTGGCCATTTTTCTACGCACCGGCTTGCCCGGAATAAGTGCGGTGGATCTGGCGCGCAATCTGCTGACTCAATTCGGCAGCCTGCGTTTGCTGCTTGAGGCCGATCAGGACGCATTCAGCAAACAATTGGGGCTCGGGCCGGCGAAGTTTGCGCAACTGCAAGCTGCCCAGGAAATGAACAGGCGGCACCTGGCCGAGCAGTCACGAGCAAAACCGGCACTGGAAAACCCGAGAGCTGTCCGCGATTTCCTCAAGGCCATGCTGCGGCATGAGCCCCATGAGGTGTTCGGCTGCCTGTTTCTCAATTCAAAACACCAAGTGCTGAATTTCGAAGCGCTGTTTCGCGGCTCTATCGACAACACCAGCGTTCATCCCCGGCAAGTGGTCAAACGCGCGCTGGCGAATAACGCTGCTGCGCTGATCCTGTGTCACAACCATCCATCCGGAAATCCTGAGCCCAGTCAGGCGGACCGGCTTCTGACCAAGCGCTTGCAAAAGGCGCTGGAGCTGATTGATGTGCGGGTGCTCGACCACTTCATCGTGGGCGACGGTGAACCGCTGTCGATGGCGGAGAATGGCTGGATGTAAATCTGCAGGGTAAAACGCTCAACCTTTGTGGGAGCGGGCTAGCCCGCTCCCACAATGGGATTCAGGGTGTGAGCGGTTATTTGACGTTGACCTTGGAATAGTCCTGCCGGCCAAACGGGCTGACCGAGTAACCCTGCACGTCCTTGCGCGTCAGTGCATACGCCGTCGGATGCGCCAGCGGCAACCACAGCGCCTGCTGCTGAATCTGCGTCTGCGCTTGTTCATACAGCTTGGTGCGCACGCCTTGTTCGCTGGTGGTCTTGCCGGCGCTGATCAGCTTGTCCAGATCGGCATTGCAGTAGCGCGCGAAGTTGGTGCCCGACTTGACCGCCGCGCAGGAAAACTGCGGTGTGAGGAAGTTGTCCGGATCGCCGTTGTCGCCGGCCCAACCCATGAACAGCAGATCATGCTCGCCGGCCTTGGCGCGACGAATCAGCTCGCCCCACTCGATCACGCGGATTTCCGCCTGAATGCCGATTTCTGCCAGATCCGACTGCAACATCTGCGCGCCCAGGCTCGGGTTCGGATTGAGCAGGCTGCCCGAAGGACGCGTCCAGATGGTGGTCTGGAAGCCATCCTTCAGCCCGGCCTTGGCCAACAGCGCCTTGGCTTTGGCGACATCGTGCGGATAGCCAGGCAGGTTCTTCGCGTAACTCCACGTGTTCGGTGGATAGGGGCCGTTGGCAGCTTGCGCCGTGTCTTCAAACACAGCCTTGATGTAGTTGGCCTTGTCGAAGGCGAGGTTGATCGCTTGGCGCACTTCCGGCTTGTCCAGCGGCGGATGCTGGCTGTTGATGCCGACGAAAGCAGTCATGAACGCATCAGTCTTTTCGACTTTCAGCGTCGGTTCTTTCAGCGCGGCCTGTACGTCGAGGGGTTTCGGCGACAGGGCGATCTGACACTCATTGCGCCGCAATTTTTGCAGGCGCACGTTGGCGTCTGGAGTAATGGCGAAGATCAACGGGTCGACCGAAGGCTTGCCGCCGAAGTAGTCCGGGTTGGCCTTGTAGCGGATCGCGGCGTCTTTCTGGAAGCGGTTGAAGACGAACGGGCCGGTGCCGATCGGCTGGCTGTTGAGTTTTTCGGTCGCGCCGGCTTTCATCAGTTTGTCGGCGTATTCGGCGGAGTAAATTGAAGCGAAGCCCATGCTCAGGGTTGCCAGGAACGTCGAATCCGGGTGATCAAGGGTGAAGCGCACGGTCAGCGGATCGAGTGCATCGATCTTCTTGATCAGTGTCGGCAACTGCATCGACTGCGCATGCGGGAAACCGCTCTGGGCGACTTTGTGCCAAGGGTTGGCCGGGTCGAGCATGCGGTCGAAACTGAATTTGACGTCTTCAGCGGTCAGCTCGCGGCTCGGCTTGAAGTATTCGGTGCTGTGAAATTTCACCTGCGGATGCAGCTTGAATACGTAGGTCAGACCATCGGTACTGACTTCCCAGCTGTCGGCCAGGCTTGGTACGACTTTGCCGCTGGCGGTGTCGAAGTCCACCAGGCGGTTCATCAGCACATCAGCGGAGGCGTTGGTGGTGGTCAGCGAGTTGTACTGCACCACGTCGAACCCTTCCGGGCTGGCCTCGGTGCAGACGCTCAGCGCGGCGGCCTGGGCCAGGGGGCTCAGCAGGAGCGGGGCGAGCAGCAGGGGTAGGGCAGCGAGGCGCATGGTCGGTTTCCTTTTACAGATCGAAGGCCCATCTGCAAGTGCAGTCTGGAAAAGGCCTACCCTAGAGGGCTGGATTACAAATGACTATCCCCTTTTTGCATTTAAAGGGCACAGTGATGGCAATTTTTCAGACCGCGGCGTCTCGCGAAAAGTCTGAAACGTCTGCGCAGACGATTTTCTGCGACGAGTGGTAAAAATCGATGTCAGCCTTTATCCAAGGCGTTCGCCGGCCGGAAAAACGCCTTTTTGCCGATTGATTGCACACCGATTGTTGTTGCTCCGAAGTCTTTCTGGTATAAAGCAGCGCTCTTTTCTAGGGGCCCGGTTCCTTCACTGTAGGTGTAGCCGGTAAGACCTCTAAAGAAACGCGGCGCCTGGCGCCAAATGACTGAGAGATTAAGCGGCCAACCCATGCCGGGTTGGGCATGTGGTTTTAGAGGGCTGAGGCATGTCGAGAGTATGTCAAGTTACCGGTAAGGGTCCGGTGACTGGGAATAACATTTCCCACGCAAACAACAAAACCCGTCGTCGTTTCCTGCCGAACCTGCAGCATCACCGCTTCTGGGTTGAAGAAGAGAAACGTTTTGTGCGTCTGCGCGTATCTGCCAAAGGCATGCGTATCATCGACAAGCGTGGCATCACTGTCGTGCTCGCCGAACTTCGCCGCGATGGCAAGATTTAAGGGAGCTAATCATGCGTGAATTGATTCGTTTGATCTCGAGCGCCGGTACTGGTCACTTCTACACTACCGACAAGAACAAGCGTACTACCCCGGACAAAATCGAGATCAAGAAATATGATCCGGTTGTTCGCAAGCACGTGATGTACAAGGAAGGCAAAATCAAGTAATTGATTTTTCCGGACTTACGAAAAAGGCCCGTATCTCAGGATACGGGCCTTTTTTGTTGCCTCGATTTTTGTGTCGCCTGTCCTGACGCCTTCGCGAGCAAGCCCGCTGCCACACTGGAATGCGGTCGAATGTGGGAGCGGGCTTGCTCGCGCAGGGGCCGGCCCAGACACCACCTCAAACCATCAGGCTTTCTGTTCGAAAATCACATAGACCTTGCGGCAAGCCTCCAGCACCTCCCAGGTGCCACGGAAACCTGCTGGAATGACAAAACGGTCGCCAACGCGCAACGTTCTGGCATTGCCATCGCTGTCACGCAGCACTGAAACGCCCTGCAAAATCTCGCAGTATTCATGCTCGGTGTAATTCACCGTCCACTGCCCAACCGCGCCTTCCCAAACGCCGACGCCCATTTGCCCGCAAGGGCTGTCGTATTGATGGAACACGGCTTGTTCAGGGTCGCCCTTAAGTACCTTGGTCGGGTCCGGGCGATAGCGCTCGGCTTCGCTGCTGGCCAGGCTGATGTCGACGACGTTCTGGATGTTCATTGTTGTTTTCTCCCGTAAAGGACGACGCGATGGTTGGAATGGGCCGAAGTCTATGTTTATTAAAATGAACACCGCAAGGCTGTATAGCTGCCTTGTGTCAAATATATTGAAACAACCCCGGCCGCTGGTTTAGGGTGGCGGGTGCCTTGGGCCGAAATGCAGGCTGGCCGGGCAGAATTTTTGAGGACGCTGGCGAACATCGCGCGGCGCTCGTATTCAACAAGAGGAGGACACTTAAATGACCACCCTGACTCGTGCCGACTGGGAACAACGCGCTCGCGACCTGAAGATCGAAGGCCGCGCCTACCTCAATGGCGAATACACCGACGCCGTCTCTGGCGAAACCTTCGAGTGCATCAGCCCGGTTGATGGCCGTCTGCTCGGCAGGATCGCCAGCTGTGACGCCGCCGACGCCCAACGCGCCGTGGAAAACGCCCGCGCTACGTTCAATTCTGGCGTCTGGTCGCGCCTGGCGCCGACCAAACGCAAAGCCACCATGATTCGTTTTGCCGGGCTGTTGAAGCAGCACGCCGAAGAGCTGGCCCTGCTCGAAACCCTCGACATGGGCAAGCCGATCAGCGATTCGCTGTACATCGACGTACCGGGCGCGGCGCAAGCGCTGAGCTGGAGCGGCGAAGCCATCGACAAGATCTACGACGAAGTGGCGGCCACGCCGCACGACCAGTTGGGTCTGGTGACCCGCGAGCCAGTGGGTGTAGTCGGCGCGATTGTGCCGTGGAACTTCCCCCTGATGATGGCCTGCTGGAAACTCGGCCCGGCGCTGTCGACCGGTAACTCGGTGATCCTCAAGCCGTCGGAAAAGTCGCCGCTGACCGCCATCCGCATCGCGGCGCTGGCCGTTGAAGCCGGTATTCCGAAAGGCGTGCTCAACGTGCTGCCAGGCTATGGCCACACCGTCGGCAAGGCTCTTGCCCTGCACAACGATGTCGACACGCTGGTGTTCACCGGTTCGACCAAGATCGCCAAGCAACTGATGATCTATTCCGGCGAATCGAACATGAAGCGCGTGTGGCTGGAAGCTGGCGGCAAGAGCCCGAACATCGTCTTTGCCGATGCGCCGGATCTGCAAGCTGCCGCTGAATCCGCCGCCAGTGCCATCGCCTTCAACCAGGGCGAAGTCTGCACCGCTGGTTCGCGCCTGCTGGTCGAGCGTTCGATCAAGGACAAGTTCCTGCCGATGGTGATCAAAGCGCTGAAGTCCTGGAAACCGGGCAACCCGTTGGACCCGGCGACCAACGTCGGTGCGCTGGTCGATACCCAGCAGATGAACACCGTGCTGTCGTACATCGAGTCGGGTCATACCGATGGCGCCAAACTGGTGGCTGGCGGTAAACGCATTCTTCAGGAAACCGGTGGCACTTACGTCGAGCCGACGATCTTCGACGGCGTGAGCAATGCGATGAAAATTGCCCAGGAAGAGATCTTTGGCCCGGTGCTGTCGGTCATCGCTTTCGATACTGCCGAGGAAGCCATCCAGATCGCCAACGATACGCCTTATGGTCTGGCCGCGGCCGTGTGGACCCAGGACATCTCCAAGGCGCACCTGACCGCCAAAGCCCTGCGTGCCGGTAGCGTGTGGGTCAACCAGTACGATGGCGGCGACATGACTGCGCCGTTCGGTGGCTTCAAGCAGTCGGGCAACGGTCGCGACAAGTCGCTGCATGCGTTCGACAAGTACACCGAGCTGAAAGCGACGTGGATCAAGCTGTAAGCCGTTAAGGGAGCCTGATCCAATCGGGCTCCCGAACCATGCAGAGACCCCCTGTGGGAGCGGGCTTGCTCGCGAAAGCGGTGTGTCAGTCAGCCCAAGCGCTGAGTGTGAAACCGTAATCGTGAGCAAGCCCGCTCCCACAGTGGTTTTGTGGTGCACATAAAAATAGTCCACAGGAGTGTGGAACATGCGGTGGGCGACGTATTTCGCCGTGTTGGCGTCTGTCTTGAGTGTCGGCCTGGCCCTGGGGGTCAGCATGCCGCTGGTTTCCTTGCGCCTGGAGGGTTGGGGCTACGGTTCCTTTGCCATCGGTGTGATGGCGGCGATGCCGGCCATTGGTGTGTTGCTGGGCGCGAAGATGTCCAGCCATCTGGCCGCGCGTTTTGGCACGGCCAACCTGATGCGCCTGTGCCTGTGGGCCGGGGCGCTGTCGATTGGCTTGCTGGCGCTGTTGCCGAGCTATCCGGTGTGGCTGCTGCTGCGGTTGATGATCGGCGTGATCCTGACCATCGTGTTCATCCTCGGCGAGAGCTGGATCAACCAACTGGTGGTTGAGCACTGGCGCGGGCGATTGGTGGCGCTGTATGGCAGCAGTTACGCGTTGAGCCAACTGTGTGGTCCGTTGCTGTTGGGTGCGCTGGGCACCGAGCATGATTACGGTTTCTGGGGCGGCGTCGGCCTGCTGTTGGTTTCGCCCTTGCTATTACTGGGTCGCAGCGGTGCGCCTGGCAGTGAAGCCAGCAGCGTGACGTTTCGCGATTTATGGGGATTTGCTCGCGAGTTGCCGGCCATTGCCTGGGCGGTGTCGTTGTTTGCGGCCTTCGAGGCAATGATCCTGACCTTGCTGCCGGTGTATTGCCTGCAACAGGGTTTCACTGCTGAAATCGCCTTGGCGATGGTCAGCACCGTGGTGGTCGGTGATGCGCTGCTGCAATTGCCGATTGGCGCGTTGGCCGATTACCTGTCGCGGCGCACGCTGTTTGCCGGGTGCGCGGTGGTGCTGATGGTGTCGAGCCTGGCGATTCCGTTGTTGCTTGATACGCTGCTGATCTGGCCGCTGTGGGTGTTGTTCGGTGCCAGCGCCGGGGGGCTGTTTACCCTGTCGCTGATTCTGATCGGCGAGCGATATCGCGACGATGCGCTGGTGCGCGCCAATGCGCACATCGCGCAGCTTTGGGGTGTGGGTTGCCTGCTCGGGCCGCTCGCGGCGGGCGCGGGCAGCCAGTGGATCAACGGGCATGCGTTGCCGCTGTTGATGGCGATCGGGGCGTTCGGGTTGGTGATACTGCTCTTGCGCCAAGGGGCATTCGGGCCGGTGACCGAACCTGCATGAGTGCTCCCACAATGGATCTCTCTGGGGTTAAAGCATGCGTTCCAGGCCGACAGTGGTACTGAACCACGCATTGAACCGTCGCCACCAACTCCCCGGCTCTTTGGTCAGCGTGTGGATCTGGCCATTGTCCTCGGTCTCCCAGACGATCTCCCCGTTCTCCAGTTTTGCGTGGTAACTCAGCGCCGGCGCCATACCCTGCAAGGCCAGTTCACGCACATGCTCGGCCAGCTCGGGGCTGTCGACCAGGACCCCGACTTCGGTGTTCCACAGCACCGAGCGCGGGTCGAAGTTGAACGAGCCGATAAACGACTTCTGCCGGTCAAAGATTATCGCCTTGCTGTGCAGGCTGGAATCCGAGCCGCGATACGATTTGCTGTAAAACACATGCGGCCCGCTGCCATCGTTATCCCCAGGCTGGCGCCGCAGCTCATACAGTTTCACGCCATGCTCCAGCAAAGCCTTGCGGTACGGCGCATAGCCGCCGTGCACCGCCGGCACGTCGGTCGCCTCCAGCGAATTGGTCAGCAGGCTCACCGCAACACCGGCATCGGCGCGCCCGGTCAGGTACACCAACCCCGGTTGACCCGGCACGAAGTACGCCGAGATCATGATCAGCTCTTTGCTGACGCCACGCAGCTCAGGGGCCAGCTGTGTGGTCAGAAGCAATTGCGGGTCCGGTTCATCTTTGGCCAGCACCTTGCTCGGCGCATCCCACAGCGCCTGATTCCAGGCCCAGATCAGTTCCTTGCGCCAGATGTCCATGCGCGGCTCGGTCTTGAACGTCATCAACTGCTGATACAGCGCGTGGTTCTGTTGCCGGGTTTCTTCCAGGGATTGTTCCAGGCGCGTGCGGGTGTTCTGCAAGTCCCTGGCACTCGGTTTGCTGGAGAGAAATGCCTCGATCGGCTTGCTCAGTGCGCTGTTCCAGTACTGATCGAAACTGTGCCCGAGTTGCTCGGCGACCGGCCCGACACTGAGCATGTCGATGTCAGTGAAATTCAGGTTGGGCTCGGCGTCGAAATACTCATCTCCCAGATTGCGCCCGCCGACAATGGCCGCGCTGTTGTCCGCCAGCCACAGCTTGTTGTGCATGCGCCGGTGTTGCAGGGACAGGTTGAATAGCCGTCCCGCCGCGCGGGTGACGCCAGTGCTGCGACCGAGATGCAGGGGATTGAATAGTCGAATCTGGATCTGCGGATGCGCCGCCAGGGTGGCGATGATCTGATCGAGGCCGTCGCTGGTGGTGTCGTCGAGCAGGATGCGCACGCGCACACCGCGATCCGCAGCCTTGAGCACTTCATCCACCAGCATCCGCGTGCTGATGCCGTCATGGACGATGTAGTACTGCAAGTCGAGGCTGGTTTGCGCATGGCGGATCAGTTCGGCGCGAGCGGTGAAGGATTCAGTGCTGTTGGACAACAGGCGGAAGCCGGACTGGCCCTTGTAGGGCGCCGCTTGCGCCTGGATCGAGCGGCCAAAGCCGGAGCTGGAGGCTGGCAACGCCTGGCTTGGCTCGCGCGGTACATCGAGACTGGCACAGCCGCTCAGGAACGAGGCAAGTAACAGCAAAGCGGGTAGGGGCTGTCTGAAGCTCACGTAGGGTCGTTCCGGTTGGCGGCTGGGGTCGGCATATGGACGCTGGTCGGCAGAAAAAAGTCAGTCGGTTTCGGCCAGCAGTCTGATCGCGGTCTCGCCGACTTTGCGCACCGCCTCTTCAATCTGCGCTGTCGGTTTGGCAGCGTAGTTCATCCGCAGGCAATTGCGGTACTTGCCCGAGGCGGAAAAGATGCTGCCGACGGCGATTTGTACGCCTTGATCGTGCAAGGCGCGGTTGAGCTTCAAGGTGTCGAAACCATCGGGCAATTCAACCCACAGCATAAAACTCCCCTGCGGACGGCTGGCACGAGTGCCGGCGGGGAAGTAACGAGTGACCCAGTCGATCATCATGTCGCGATTGCGCTGGTATTGCGTGCGCATCCGCCGCAAATGTGGTTCGAAATGACCGGACTTCAGAAATTCGGCAATGGCGATCTGCGGCTGCGGAGCGGTCGACCCGGTGCTGATGTATTTCATGTGCAGCACACGTTCCAGATAACGACCCGGTGCGACCCAGCCAATCCTCAGCCCCGGCGCCAGGGTCTTGGAAAACGAACTGCAGAGCAGCACGCGGCCGTCTTCGTCAAAGGATTTGATCGTGCGCGGACGCGGGTAGGTGTAGGCCAGTTCGCCATACACATCGTCTTCGATGATCGCTACGTCGAAGCGTTGCGCGAGGTTGAGGAGGGCGCGTTTGCGCGACTCCGGCATGATGTAGCCGAGCGGGTTGTTGCAGTTCGGGGTGAGCTGGATGACCTTGATCGGCCATTGCTCCAGCGCCAGTTCCAGCGCTTCGAGGCTGATGCCGGTGAGCGGATCGGTGGGGATTTCCAGGGCTTTCATGCCCAGGCCCTTGAGCGTTTGCATGGCGCCGTGAAAGCTCGGTGAGTCCACCGCAACGATGTCGCCGGGTTCGCAGATCGCGTGGATGCTGGTGGAGAGCGCTTCGTGGCAACCGGTGGTGACCACCAGGTCGCTGGCGCTCAACTGGCAGCCGGAATCGAGCATCAACCGCGCAATCTGCTCGCGCAGTTCGAGGGTGCCGTGGATGTTGTCGTAATACAGGCCGGGCATGTCCTGGCGGCGGCTGATACGGGCGAGGCCGCGCAGTAGCGGTTTCATGGTCGGCGAACTGATGTCGGGCATGCCGCGCCCCAGTTGCACGACGTCCTTGCGCGGTACCGCGCGAATCAATTCCAGCACCTGATCCCACTGCGAAATTTCCACCGGCCGTTGCGCTGGGCGACCCACGGCGGGCAACTCCGGCAGCTCGCGCCCGACCGGGACGAAGTAGCCGGACTTGGGTTTCGGCATGGCCAGGCCACTGTCTTCGAGCATGCGATAAGCCTGCTGCACCGTGCTCAGGCTGACCCCGTGTTCGACGCTCAAGGCGCGCACCGATGGCAGGCGATCACCGGGACGGTAGAAGCCTTGTTCGATGCGCGTGCCGAGCAGTTCGGCGAGGTTTACGTAAAGGGTCATGGCACTGCCTCGATGCGGGTGATCCGTTAAACCAGTACAGATGCAACAAAAATCGACAATTCAGTCTTCAAGGCGGCAAATCTGTATGGAGTTAATACAGGCACTTTGAATCTGTAATGGTTTTGTTCGCCCGCGCATCATGGAATCTCTGGCTACCCAAGTAAACAGGAGAGACAAAAATGAACGGCTTGAGCGATGTGCGGCTGACGTTACACAGTCAGGAACTGGCGGCAGGGCAGAAGGATCGTGCGCGCAATGAGAGCATGCGTAACGCGCCGTCCGGCCTTGGTCGCTGGGGCCTGATGTGGCATCGTCTGTACACGCGCAAGGCGTTGCTGGAATTGACGGCGGACCAGCTCAAGGATGTCGGGCTGACGCGTGAGCAAGCGAGGGAAGAAGGATTGAAGCCGTTCTGGCGGATCTGAGATCTGTATGGTCATTTGTCTCTTCGCGAACAAGCCTGCCCCCACCGTAAAGTGCATTTCAAACTGTGGGTGCGGGCTTGCTCGCGAAGGCGACCTCAGGAACGCTGCAAATACATCAGACCAACTCTTTCATCCGATGCCACAACATCCCCAACGCCAACAGCGGCGAACGCAGATGCTTGCCGCCCGGGAAGGTGATGTGCGGCACCTTGGCAAACAGATCAAAGCCACCGCTGTGCTGCCCGCTGATCGCCTCGGCGAGCAACTTGCCCGCCAGGTGCGTGGCATTCACCCCGTGGCCGGAATAGGCCTGGGCGTAATACACATTCGGCTGGTCCGCGAGCCGACCGATCTGCGGCAAACGGTTCGCACCGATGCCGATCATGCCGCCCCACTGATAATCGATCTTCACGCCAGCCAGTTGCGGGAATACCTGGAGCATCTTCGGCTGCATATACGCGGCGATGTCTTTCGGATCGCGCCCCGAATAATGGCAGGCACCGCCGAACAGCAAGCGCCGATCCGCCGAGAGCCGGTAGTAATCCAGTGCGACTCGCTGATCACAGACCGCCATGTTCTGCGGCAGCAGGTTGTGCGCCTGTTCTTCGCTCAACGGTTCGGTCGCAATGATGTAGCTGCCGGCCGGCAGGACCTTGCCGCTGAGTTGCGGATTCAGATCGTTGAGATAGGCGTTGCAGCCGAGCACCAGTGTCTTCGAACGCACCGAACCTTGGGCAGTATGGACGTTGACTTCCGGGCCATAGTCGATACGCGTCACCGCCGAATGCTCGAACAGTTTCACGCCCAGTTGCTGTGCCGCGGCTGCCTCGCCCAAGGCCAGGTTCAGCGGATGCAGGTGGCCGGAGCCCATGTCGATCAAGCCGCCGACGTAGCGCCCGGAGCCGACCACCGTGTGCATCTCGTTGGCTTGCAGCAAGCGGGTTTCGTAGCGATAGCCGAGGCCGCGCAGTGCTTCGGCGTCTTCGGCGAAACCTTCGAGGTCGGAAGGCTTGTTGGCGAGGTCGCAGTAGCCCCAGGTCAGGTCGCAGGCAATCTGAAAACGCTCGACGCGCTGACGAACGATTTCCACCGCTTCCAGGCCCATCAGTTTCATCTCGCGCACGCCGTCGGTGCCGATGACGTTGGCGAACTGATCGAGGCCGTGACCAACGCCACGAATCAATTGTCCGCCGTTGCGCCCGCTGGCGCCCCAGCCGATCCTGTGCGCTTCCAGCAACACCACGCTGAGGCCGCGTTCAGCCAGTTCCAGCGCTGTGTTGAGCCCCGAAAAGCCTCCACCGACCACGCAAACGTCGGCAACCACCTCACCTTGCAGCGACGGATGGTCCGGCTGCGGCAGGCTGCTGGCGGCGTAATAGGAGGCAACGTGGGGTTGGCTCGCGAAAGTTTGGGCGCGGGCAGTCATAGGCGTCATCCAACGGCTAATGTGTCGAGAAAATTTGACGGAGCATAAGCCGCACGCCGGAACGCGGGCAACACTGGTCGGCCTGCAGTGTCTGGATCACGGATTTTGCGGCACAATTGCCGCCCATTTCCACCGTGGTCAGCGCTTCGATGAGTTGCAACAGCCAGAAAATCCGCACCCTGCGCCAGCAGATTCCTTCGTTCGAGTGCGTGCCCGGCTGCCACGACTGCTGTGGGCCGGTGACCACCTCGCCGGAAGAAATGGCGCGCCTGCCGCGAAAGACCCGCGCCGAGCAGGATGCGGCGATGCAAGAGCTGAACTGTGTGCACCTGGGGCCGAACGGTTGCACGGTGTATGACGAGCGGCCGTTGATTTGTCGGTTGTTCGGCACGACCAAGACCTTGCCTTGCCCGAATGAGCGACGGCCGGTGGAGCTGATTCATCCGCAGGTGGAGAAGCAGATATTCGAATACATGGCGGCGCATCGGCAGGTGCTGGTTTAACGGGTTCACTCGGAGCCGAGTCGACACCTTCGCGAGCAAGCCCGCTCCCACAGGAGAATGCATTCCAAATGTGGGAGCGGGCTTGCTCGCGAAGAGGCCGGGTCAGACAGCGAAAATCTCAGTCTGGAATCGGCAGGCTCAAGCTCTCCTTTACCTCTTCCATCACGATGTAACTCTTCGACTCCCGCACATGCGGCAGCTTCAGCAGAATGTCGCCCAGCAGCTTGCGGTACGAAGCCATCTCGGAAATCCGCGCTTTCACCAGATAGTCGAAATCCCCCGACACCAGATGACACTCCAGCACATGCGGCAACTTCAGCACCGCGCGTCGGAACTCCTCGAAAGTGTCACCGGATTTGTAGTCGAGGCTGATCTCGACAAACACCAGCAAGCTACCCTTCAAATGCTGCGGATTCAGCCGGGCGTTGTAGCCCATGATGATTCCCTCGCGCTCCAGACGTCGCACCCGCTCGGTGCACGGCGTGGTGGAGAGGCCGACCTTTTCGCCGAGCTCGGTAAAGGAAATCCGCCCGTCCGCCTGCAGTATCCGCAGGATGTTGCGGTCGATCTTGTCCAGCTCACGTTTGGTCTGAGTGTTGGTACGCATAGGGGATGCGCCTCCGTGAAAAGGGTTTTTGCCGAGAATTGTCGCCAAATATAGGCGCTTATATAGTGAAAAGCACTGGCATTTCTTTTTTACACTGCGCCCATCATTGCTCTAACAACACAGCTCGGCGAAAAGCCGCGATGAGGGATACAAAATGCGCGTTATGGTCTTGGGTAGCGGCGTCATCGGTACCGCCAGTGCTTACTATCTGGCCCGTGCCGGGTTTGAAGTGGTGGTGGTCGACCGGCAGCCCGCTGCGGCCATGGAGACCAGTTTCGCCAACGCCGGCCAGGTCTCGCCGGGGTACGCCTCGCCGTGGGCCGCGCCGGGCGTGCCGCTCAAGGCGATCAAGTGGCTGCTGCAGCGACACGCCCCTCTCGCGATCAAGGCCACCGCCGACATCGACCAGTACCTGTGGATGGCGCAGATGCTGCGCAACTGCACCGCCAATCGTTACGCGGTGAACAAGGAGCGCATGGTGCGTCTGTCCGAGTACAGCCGCGACTGCCTCGACGAATTGCGCGCCGAAACCGGCATTGCCTACGAAGGCCGCAGCCTCGGTACGACCCAACTGTTCCGCACCCAGGCGCAACTGGATAACGCCGCCAAAGACATTGCCGTGCTGAAAGAATCCGGCGTGCCGTTCGAAGTCCTCGATCGCGCCGGCATTGCCCGTGTCGAGCCAGCGCTGGCGGGTGTCACTGACATCCTCGCCGGCGCCCTGCGCCTGCCGAACGACCAGACTGGCGACTGCCAGATGTTCACCACCCGTCTGGCCGAAATGGCGGAGAAACTCGGTGTCGAATTCCGCTTCGGCCAGGACATCCAGAAACTCGACTACGCCGGTGATCGCATCAACGGCGTGTGGATCGACGGCAAGCTGGAAACCGCCGACCGCTACGTGCTGGCCCTCGGCAGCTACTCGCCGCAACTGCTCAAGCCGCTGGGCATCAAGGCGCCGGTGTATCCGCTCAAGGGTTATTCGCTGACCGTACCGATCACCAACCCGGCGATGGCACCGACGTCGACCATTCTCGACGAGACCTACAAGGTCGCCATCACCCGTTTCGACAACCGCATCCGCGTTGGCGGCATGGCCGAGATCGCCGGTTTTGACCTGTCGCTGAACCCGCGCCGCCGCGAAACCCTGGAGATGATCGTCAACGACCTTTATCCTCAGGGCGGCAATCTGGCCGAGGCGAGCTTCTGGACCGGCCTGCGCCCGACCACGCCGGACGGCACGCCGATCGTGGGTGCCACGCCGTTCAAGAACCTGTTCCTCAACACCGGTCACGGCACGCTCGGTTGGACCATGGCGTGCGGTTCCGGTCGTCTGCTGGCCGATCTGATGGCGAAGAAAAAGCCACAGATCAGCGCCGAAGGCCTCGATATTTCCCGTTACGGCAACAAAACCCAGGAGTCCGCAAAACATGTCAATCCAGCGCCAGCTCACCAATGAGCGCATGAGTCAGATCGTCAGCCATAACGGCACCGTGTATCTGGCCGGGCAGGTCGGCGACGACTTCGACGCCGGGATTGAACAGCAGACGCGCGACGTACTGGCCAATATCGAGCGTTTGCTTGATCTGGCCGGCACTGACAAACAGCATCTGTTGTCGGCAACGATCTACCTGAACGACATCGAAGCGCACTTCGCCGGAATGAACTCGGTGTGGGATCAGTGGCTGCCAAAAGGCGCCGCCCCGGCCCGTGCCACCGTCGAGGCGAAAATGGCCAAGCCGAGCATTCTGGTGGAAATCTCCATCGTCGCCGCGCTGCCGTAACCGTTGTAAAGATCCCTCTCCCGGCGCTGTTGGCGGTTCACGTCGTCAGTCGGCGCCGGTTTTTCTTCCCATGACCGCCTAGAAGTCTGCCGCCATGCGTCCTGCCCGTGCCCTGATCGACCTTCAAGCCCTGCGCCACAACTACCGAATTGCCCGCGAAGTCACCGGCGCCAAGGCGCTTGCGGTGATCAAGGCCGATGCCTATGGGCATGGCGCGGTGCGTTGCGCCCAGGCGCTGGAAGCCGAGGCCGACGGATTTGCCGTCGCTTGCATCGAAGAGGCTTTGGAGCTGCGCGCAGCCGGCATTCGTGCGCCGGTGTTGTTGCTCGAAGGTTTCTTCGAAGCCGATGAGCTGGCGCTGATCGTCGAACATGACTTCTGGTGCGTGGTGCATTCGCTGTGGCAGCTCGAAGCAATTGAGCAGGCGACGCTGAGCAAGCCGATCACCGTGTGGCTGAAGCTCGATTCGGGCATGCACCGCGTTGGCCTGCATCCGAAGGATTATTCGGCGGCCTATCAGCGTCTGCTGGCCAGCGGCAAAGTGGCGAAAATCGTCTTGATGAGCCACTTCGCCCGTGCCGATGAACTGCACGCGCAGAGCAGTACAGAGCAAGTTGCGGTGTTTGAAGCCGCGCGTCAGGGCCTGGCGGCGGAAGTCAGCCTGCGAAATTCCCCCGCCGTGCTTGGCTGGCCGCAGATTCACAGCGACTGGGTACGTCCGGGCATCATGCTCTACGGCGCCACCCCGTTCGAAGAAGCCAACGCCGTCGCCGATCGCCTGCGACCTGTAATGACCCTGGAATCCAAAGTCATCAGCGTGCGCGAACTGCCTGCCGGCGAGCCGGTGGGCTATGGCGCCAGATTCATCACCGACAAGCCGATGCGCGTCGGCGTGGTCGCCATGGGGTACGCCGATGGCTATCCGCGTCAGGCACCGACCGGCACGCCAGCCCTGGTGGCCGGCAAACGCAGCCGTATTCTCGGTCGCGTGTCGATGGACATGCTCTGCATTGATCTGACCGATGTGCCGGAAGCGGGTCTCGGTTCGACCGTCGAGCTGTGGGGCAAAAACATCCTCGCCAGCGACGTGGCGACGTGGGCCGATACCATCCCGTACCAGATCTTCTGCAACTTGCGCCGGGTGCCAAGGCTCTATTCCGAGGGTTGACGCCGCTGCGGGGGCCAAGTGTTGTAAATACTGAACGCTGTCGCCATGATAACGCTCAATATTCTTACAACATCAGGAGGCTCCCGCCTTGGACGTCGGTGAACGACTGCAATCGATCCGCAAGCTCAAAGGGCTTTCCCAGCGTGAACTCGCCAAGCGTGCGGGCGTCACCAACAGCACCATTTCGATGATCGAGAAGAACAGCGTCAGCCCTTCGATCAGTTCGCTAAGGAAGGTTCTGGGCGGGATTCCCATGTCCATGGTCGAGTTCTTTTCCGAAGAAATCCTGCAGGAAATCCCGACCCAGATCGTCTACAAGGCCAACGAGCTGATCGACATTTCCGACGGCGCCGTGACCATGAAGCTGGTCGGCCGCGCGCACCCCAGCCGCGCCATCGCATTCCTCAACGAAATCTACCCGCCGGGTGCCGATACCGGCGAAGAAATGCTCACCCATGAGGGCGAGGAAACCGGAATTCTGGTGGAAGGTCGCCTGGAGCTGGTGGTGGGGCTGGAAACTTTTATTCTCGAAGCCGGCGACAGCTACTACTTTGAAAGTACCAAGCCGCATCGTTTTCGTAATCCGTTCGACTTGCCTGCGCGACTAATCAGCGCAGCCACGCCGGCGAATTTCTAAACCAAGAGGCGCCAAGCCACAACGGCGAAGGCACCCGGACCGTTTTACCGATGCGCTACAAGACCCCTTTAATCATGGGGTTGTTTCAGTGTGGCGGGCTAACCGCTATACTTGCGCCCGCCTGCGAACCGTGGCCGCAGGCGTGAATAGCCACCATTGAGGGTGAACGCGTGAATCTAATTATGAAAATGCTGGCTGCACCAGCAACCGTATTGGCCCTCTGGGCTGTCAGCGCTCAAGCTGCGACGAATGACGACATTGCCGAACGCCTCGAGCCGGTGGGCCAGGTGTGTGTTCAAGGGCAGGAATGCAAAGGGATGGAAGTTGCTGCGACTGCTGGCGGCGGTGGCGCGAAAACCCCTGACGAAGTGATTGCCAAACATTGCAACGCTTGCCACGGCTCCGGCCTGTTGGGCGCGCCGAAAATCGGTGACACCGCTGCCTGGAAAGAGCGCGCGGATCACCAGGGCGGCCTCGACGGTATCCTCGCCAAAGCCATCACCGGTATCAATGCGATGCCAGCGAGAGGCACCTGCGCCGATTGCTCGGATGAAGAGCTAAAAGGTGCAATCGAGAAAATGTCCGGCCTGAAATAAGGCGAGCCTCTGACAAAAAACCGTCTTCGGACGGTTTTTTTGTGCCTGCGATTTGCGCCTGAGGCTGTTCATTGCAGCAAAGTAGCGGCAAGCTCGGTCTACCTCTATTCACGGAACGGGCAGGAGGCTTCAGATGGTGCAGTTGTGTTCGATCGAACAGGCAGTGGACGACGTGCTGGCACGCTTGCCGGCACACATCCACATGGGCATGCCGTTGGGACTGGGCAAACCCAATCACTTCGTCAACGCACTGTACCGGCGCGTCAAAGGTTTGCCCGAGCGGCAACTGACGATCTACACCGCGCTGTGCCTCGGCCGCCCGAGTCTGGGCGACGGTTTGCAGAAGCGCTTCATCGAACCCTTCGTCGAGCGCGTGTTTGGCGACTACCCGGAATTCGATTTCCTCGCTGACCTGCACCGCGACAGCCTGCCTGCCAACATCCGTATCGAACAGTTCTTCATGCAGCCCGGCAGTCTGCTCAACAGCGCGCCGGCCCAGCAGGACTATGTCAGCAGCAACTACAGCCACGCCGCCCGCGACATCAACGCCGCCGGGCTGAACCTGGTGGCGCAATTACTCGCCAGCAGCAGCGAGCATCCGGATCGTCTGAGCCTCAGTTGCAACCCTGACATCACCCTCGACCTGTTGCCGATGATCGCCACGCGCCGCGACGCCGGCGAAACGATTTTGCTGGTCGGCCAGGTGCACACTGACCTGCCGTACATGCCCGGTGATGCCGAAGTCGACATCGACACCTTTGACCTGCTGATCGACGAAAAGGACAGCAGCACGCTGTTTTCCACGCCGAACATGCCCGTAGGTTTTCAGGATCATTTCATCGGTCTGCACGCCAGCACTCTGGTGCGCGATGGTGGCACGTTGCAGATCGGTATCGGCTCGATGGGCGATGCGCTGACCGCAGCGCTGCTGGCGCGGCAGGCGGATAACGCCGGTTATCGAGCCTTGCTGGATGACATCAACCTCAGCCAGTGGGCGCAGTTGATCGCGCGCGAAGGCGGCACCGCACCGTTCGCCAAAGGTCTTTACGGTTGCAGCGAAATGTTCGTCAACGGCCTGCTGGTGCTGGCAGATGCCGGGATCATCCGGCGCAAGGTCTACCCCGATATACCGACTCAGGAGCAGGCCAACGCCGGCACCCTCGACGAGGCCGCGCAGCCTGACGGCATCTCCGTGCACGGTGGCTTCTTCCTCGGCCCGCGCAGTTTCTACGAGCGACTGCGCGAGTTGCCGCAGAGCAAACGCCTCGAATTCAACATGACCCGCATCAGCTATATCAACGAACTGTACGGGCAGGAAGCGCTCAAGCGTTTGCAGCGCCTCGATGCGCGTTTCATCAACACGGTGTTCACCATGACTCTGCTCGGGGCTGGCGTGGCCGATCAACTGGAAGACGGGCGCGTACTCAGCGGTGTCGGCGGGCAGTACAACTTCGTGGCGCAGGGGCATGCATTGCATGATGCGCGGTCGATTCTGATTTTGCGCAGTTGGCGTGAGTCCGGTGGCGAGGTCAGTTCCAACATCGTTTGGGAATACGGTCATTGCACGATCCCGCGGCATCTGCGCGATATCGTCGTGACCGAGTACGGCATCGCTGATCTTCGCGGCAAGTCTGACGCTGTGGTGATCGAGTCGCTGCTCAATATCAGCGATTCGCGCTTTCAGCCGGGGCTCATCGAACAGGCGCAAAAGGTCGGTAAACTGCCGAAGGATTTCCGCCTCGATCCACGATTTACTGACAATACACCGCAGCGCTTGCAGGCGATTGCCGCGCGGCATGCGAACCTGTTTCCGGAGTATCCGTTGGGCTGTGATTTCACCGTGATCGAGCGCGATCTGTTGCGCGCACTTAACTGGCTGAAGAGCAAGTTCAAACTGACCGAGATTCTGGAACTGGGCAAAGCAGCCCTCGATGCCCCCGAGCCATCGCTATACCCCGAACACCTTGAGCGCATGCAACTCACCAACCCGGAAGGCCTGAAAGAAGACCTCTTCCAGCGCCTGCTCCTCACCGGTCTCAAAGCCACCACCCAATAACTGCCGCCCCCAGAACCCATTGTGGGAGCGGGCTTGCTCGCGAAAGCGGTGCATCATTCGAGAAAAATATCGACTGACACGATGCCTTCGCGAGCAAGCCCGCTCCCACAGGGGTAATGACCCACAGGGTATTGCGAGGTGACGGGTTACTCGATGAAGGTGACGACGCCGCCAGTCAGCGATTTCACGCGCGCCAGCGACTCAACGCGATAGCCCTGCGCATCCAGTTCGGCGCGGCCACCCTGGAACGATTTCTCGATCACGATGCCCAGACCGGCCACCGTGGCGCCAGCCTGCTTGATGATCGAGATCAGCGCTTGCGACGCCTTACCGTTGGCCAGGAAGTCGTCGATGATCAGCACGCGGTCGCTGCTGGTCAGGTGGCGCGGGGAGATGGCCACTGTGCTTTCGGTCTTCTTGGTGAACGAGTAAACGGTTGCCGACAGCAGGTTTTCGGTCAGGGTCAGGGACTGTTGCTTGCGAGCGAAGATCACCGGAACGCCGAGGTTCAGACCGGTCATGATCGCCGGGGCGATGCCTGAGGCTTCGATGGTGACGATCTTGGTAATGCCCGAATCCTTGAACAGCGTGGCGAATTCGTCGCCGATCAGCTTCATCAGGGCCGGGTCGATCTGGTGGTTCAGGAAGGCGTCGACCTTCAGGACCTGGTCGGAAAGCACAATGCCTTGTTCGCGGATTTTCTGGTGCAATGCTTCCATGAAGCTGTCCTCATTTGGCGCTTTGTGCGCCGAAGGTCTAGTAAAAAGGGGTCAATTCTAGCGCTTTAACATCGCGCGTATATCGGCCAATGCGTTGTTGCCGCGCACGGCTTTGACTTCGGTCGGTGTGTCGTCGTTACCTTCCCACGCCAAGTCGTCCGGCGGCAGCTCATCGAGGAAGCGGCTGGGCGCGCAGTCGATGATCTCGCCGTACTGCTTGCGCTTGGCGGCGAAGGTGAAGGCCAGGGTCTGGCGCGCGCGGGTGATGCCCACGTAGGCCAGGCGGCGTTCTTCTTCGATGGTGTCGGCTTCGATGCTGGAACGGTGCGGGAGGATTTCCTCTTCCATGCCCATGATGAACACGTAGGGGAATTCCAGGCCCTTGGACGCGTGCAGCGTCATCATCTGCACGCCTTCGGCGCCGTCCTCTTCTTCCTGCTGACGTTCGAGCATGTCGCGCAGCACCAGTTTGCCGATGGCGTCCTCGACTGTCATTTCGCCTTCTTCATCCTTTTCGAGGGTGTTTTTCAACGCCTCGATGAGGAACCAGACGTTGCCCATCCGGTAATCGGCAGCCTTGTCGCTGGAGCTGTTGGTGCGCAGCCAGTTCTCGTAGTCGATGTCCATGACCATGCTGCGCAGCGCCGAGATCGGGTCTTCACCGGCGCACTGCTCACGGACCTTGTCCATGAAACGCTTGAAGCGCGCCAGGCGATCGGTGAAGCGGCTGTCCAGATGTTCACCCAGACCGATTTCGTCGGTGGCGGCGTACATCGAGATCTTGCGTTCGGTGGCGTAGTTGCCGAGTTTTTCCAGGGTGGTCGAGCCGATTTCACGGCGCGGCACGTTGATCACCCGCAGGAAGGCATTGTCGTCGTCCGGGTTCACGATCAGGCGGAAGTAGGCCATCAGGTCCTTCACTTCCTGGCGGCCGAAGAAACTGTTGCCGCCGCTCAGTCGGTACGGCACCTGATGGTGCTGCAACTTCAGTTCGATCAGCTTGGCCTGATAGTTACCGCGATAGAGAATCGCGAAATCGCTGTAGGGGCGGTCGGTGCGCAGGTGCAGGCTGAGGATTTCCATGGCCACGCGCTCGGCTTCGGCGTCCTCGTTGCGGCAGCGGATCACGCGGATCTCGTCACCGTGGCCCATCTCACTCCATAGCTGCTTTTCGAATTCGTGCGGGTTGTTCGAGATCAGCACGTTGGCGCAGCGCAGAATGCGGCTCGTCGAGCGGTAGTTCTGCTCGAGCATCACCACTTTCAGCGATGGATAGTCGTCCTTGAGCAGCATCAGGTTTTCCGGCCGCGCGCCACGCCAGGCGTAGATCGACTGGTCGTCGTCGCCCACTACGGTGAACTGGTTGCGCTTGCCGATGAGCATTTTCACCAGCAGGTACTGGCTGGCGTTGGTGTCCTGGTATTCGTCGACGAGCAGATAACGCACCTTGTTCTGCCACTTTTCGAGAATGTCGGCGTGCTCCTCGAAGAGTTTTACCGGCAGCAGGATCAGGTCGTCGAAGTCCACCGCGTTGAACGCTTTGAGTGTTCGCTGATAGTGGGTGTAGACGATGGCGGCGGTCTGTTCCTTGGGATTGCGCGCGTTCTCCAGCGCCTGAGGCGGCAGGATCAGGTCGTTTTTCCAGGCGCCGATCATGTTCTTGATCTCGTCGACGCCGTCGTCGCCCGCGTATTCCTTCTGCATGATGTCGGTCATCAGCGCTTTGACATCCGTCTCGTCAAAGATCGAGAAGCCGGGCTTGTAGCCCAGCCGCACGTGTTCCTTGCGGATGATGTTCAGGCCCAGATTGTGGAAGGTGCAGACCGTCAGGCCGCGACCTTCGCCGGCGCGCAGCAGGGTGCCGACCCGCTCTTTCATCTCGCGCGCGGCCTTGTTGGTAAAGGTCATGGCGACGATGTACTGGGCGCGAATGCCGCAATTCTGGATCAGGTGCGCGATCTTGCGCGTGATCACGCTGGTCTTGCCGGAGCCAGCACCGGCGAGCACCAATAGAGGGCCGCCGACGTAGTTCACGGCTTCTTGCTGCCGGGGATTGAGTCGGGACATACGAAAATTCGGGAGTCGTTGACGAAATGGGCCGGCATTTTAACAGGCTCAGCGATTTGTGCTGCTCTGTCCGACTTGTGACGTACCACGCGATTCAAATTTGCCGGTTTTGTTACTTTCACGCAGGATGCGCGGTGATTTTGCGGCTAATGTTCTCATCCGTGACACAAAATAACGTTTCGATAACTGTTGTCATTTGGCCATTGGTCACAGCAACGGCATAATGCCCGCCGCCCACATCATTGCAGAGTCTAGGGAGCTAGCTTGTCTACGCCTGTCGAACCCTTGCGTTTGCTGCTACTGGCCGAAGAGCCAGCGTGGACAGCGTTATTGCGCGAGTGTCTGGCTCCGATGGGGAGCGCGGCGGTGCTGATCAGCGCGCCGAGCTGGGAGTCGGTCAGCAGTTTGTTCGAAGACAATCGCCACGCGGTGTTGTTGACCCTTCCGGCGTTGCAACCGGCACCGGGCCGTTGCAGCTTGCCGACGGTGTTGCTGCTGGAGCACGAACCGGAAACGGCGCCCGTGGGCGTCAGTGACTGGCTGGTGTTCGACGCCCTCGACGCCGGCATGCTGCGCCGTTGCCTGCGCCATGTACGCGAGCGCGGTGTCCTTGAAAACACCCTGCTACGCCTGGCCGAACAGGACCCGCTGACCGGCATCGCCAACCGTCAGGGGTTCCAGACCTTGCTCGCCGCGCGCCTCGCCGAAAACGACGGTCGTGGCCTGGCGTTGGGGCATCTCGATCTCGACAATTTTCGCCACGCCAACGATGCCCTCGGCCATCAGGCCGGCGACCGTCTGATCCTGCAAGTCGTCGCGCGGCTGAAAAGCCAGCTTGAGGTCGGCGATCAACTGGCGCGGCTGGGCAGCGACGAATTTGCCCTGCTGATTGACACCCGCCGTGCGCCGCAACGCGCCGAGTGGATGGCCGAGCGCATCACCGAGGCCTTGTCCGAACCGTATTGGGTCGATGGCGAAAGCCTGCTGATCGGCTCCAGCCTTGGCATCGCCCATGCCCGCGCGCAGGGCGGCGCCGACCCGTTGATGTGGCACGCGCACATCGCCATGCAGCAGGCCAAGAGCACCCAGGGCTGCACCTTTCACATCTTCAACGAACGCATCAACCGTAACGCGCGAAGCATGGCCGACCTCGAAAGCGAGCTGCGCCGGGCGTTGCGTCGCGATGAGCTGGAGCTGCATTACCAGCCACGCCTGAATCTTGAGGACGGCCAGATTGTCGGCCTCGAAGCCCTGGTGCGCTGGCGCCACGGTGAACGCGGTCTGTTGCCGCCAAGCGAGTTCGTGCCATTGGCCGAGCAGAGCGGTTTGATCGTGCCGCTGGGTTACTGGGTGATTTCCCGGGCGCTGCGCGACATGCAGGCGCTGCGCGAGCGCGGGCTGCCGGCGTTGCACATGGCGATCAACCTGTCGTTCCGCCAGTTTCAGGACAGCCAGTTGTTGCCGACGCTCAGTCGTTTGATCGCCGAACGTGGCGTAGAGGCGCAATGGCTGGAATTCGAACTGACCGAAACCGCGGTGATGCGCCGCAGCGATCTGGTCAAGCAGACCATGGACGCCCTGGGGCGCCTCGGCGTGCGCTTTTCGCTGGATGATTTCGGCACCGGGTTCTCGTCGTTCGTGCACCTCAACAGCCTGCCGATCACCTTGCTGAAGATCGACAAGAGCTTTGTCGGTGGCATGGAACAGCGTGAAGAGAATCGCAAGCTGGTGCACGCGATGATCAATCTTGCGCACAACCTGCATCTGGAAGTGGTGGCGGAAGGGGTCGAGACGCCGGAGCAACTGGAACTGCTGCGCGGGTTTGGTTGCGATCAGGTGCAGGGTTATCTGATCAGCCGACCGTTGCCGTTGGCGGAACTGGTTGAGTACCTGACCTTCGGCGCGGGCCAGCAGCCAGCCCTCGAAATCGTCAACTGAGCACCCTCTGCGGGCTGCCTTGAACCCGCTCCCACAGGCGGGATCTCAGTCAGTCTGAGGAACTGTGAATGGCGTGGATGACGCAGGCTCCAGCCGAATCATCCGTTTCATCTTCCATTCAAACGCCAGCGTCAGGCTCACAGCCGCACACGCCAGCCCCAGCGCCAGACCCCACCAGACGCCCGTCGGCCCCCAGTTCAAGTGAAACGCCATCCACCACGCTGCCGGTGCGCCGATCAGCCAATAGCAGCCGAGCCCGACCAGAAACGTGGTCTTCGCATCCTTGAGGCCACGGATGCAGCCCATGGCAATCGTCTGCGTGCCGTCGAACAGTTCGAACCACGCGGCCACGGCCAACAGGCTGACCGCTAAACGGATCACCTCGGCAAACGCCGGATCGTTGTGGTCGAGGAACAGGCCCACCAACTGGTTCGGCAGCAACCAGAACACCATGGCGAAACCCAGCATCACCACCGCGCCAAACACGATCCCGACCCGCCCGGACATCCGCGCATCGTTCAATTGCCCGGCGCCATAATGCTGGCCGACGCGCATGGTGATCGCGTAGGACATCCCTGCCGGAACCATGAACGCCACCGAGACGATTTGCAGGGCGATCTGGTGCGCGCCCAACTGCGTGCTGCCCATGGTGCCCATGCACAGCGCCGCGAACGCGAACAATCCGACTTCCACCGCGTAGGTGCCGCCAATCGGCAGGCCGAGTCGCCACAGTTCTTTCAGGTATTGCCGGTTCGGCCGCGACAGGCCCGCGCGCAACGGATATGCGTCATAGGCAGGGTGCCGGCGGATATGCCAGGCCAATGCCAGCGCCATGCAGTTGGCGACAATCGCCGTGACCAGACCAATGCCCATCAGCCCGAGTTTCGGCACACCGAACATGCCAGTAATCAGCGCGTAATTGAGCAGGAAGTTGGCCACGGTGCCGGCCAGGCTGATGACCATCACCGGTGTCGCCCGGCCAATTGCACTGGTGAAACCGCGCAGGGCCATAAAGCTCAGGTAGCCGGGCAGGGCGAAGGGCAGGGCGATCAGGAATTGCCCGGCCGCGTTGACGTTGGTTTCAGTCTGGCCAAACAACAGCAACACCGGTTTCAGGTTCCACAGCAGCAACCCGGCGCCCAGCGCCATCAGCCACGCCAGCCACAAGCCGGCCTGGGTCAGCCGCGCTGCGCCAATGATGTCGCCGGCACCTTTGCGAATCGCCACCAGCGTGCCGACCGCCGCGATCACACCGATGCAGAAAATTGACACGAACGAATAGCTTGCCGCGCCGAGGCCGCCACCGGCCAGCGCTTCGGGACTCAGGCGCGCCATCATCAAGGTGTCAGTCAGCACCATCAACATGTGCGCCAACTGTGAAGCGATCAACGGCCCTGCCAGCCGCAGAATGGCCCAGAGTTCGGTACGCACAGATTGTTGCATGGTCATCACCACTCGATTTCAGAGGGAACAGGAGACCGTCGATTCTCAGCGCTTGGGCGGCATTGCACAAAGGGATAAAAAGGATGGGTGGCATGATTAAAACTCATCCTGTGTGGATTCTGCTAAGTTGGCCGCATCCCGCCACAGGAGCTTTGTGCATGTCTCGTCGACTTCCTCCGTTGTATGCCCTGCGCGCATTTGAAGCGGCGGCACGGCACAGCTCTTTCACGCGCGCGGCGGAGGAGTTATCGATTACCCAGAGTGCGGTCAGCCGGCACATTCGCACGCTCGAGGATCATTTTGCCTGCCGCCTGTTTCATCGCAGCGGGCGTAATCTGCAACTCACCGAATCGGCGCGCCTGCTGTTGCCGGGCATTCGCGAAGGCTTCGCCGCCCTTGAGCGGGCCTGCAATACCCTGCGCGCCGAGGACGACATCCTGCGCATGAAAGCGCCGTCGACCCTGACCATGCGCTGGCTGCTGGCCCGGCTCAGTCGCTTCCGCCATTTGCAGCCGGGCAATGAAGTGCAACTGACCAGCGCCTGGATGGACGTTGACTCGGTGGATTTCAACCATGAACCGTTCGACTGTGCGGTGCTGCTGAGCGACGGGCATTTTCCGCCGGACTGGGAGGCCAGCCTGTTGTTCCCCGAAGAGCTGATCCCGGTGGGGGCGCCGAACTTGCTGAACGATCAGCCGTGGGATGTGGCGCGGCTGGCTGCCGCCGAATTATTGCACCCGACCCCGGATCGTCGTGACTGGCGTAGTTGGCTGGAACACATGGGGTTGTCCGGGCAGGTTTCGCTCAAGGGCGGACAGGTGTTCGATACCCTTGAACTGGGGATGATCGCGGCGGCACGCGGCTACGGGGTGTCGATGGGCGATCTGTTGATGGTTGCCGAAGATGTGGCGCAGGGACGTTTGAGTCTTCCATGGCCGACCGCCGTCGCCAGCGGACTGAATTATTATCTGGTGTGGCCAAAAACCCGTCCGGGAGGTGAACGTTTGCGCCGTCTCAGCGACTTCCTGCAAGGCGAAGTCCGTGCGATGGAGTTGCCGGCGGTTGCGCGCTTGAGCTGAAACGTTCGAGCCTCCACAATGCCGGCCTTGTGCCATAACCTTGTTTTCCGCTCAAGTATTTGGATCCACCGCCGAATACGTGCTTGTGGAACCGTCGTGCCGGTCTCCACGATTCACCCCCACTATTAGAAAATTATCCGAGTCGAGATCAAGGAGGATCACATGGCTCGGCCAGGAGCTGTCCATGTCTCAACCTCGCGCTCGGATCGCCTCGCAGCTGGGCCTCGCGCTCGCTGTGATACTGGCGATTGTCATCAGTGGCAGTACGGTGTTCGCCCTGCGTTCGCTGGACTCCGCCAACCTCGCCACACGTGAAGAGCATCTGGCCAGTGAGGCGCGGCTGCTGGCCGACCAACTGAGCACCTTCCACGGCACGCTGCGTGAAAGCACCCAGCGCCTGAGCGGTTTGTTCGAGAAGCGCTTCAGCACCGGCCTGAGCATTCACCCGGATGAACCGGTGAGCGTCGCCGGTACCCAGACGCCGGGCCTGCATCTGGGCAGCGAAGTGTTGAACAACAACTTCAAGGAAGTCGACGAGTTCAAGCAGATGACCGCGGGCGTCGCCACGCTGTTCGTGCGCAGCGGCGAAGACTTTGTGCGGGTCAGCACCTCCCTGACCAAACAGGACGGCGCCCGCGCCATCGGCACTTTGCTCGATCATGGCCACCCTGCCTACGCCAGGTTGATGGCGGGGCAAAGCTACGTCGGTCGCGCCTTGTTGTTCGAGCGCTCCTACATGACCCAGTACACCCCGGTGCGCGATGGTAGCGGCAAGGTGATTGCGGTGCTGTTCGTCGGCTTCGATTACACCGACGCGCAGAACGCCCAGTTCGATAACCTCAAGCGTTTCCGCATTGGCCAGACTGGCTCCCTGGCGCTGCTCGATGAGCAGAGCAAATGGCTGGTTGCGCCGGCGGGCGTGCAGGCACTGGATCAGGCGATTCCAGTGATCACGGGTCTGGCGAAGACGCCGGGCAAAGGCCAGTTCTGGGAGGACAAGTCCGAAGATTTCTACAGCGTTGCCGTGCCGTTCGACGGCGGCCCGTGGTCGGTGGTGGCGAGCATGCCGAAAGCCGAGATTCGCGCGGTGACCTGGAGCGTCGGCACGCAATTGGCCATTGGCAGCCTGCTGGCGATGCTGTTGGCGGTGGGGTCCGTGGTCTGGTTGCTGCGCAGCAAACTGGCGCCACTGAGCGATCTGGTACGTCAGGCCGAAGCCTTGGGCGCCGGTGATCTGAGCGTGCGTCTGAACGTGTCGAGCAATGACGAAATCGGTCAGTTGTCCCGCGCGTTCAACCAGATGAGCCAGGCATTGTCGACCATGGTCGAGCACATTCGCCGCTCTTCGGAAGAGGTCAACAGCCGAGCCCAGGCCCTGTCCGGTTTGTCTGGCGGTGCCTATGAAGGCATGGAGCAGCAGTCCGGTGAAATCACCAGCATGGCCGGCGCGGTGGAAGAGTTCAGCGCGACCTCGCTGAACATCGCCGACAACATGGGCGCGACCCAGCGTCTGGCGCAGGAAAACGCTCAGCAGACGCAGATCGGGCGCAGCTCGATGGAAGAAGCGTCGTCCTCGCTGGAGCAAATTGCTGGCGCCCTGAACAGCACCGCCACCGTGATCAATACCCTCGGCCAGCGTTCCCAGGAAATTGGCGGCATTGTCGGTGTGATCACCTCGATTGCCGAGCAGACCAACCTGTTGGCGCTCAACGCTGCAATCGAAGCGGCCCGTGCCGGTGAGCAAGGTCGCGGTTTTGCCGTGGTAGCGGATGAAGTGCGCAGCCTGGCCTCGCGTACCCGTCAGGCGACGGATGAAATTTCCAGCATGATCCACAGCATCCAGCAGGAAACCGGCAACGCGATCAGCACCATGGAGCAGGGCAATGTGCTGATGCAGGAAGGTTTGTCGCGCAACGCCAACGTCGCTTCGGCGCTGGCGCGCATTGATGAGCAGAGCCGTTCGGCGGGGCAGCAGTTTGCTGCGATTACCACGGCCACTCAGGAGCAGAGCAGCACCGCAACGTTGCTGAGCAGTAACCTGCAAAGCATTGCGCTGGCCAACAGTGAGCAGCGTGAAGTGGTGTCGAACCTGGCGGTGACGGCTAAAGAGCTGGAGAAGCTGGCGGCGGATTTGCGTTCCGAGGTTGATCGGTTTCGTTGATACGCCTTTGAAATAGCTTCGCGAGCAGGCTCGCTCCCACAGTTTCCGGTGCAAATCACAGATTTTGTGAAGACCCGGATTCCCTGCGGGAGCGAGCCTGCTCGCGAATGCATCAATGAAGATCTGCGGCAGGACATGCCACCGATTGATCCAATACACTTGCTGAAACGTTTCCGCAGCGCTATAAAAATGGCACAACTCCAATAAAAGGCTGCTGCCATGACCCCGCTCAAACTCGCCGTCGCCCTCGGCGCATTCACTGCTGCTTCCCATGCCATGGCCTGGGATTACGTCCTTCTCGATGCCAGCAAGCCCGCGCAAAACTGGACCATCACCAGTGCGCAGCTCGGCGTGAAAACCGACAAACCCTTCTCCGTGAGCCTGCGTACCTTGCACGGAGGGCGGCAGGAAGGTGTCAGCGTCGTCGATATCGATAACGGCACGATGAAACTCTCGGTGGTGCCGACCCGAGGCATGAATGTCTTGCAGGCCTCTGTCGGCAACGTGCGCATGGGGTGGGATTCGCCGGTCAAGGAAGTGGTCAACCCGGCCTTCATCGAACTCAACGGACGCGGTGGGCTGGGCTGGCTGGAAGGGTTCAATGAACTGGTGACCCGCTGCGGGTACGAGTGGGTCGGCCATCCCGGCATGGACAACGGCGAACTGCTGACCTTGCACGGTCGCGCCGCCAACATCCCGGCCAGCACCGTGACGTTGCACATTGACGAAAAACCACCCTACGCCATCAGTCTGCGCGGCGAGCTGAAGGAACAGGCCTTCAAGAAAGTCGACTTCTCGGTCGTCACTGAGTTGGTCACCGAGCCCGGCAGCGTGCGTTTTGCACTCAACGACACTCTGACCAACAACGGCGACTATCCGAAGGAATATCAGGCGCTGTATCACAGCAATTTCAGTACGCCGTTCCTCGAGCAGGGCGCCCGATTTGCCGCGCCGGTGAAACAGGTATCGCCGTTCAACGACAAGGCCAAGGGCGATCTGGCTGACTGGCAGACTTATCGCGCGCCGACCAAGGACTACGACGAAACGGTCTACAACGTCGTGCCCTATGCCGACGGCAAAGGTGAAACCCTGACCGTTCTGCACAACAAGGCCGGTAGTCTCGGCGTCTCCGTCGGCTTCAATACCCAGCAGTTGCCGGTGTTTTCCCTGTGGAAAAACACTGACACCCAAGGCCAGGGCTATGTCACGGGACTGGAGCCGGGCACCAGTTTTTCCTACAACCGCCGCTATCAGCGTCCGCTGAATCTGGTGCCGACCATTGCGCCGAAGGCCAGCCAACAGTTCCAGATCAGCTACAGCCTGCTGGCAGACAAGGGCGCTGTGGACAACGCGTTGAAGCGCGTGACCGAGATTCAGGCCGGACGCGAAACTGAAGTGCGGCAGACGCCGCTGGTGGATCTGACCGAGCATTAAGGTGTCGCCGGCCGATACTGCAGCGCTTCGGCCAAGTGCTCACGGCTGATTGCATCGACCTGCTCAAGGTCGGCCAGGGTTCGGGCGACTTTGAGCAGGCGATGCGCTGAGCGCAGCGACAACGTCAGCCGCTCGCAAGCTGATTCAAGCCACGTTTCATCGGCTGTGGATAACTTGCAGTGGTGCTTCAATCCCGGCAGATCGAGAAACGCATTGGCGCAGCCTTGGCGCTTTTGCTGGCGCTCGCGTGCCTCGGCCACCAAGGCTGCCGCGCTGGCACTGTCTTCTCCCGGTTTTACCTGCGGGTTCAACGCCGTCGCTTCCCGCGCCACCGTCAGGTGCAAATCGATCCGGTCCAGCAACGGCCCCGAGAGCTTGTTGCGATAACGCTGCACCATATCCGGCGTGCAGGAGCAGCGCCCGGTCGGCTCGCCAAGATATCCACAAGGGCAGGGATTCATCGCCGCCACCAACTGGAAGCGCGCCGGAAAGCGCACACGATCCTTGGCTCGGGAAATCACGATATGCCCTGACTCCAAGGGCTCGCGTAAAACCTCCAATACCTTGCGATCAAACTCCGGCAGCTCATCGAGAAACAGCACGCCGTGGTGGGCGAGGGTGATCTCGCCGGGTTGCGGTTTTGAACTGCCGCCGACCAGTGCCGGCCCGGATGCGGAGTGGTGCGGTTGACGGAAGGGACGCTGCGGCCAATGAGTCAGCGGTGCGCCACTGGCGACTGACTGAATCGCCGCCACTTCAAGTGCCTCACTTTCGGCCAGCGGCGGCAACAGCCCCGGCAGGCGACTCGCCAACAATGTCTTACCCGTCCCAGGTGGCCCGCTGAACAACAAGTTATGCGCACCCGCAGCAGCAATCAGCAACGCCCGTTTCGCCGCCACTTGCCCCTGCACTTCATTCAAGTCGGGATAAGGCTTGCTGGCGTGCATCAACCCGTCGGAGACATAGGGTTCAACCGGCGTATGCCCATTGAAATGCGCCACCGCCTCCAGCAAATGATCCACCGCAAACACCTTCAACCCCGAGGCCAGGCACGCCTCCTCGGCATTCGCCCGCGGCACCACCAGCGCGCGACCCGCCTTGCGTGCAGCCAATGCCGCTGGCAACACCCCGCGCACCGGCCGCACCGCACCGGACAACGCCAGCTCACCGAGGCACTCCACTTCATCCAGCGTCAGACACGGCACCTGCACACTCGCCGACAGAATCCCCAGAGCAATCGCCAGATCAAACCGCCCGCCGTCCTTGGGCAGATCCGCCGGCGCCAGATTCAAGGTGATCCGCCGCGCCGGAAACTGCAGCCCGGAATTGATGATCGCGCTTCGCACCCGATCCTTGCTCTCCTTCACCGCCGCCTCGGGCAGCCCGACCATGGTCAGCGACGGCAGGCCGTTGGCCAGATGGACTTCGACGGTGACAGCGGGGGCTTCCACGCCTATCTGGGCGCGACTGTGGACGATTGAGAGGGACATGGTCGTTCCTTGAGTTGAATCGGGGGCCGCTTCCTGCGGGTTTTTGAAGGGTAGTTGAGCCGGGTTTCAGTGCTGGAATAGAGGTTTACAAGACGTATCAAAACCCAATGGCGCGGCACTGCTTCCCTGAATTGGAGCGTAGACTCTCGACCGGCATTGACGGATCATTCCGTTCGAGGACTGCAACTGCGCATTCGTCGGGACTGGGCACCAGCAAAAGCTCCCCCGCATTTTTGGCAGCAGAGAAAGCTGGTTTCTCTGAAGTAGTGACGACGGGCTAGCCTGTCGGATTCTGAACCCAAGGCCGTAAAGCCAGGAGCTAAAGAATCGCTGCGACTACTCCTCCAAACACAAAAAGGCGTCCTATGGACGCCTTTTTATTTTTGACTCAGGATCTTCTACCGGCCAGCGGGCCGCTTGGCTCAAGCTCTGGCCCACATGTAACAGCAACTTCAATAAATCGCCGTTGGTTGGCTGACATATCCCCAGCCAACCGGAGTGCTTCGAGATGTAATTCAACAATCTGAAGAAGCTTTGCCTTTCGCTTTTTTGGGCTCATACGCACCTCGTGCGATTGGGTTGTTGATTTCGATGTTATTGACCGTCCACAGAAATGACAAGCCGGTTGGCCTGGTCGAATTCGAACCCCAGTTTCCGGTAGTAAAAAACAACATTCGGATTAGGATCCTGAATCTCGATTTCTTTGCATCCTAGCGCTCGCGCATAGTGATCTGCGACAAGCAGAGCAATCGGCGCGATCCTGCCGCGAAGCGGATGCGCCCTATCCGGATGCCCTTCCAACAGAACAATCTTTAAGCAGATAGAGCTTGCGCGCGGGGTCGCATAGCACATGCCGCAAAGAATCTGTTTGTACCATATCGCCAAATCCAGACCTTTCGCATCTTTACTTTTCCAGTCTGCAACGTCATCCCAAGGGAAAATTGTTGGCCCCTCCCAGAGTAAGTATTGCTTTATCGCTGCTGGGGTAATCGGCTCAAACTTGACCGCTGCTGCATCAATATTTGGGATTCTCGGGGCAATGTCCTTGAGAAAGAATTTGTAGGCGATCTTTCGCGAGTTTGATCTGAATGTCTGGTCACGAAGATCCGTCGCTTTGCCTTTTCTTCTCATTGTTTTCATCTGTTTGGATCTGGTCGCAGAAGATAGCCAGCAGAGAGGGGGCAGCGAAATCAGACGTGGGGGACGCGTTTTGTAGGACGTTACTTCTGTGAGTGGAGGATGTCGGAGGAGGGGGGTGGAGATAACGAAGACACAAAAAAGGTCATTTCAGTGGTATCGCTGAAATGACCTTTGAATCGCCCCGGATTCTCTAGACACCTTGCAAGCTCATTGCGTAACGCTTTTCAAACTCTACCGGTGACAGCTGATTGTTGAAACCATGGCGGCGTTTTACGTTGTAGAACATCTCGATGTAATCA